>JACZVL010000076.1 GCA_022572685.1 Pseudomonadota bacterium
TGGCGCTAATCAAGCTTCCTGAATCTGGTTCCCATGGAATGACAGCCTCAACTGGCTCCAAGAGCCGAAAAGGTGCAAGAGATTCCCCTAGATAGAGGCGCCTTAGAAACCGCCGCTCTATATTACCTTCGAGCGGCGCAAGGTCCTTCCAGGGTTGCTTTTCTTGTCGCCTCTGGCGGCTGCGCACAAGAGGAGCCTCTGGATTCTCACCGAACCGCCCAGGCGAGATACGCTCAACAACGAACAGCTTGCGCGGATATACTGTAGCGCCATTGCGGAACAAACGCTGGTACGGAGATCGCGCTGGTTGTTCGCCAGCCTCTGGCCATCGAACGGTTTGACGCGACAAAGTGATCGTAGCCGCGTCTGAACTCGCATTCCGTTGAGATAGCCGTCCGGAGAATGCGACCACATTCTCAGGTCGAGCGCCCGTGGCGTTTCGCTCTGCGAAGATCGCGCATGACGGTACGGGGAATAGGGGTTGAACCTTCTCATCAAATGTCCATACCTCTTCGAAACGGACTATCTGATCTCGTCCCTTGCCAAACTGCTGGCTCTGAAACCCTTTGAATTGCTGCCGAGTCAAAGCTGCATATGGCATGACAAAGGCAATCATGCCACCATCCTTAAGATAGAGCTCGACGGCCCGTGCAAAGAAATAGGCCGAAATATCTTGATGGGTTGCCACCTTTCCACCCGTCCACAACCGCCTTTCCTTACATTCCTTGCGAAATCGCTCCTGCATCCTCGGCGCCATGTACCGGTACGACAGCCATGGTGGATTCCCGATAACCACGTCCGCCCGGCGCGCCGGAGCCGATAGGGCAAACGGACGGCTCAAATTTCGAAGTACATATCCCCAGATGTGATTCCGCCCCGTCTGGCGGAGCATCACCAGATCCTCATAGGTGCGCTCCAAAGTGGCGATATCCCTGGCGTCCGTGATGCCATTGCGCCGGAGCCACGCGCGGAACCCGGCAGTTTCCGCCGCCGGTGGCTCAGCATATTCGACCATCGCATGGACAATCGCATCAAAAAGGGCCGCGTCTTCAGCAACGTGGTCCGGGAAACGAAGCACCGGTCCATCCGGCACCTGGACCCTTACCTCACGCCGACCAAAGAAGCCCTCCGTATTCCATTGTAGGCTGTCGCCGAGATAGACGGGGATCGTGAGCCGTGCTGGCCGCGCCCGCAGCCGTTCTTCGCCTATCGCAAGAAGAAAAGTCACCCGGGCAATGGCTACCGCTACCGGATGTACATCGATGCCAATGACCTTGTCAGTACACCCCTCTAGCGCCTGGTCGGGTCCGAGACCAGCTTCCTCTGCAGCTTCCAAATGCCTGCGCACTGCGTGAAAAAGGAAAGTACCGGAGCCACAGGCGGGGTCGAGCACCTTTTGCCCCAGCGGCTGCGGTATGGCCCGCTCACACATCCAAGTAGCCAGCCAGTCGGGTGTATAATATTCGCCTAGATCGTGCCGCTGCTCGGGATCGATCAGGGACTCGTAGAGCCCCTTCATCACGTCGTGTTCGACGTCAACCAAGCGAAACCGGCTGACTTGCCGTGCAAGCCGCATGACGAGTCGTTCCCCACCCGAAGCCGAAAGCACCCAATCGAAGAAATCGGATTCGACGGCGCCCTGAATTCCAGCCCTTTCGAAGGCCGCGCCTGACAGGAGTGTTTCAGCATCGGTTGGAATTTCCCCCAACACGCTCGTGGCCATGGTTTTGGCGATAATGGTCAGATAGGTGTGCTGAAGAAAAAGAGCATCGCCCCCGATGCGCGCCCCATATACTTGTTCAAGGTAGTCGTCCCAGAGCTTTCTCTTGACCTGTACGTCGGGATGACCGGCAACTTCGCTCCAGAGGATGGAGAGTTCCCCCTGCGCACGGCGGTAGGCCGGGCTATCGCGGCCCAGTTCTCGACGAACAAGCTCCGGCTCCGGGGAAAGCTCCTCTCCGACAGCAAGAACCGTCTGTAGCCAAGCGAGAAGACCGCGTGGATCGTCGGCAGAGGGGGTGTGTCGCGCAAGTTCCCTAAGACTTTCGTCTCTGCCCCGTTCGTACGCCACAAACGTAGCCCCATCGATCGCAAGACCCACGTAACGATGGTTTGTCGCCTGTTCTCGCTCGCCTAGATATCGAGCAAGCTGGCTTTCCGCATCATCGCCTTCTGCCCGTAGATCGCTCTTGAATTCAAAGACGGAGCGGCCCAATAGCGCATCGATTCGGCCGTGAACCTCGGGAACTGGCTTCTCGAAATCAATATCCCGGCTTTCGACGCGAAGTCCATCCACCAAGATACGGTCTACCAGCACCCGCACCTTTTCGTGCCCGGGGCGGGTGACAAGTTCTTCGATGGTGGACGTGAGATCCGGCATTGCCCGGTTTTCGTCGAATCCGAGGGCCTTTGCAATAGGCTACGAAGGAAATGACGTAGGAAGCAATCCCGGATAATATCGAGCCCTTGCCGTCGCGTGGCCGTGAGCATGGCCCTAGAGGCCGCTCACTCGGCCGCGATCAATTCCTTCAGGCGCTCCAGGCAGTCCGCGCGGCTGGGCGCGAAGTCGCGCTCGGCCCACCACGCCTCGACCGCGGCGAGCAGACCGCCCAGCCTCGGTCCTTCGCGCACCCCGAGCGCGCGTGCGTCGCGCCCGGCCAGGGGAAAGGCGATCCCGGCCAGGCGCTCGGCCTCGGCGAGCGCCGCCTCGAACGCCGCATCGGGAACCGCCGCCTCGTCGCCACGGTGATGGCGCGCCCAGCACAGGCGCAACAGCTTGTGGAACAGCGGCGCACCCAGCTCGCGCACCGCGCGGTGCCGGTCCTTGAGCGAGACCTCGGCCCCAGGGTCAGGCGCCCCAGGGTCGAGCGGCGGGTCGAGCGGCGGGTCGAGCAGGCCGACCAGCACCGAACGCTGTCGGTTCGACAGGCGCAGGCGCCCGGCCAGCGCCTCGGCCCCGGCCCGGCCCGGCTCGACCAGGGCGGCCAGGCGCAGCACCGGATCGATCGGCGCGCCGGGCGCCTCGACCCGCAGCAGGGCGCGCAGCAACGCCGCGTCGCCCAGGGTCGGCACCACCGCGCGCAGGATTCGCCGTGCGATCAAGATCTCGACCACCGGCAGGGGGTCGGGTGCCTCGAGCAGGCGGAACAGCTCGGCGCGCACCCGCTCGCCGGAGAGCCGGGCCAGGTTCGGCGCCAACGCCTCCACGACCTCGAGGGTCTCCGGGTCCGGCGGCTGCTTGCCGAAATGGGCCTGGAAGCGGAAGAAGCGCAGCAGGCGCAGATAGTCCTCCTCGATTCGGGCGCGCGCCTCGCCGACGAAGCGGACCCGTCCGGCGGCGAGGTCGGCGGCGCCGTCGAAGGGATCGTAGAAGGTGCCGTCGGGGCTGCAGGACAGCGCGTTGAAGGTGAAGTCGCGGCGCGCCGCGTCCGCGATCCAATCGTCGGTGAAGGCGACCTTGGCGCGGCGCCCATCGGTCTCGACGTCGACCCTGAGCGTGGTGATCTGGAAGGGCTCGCCGAGCGCGACCGCGGTCACGGTGCCGTGCGCCACCCCGGTCGGGATCGCCTTGAGGCCGGCGGCTTCGAGCCGGCGCATGACCTCCCCGGGCGCCAGCTTGGTGGCGATGTCGATGTCCCGGACCTCGCGCCCGGCCAGCGTGTCGCGCACGCAGCCGCCGACGAAGCGCAGCTCCGCGCCCTCGGCGGTCAGCGCCGCGATCACCGCGCGGGTCGCCGGCGCGCGCATCCAGTCCTGTAGCGGGATTTTTCCGGCCGGGCCGGCCGCGGTCCGGGCGCGTTCCTTGCCCGGCACGGTCAGCCGCCCGGGTCCGGGTTCAGCACTTCCACCAGGTTGACCAGCATTCCGGCGGTCGCGCCCCAGATGTAATAGTCGCCATAGGGAAAGGCGTAGAATTGCCGCTCCTTGCCCTGGTAGGCGCGGCTGTGGCGCTCGCGGTTCTCCGGCGCCAGAAAGAAGCCGAGCGGCACCTCGAAGACCTCGGCCACCTCGAAGCTGTCGGGCTTGATAGGGAACGGCGGGGTGACCAGGCCGACCATGGGCACGACCTCGAAGCCGGTCCGGGTCACGTAAGTGTCCAATTGACCGATTAGGCGCACCCGCGCCGGCGGCAGGCCGGTCTCCTCCTCGGCCTCTCTCAATGCGGCCGCGCCGGGACCGGCGTCGCCGGCCTCGATGCGCCCGCCGGGGAAGGCGATCTGGCCGGCGTGGTCGTCCAGATGCTCGGTGCGGCGGGTCAGCAGCACGGTCAGCTCCGCCTCGCGTTCGACGATCGGCACCAGCACCGCGGCCGGGATCAGGCGGCGCCCCGGCTGGTAGAGCTCGGGATTGAGGTCGTGATCGCCGCGCGGCCGCGCGGCCGTGTCGGGGACCCGGCCCATGAGCGCGGCCCCCATGAGCCCGGCCCGGCGGCCGGGCCCGGGCGCGGCCGCGAGCCGGGCCGCCACCTGCTCGGCGCTGACCCCGATCCGGCTCATTCCAGCCCCGCTCATTCCAGACTGCCCAGGGGAAAGAAAGTTTCCTTGCTCCATACGCCCAAAACCGTCTCGCCGCCCGTCTCGCCGCCTGCCTCGCGTTCGACCGCGAGCTCGACCAGGTGATAGTACGCCGAACGCGCGATCAGCGCCTCGAGCCCGTCCCGAACCAGGATATAGGGACGGGGCTCGCCACTGTCGGGCGCCTGGGCCACCCGGATCGGGTGCGCGGCGTCGGCCTCGACCCAGTCGTCGATATTGGTGCGGAAGCGCAAGATCTGGCTGCTTCCGGTGCCGCTTGCGGCGAGCTCGACGGCAACGAACGGCGCATCGTCCACGATCACCCGGCCGCGCTCGACCGGGGTCACCAGCCAGAACTCGCCGTCCGCCTCGCGCCGCAGCACGCTGGCGAACAGCCGTACCAGCGGTTTGCGGCCGATCGGCGAGCCCTGGTGGAACCAGGTCCCGTCGCGGGCGATGCGGATGTCGAAGTCCCCACAGCTGGGCAGGGTTTCGGAGCCGGACGGCTGGTCAGAGGGCGAGGAAAGCCCTATCTTCCGCTGATCGCCGGAGGGTCGTGACGTGTTCCCGGTCATGGCCTGCCTTATTTCGAGACCTCAAAGCCTGGAGGCCAGCCCCCGTGACTGCTTCCCCCACCGTCCCCTTCGAAGACGCCGGCGGCGCCAGATTGGCCGAGGATATCGAATCCCTGGGCCAGCGCCTGCACGCGGTCCGCGAAAGCATCGGCCGGATCATTTTCGGCCAACAACGGGTGATCGATCAAACCCTTATCACATTGCTCGCCGGCGGCCACGCGCTGGTGATCGGCGTTCCCGGCCTCGCCAAGACGCTGCTGGTGGATACCCTCGGCACGGTCTTCGGCCTCGACGACAAACGGGTGCAGTGCACGCCCGACCTGATGCCCGCCGACATCCTGGGCTCGGAGGTGCTGGAGGAGAGCGACAGCGGGCGGCGCGCGTTCCGCTTCATCCCGGGCCCGGTGTTCTGCCAGCTGTTGATGGCCGACGAGATCAACCGCGCCAGCCCGCGCACCCAGTCCGCGCTGCTGCAGGCGATGCAGGAGCACCGGGTCACCGTGGCCGGCGTGTCGCACGACCTGCCGCGGCCGTTCCACGTGCTGGCGACCCAGAACCCGATCGAGCAGGAGGGCGTCTATCCTCTGCCCGAGGCGCAGCTCGACCGCTTCCTGATGGAGATCGGGATCGACTATCCGGACCTCGAGGCCGAGCGCCGCATGCTGATCGCCACCACCGGCGCCGAGCAGGCCGAGGCGGTGCGGGTGATGGACGCCGAGGAGCTGATCGCGGCCCAGCGCCTGGTGCGCCGGATGCCGGTCGGCGAGAGCGTGGTCGAGGCGATCCTGGCGCTGGTGCGCAGGGGCCGGCCCGAGGAGAGCGAGCTGCCCGAGGTGCGCGGCCAGGTCGCCTGGGGCCCGGGGCCGCGGGCCAGCCAGTCGCTGATGCTGGCGGTGCGCGCCCAGGCGCTGCTCGACGGCCGCCTGGCGCCCTCGATCGACGATGTGATCGAACTGGCCAAGCCGGTGCTGCGCCACCGCATGGCGCTCAACTTCGCGGCCCGCGCCGAGGGCGTCCAGATCGACGAAATCATCGACCGGCTGTGCGAGCCCTTTGCGTGACCAGGCGTCGGCGTTTCCCGGTTTCCATGGCGGCGGAGAATCCATGGCGGTAGCCTCCCTCCCGGTAGCCTCTCTCCCCCTGCGGCAGCGCGCCGAGCAGTTGGCGGCGACGCTGCCGCCGCTGCTGGTCGCGGCCGAGCGGGTCGCCTCGACGGTGGCCCAGGGGGTGCATGGCCGCCGCCGGGTCGGCCAGGGTGAAACCTTCTGGCAGTTCCGCGAATACCACTTCGGCGACCAGCCGCAATCGATCGACTGGCGCCAGTCGGCCAAGTCGGACCGGGTCTATGTGCGCCAGATGGAGTGGGAGGCGGCGCAGTCGGTGTGGATCTGGCGCGATACCTCGGCCTCCATGGGCTGGCGCTCCTCCGACCGGTATCAGGACAAGCGTGGCCGCGCCGATCTGCTGGCGCTGGCGCTGGCGGCCCTGCTGCTGCGCGGCGGCGAGCACGTCACGCTGCTCGGCTCGGGCCTCAGGCCGCTGCACGGCCGCGCCGCGCTCGGCCGTTTGGCGACCCTGATCGAGCACGACCAGCGAGGGATCGAGCACGACCAACCAGACGCGCGCGCGGGCCCCGACCTGCCGCCCTTCGAGCCACTGCCGCGCGACGCCCAGACCGTGTTCATCGGCGATTTCCTGGCGCCCCTCGACCAGATCGACGCGGCGGTGCGCCGCTACGCCGAGATCGGGGTCAAGGGCTACCTGCTGCAGGTGCTCGACCCGGCCGAGGAGAGCCTGCCCTACGACGGCCGGGTGCGCTTCGAGGGCCTGGAGGGCGAGGAGCCCTGGTTGCTGTCGCGGGTCGAGGCGGTGCGCGGCGACTATCTGGCGCGCCTGGACGCGCAGCGCGCGGGCCTGCGCGCCATCGCCCGCGCGGCCGGCTGGATCTTCGCCACCCACCGCACCGACCAGCCGCCGCAATCGGCGCTGCTCGCGCTCTACGCGGCGCTGGCGCGGCCGGCGGGACGCAGGTAGGAGGTGGGGATGCTCGGCCTCGGACCGCTCGCCTTCGCCCAACCCTGGATTCTGCTGGCGCTCGCCGGTCTGCCGCTGATTTGGCTGCTGCTGCGGGTGACGCCGCCGGCGCCGCGCCGGCTGACCTTCCCGGCGATCCGGCTGCTGCTCGGGCTGCGGCCGCCGGAGGAGACCCCGGCGCGCACGCCCTGGTGGCTGATTCTGCTGCGCCTGGCGATCGCGGGCCTGGTGATCCTGGCGCTGGCCCGGCCGCTTCTGAATCCGGCCACCCAGCTGACCGGCAGCGGGCCGCTGATGCTGGTGATCGACGACGGCTGGGCGGCGGCGCGCCATTGGCAGGCGCGGCGCGGCGTGCTCGACGACCTGCTCGGCCAGGCCGAGCGCGCGGGCCGGCCGGTAGTGGTATTGGCCACCGCGCCCGACGAGCTGGAGCGGCCGCCGAGCGCCACCGGCCTGCTCCCGGCGGCGGAGGCGCGGCGCCTGGTGCAAGGCCTGAAACCCAAACCCTGGCCGGTCGACCGCGCCGGGGCCCTGGCCGCGATCCAAGGGCTGGAGCTGCCGGGCTCGGCCCACGTGGTCTGGCTGTCCAACGGGCTCGACGACGGCCAGGCCGAAGCGCTCGCCAAGCGGTTGCAAAAATTCGGCCGCCTCGACGTGTTGCGCGACCCACCCGCCGGCCTCGCCCGCCTGCTATTGCCGCCGGAGAGCGAGGGCCTGGCGCTGACTCTGCGCCTGCGCCGGGCGCAGAGCGCCGGGCCCGACACCGCCACCGTGGTGGCGAGCGCCGAGGACGGCACCCTGGTGGCGCGCGCCGAGCTGACCTTCGCGGCCGGCGAGACCGAGGCCGAGGCCCGCATCGAGCTGCCGGTCGAGCTGCGCAACCGGATCGCGCGCCTGAGCGTGGAGGGCGAGAACTCCGCCGGTGCGGTGTTTCTGCTCGACGAGCGCTGGCGCCGGCGGCCGGTCGGCCTGGTCTCGACCGGGCCGGTCGAGGAGGCCCAACCGCTGCTGAGCGAGATCTACTACCTCGAGCGCGCGCTCGATCCCTATACCGAGTTGCGCCGGGGCGCGGTGGCCGAGTTGCTGCGCCGCGACCTCGCGGTGCTGGTCCTGCCCGATACCGGCACGCTGCCCGGCGACGACCGCAAGCTGCTGGAGAACTGGGTCGAGCGCGGCGGGCTGCTGCTGCGCTTCGCCGGCCCGCGCCTGGCCGAGGCCGGCGCCGCGCGGAACCCGGCCGAGCCGGACAGCCTGCTGCCGGTGCGCCTGCGCGGCGGCGACCGGCGCCTGAGCGGGATCCTGACCTGGAACCAGCCGGCGCGTCTCGCGCCGTTCGACGCCAAGAGCCCGTTCGCCGGCCTGACCGTGCCCCAGGACGTGCTGATCCGCCGTCAGGTGCTGGCCGAGCCGACGCTCGACCTGGGCGAGCGCAGCTGGGCCCGGCTGACCGATGGCACGCCGCTGGTGACCGCGGCGCGGCGCGGCGAGGGCTGGGTCGTGCTGTTCCACACCACGGCCAACACCGACTGGTCGAACCTGCCGCTCTCGGGCCTGTTCGTCGAGGCGCTGCGCCGGCTGGTCGCGACCAGCCAGGGCGTGCGCGGCGGCGACTTCGTCGAGCGGCCGCTGCCGCCGCTGGAGACCCTCGACGGCTTCGGCGTGCTCGGGCCGCCGGCGGCGACCGCCCTCGCCCTCGACCGCGAGACGCTGGACGCCGGCCGCGTCGGGCCGCGCCACCCGCCGGGCTACTACGGCGCGCGGGGGCCGCGCCGCGCCCATAACCTGATCGCCGCCGAGCCGTCGCTCAAGGCCCTGGAAGGCCTGCCGGCGGGGGTCCGGGACGGCCGCTACACGCGCGACCGGGAGACCGACCTGAAACCCTGGATGTTGGCCGCCGCGTTGCTGCTGGCCTTGGCCGACCTGCTGATCGCGCTCGGCCTGCGCGGCCTGCTGGCGCGGCGGGTCGCCATCGGGCCAGGGGGCGGGCCAGGGGGCGGGCCAGGGGGCAGGGTGGCGATACTGCTGCTCGCCCTGGCGCTGCCCTGGGACCCCGCCTGGGCGCAAACCGGCACCGACGACGCGCGCGCGCTTGAGGCCACGCTGCAGACCCGCCTCGCCTACGTGAAGACCGGGGTGCCCGCGATCGACGAGGTCAGCCGCGCCGGGCTCAGCGGGCTGAGCCGGGTGCTGCGGCTGCGCACCTCGATCGAGGCGGCGGCGCCGCTCGGCGTCGATCTGGTCCGCGACGAGCTCGCCTTCTTCCCCTTGTTGTACTGGCCGATCGTGCCCCAGCAGCGCGACCTGTCCGAGATCGCGGTGCGCAAGCTCAACGACTACATGCGCAACGGCGGCACCATCCTGTTCGACCTGCGCGAGGTCGAGGGCGGCGCCCAGATCATGGGCCGCGGCAGCCGCGCCGGGGTGGCGCTGCAGCGCCTGACCCGCGGCCTCGACATCCCGCCGCTGACGCCGGTGCCGCCCGACCACGTGATCACCCGCTCGTTCTATCTGATGCAGGAGTTCCCGGGCCGCTACTCGGGCGGCACGCTCTGGGTCGAGGCGACCGAGGCGCGGGTCAACGACGGCGTGAGCCCGGTCCTGGTCGGCGCCAACGACTGGGCCGGCGCCTGGGCGATCAACGACAGCGGCCGGCCGATGTTCGCCGTGGTGCCCGGCGGCGAGCGCCAACGCGAGTTGGCCTACCGCTTCGGGGTCAACCTGACGATGTACGCCATGACCGGCAACTACAAGGCCGATCAGGTCCACGTGCCCTTCATCCTGGAGCGGCTGGGACAATGACCGGCGCCGATACCAAAGGTCCTTTGGTATGACCCTCGCCTGGACGCCCCTGTTTCCCTGGGCCGCGGTCGGGCTGCTCGCCGCGGCGACGGTGCTGGTGCTGGGCTTCGCCCTGTGGCGGCGCGCGCGCGGGACCTGGTGGCGCGCGCTCGCGCTCGGCACCCTGATCCTCGCGCTGGCCAACCCGAGCCTGCTGCGCGAGGAGCGCGAGGCGCTGGACGACGTGGTCCTGGTGGTGGTCGACGAGAGCCCGAGCCAGGCGATCGCGCCGCGCGGCGCGCAGAGCGACGCCGCGGTGGCGCACCTGCTGGAGGCGCTGGACCGGCTGCCGGGCACCGAGACCCGGCTGCTGCGCGCGGGCGCGGCGGCGGCGGGCATCGAGGAGGACGGCACCCGCCTGTTCGCGGCGCTGCGTCAGGCGCTCTCCAAGGTGCCGCGCCGACGCGTCGCCGGCGTGGTTTTCATCAGCGACGGCCAGGTCCACGACGTGCCCGAAAGCCTCGAGGCGCTGGGCCTGGACGCGCCGCTGCACCTGCTGCTGACCGGCGCCGCGGACGAAGGCGACCGGCGCCTGATCGTGAATAAGGCGCCGAGCTTCGGCATCGTCGGGCGCAAGCTGAGCGTGGCCGTGACCGTCGAGGACCTGCCGCCCAGGGACGGCGCGCGCCTGGTGCGCATCACGCTGCGCCGCGACGGCGGCGACGAAAGAACCCTGCTGGTGCCACGCGGGGTCGAGCAAGAGATCGAGTTCGAGCTCGACCACCGCGGCCCGAGCGTATTGGAGATCGAGGTCGAGGCCGGCCCGCGCGAGCTCTCGCTCGCCAACAACCGGGTCGCGGTGGTGGTCAACGGCGTGCGCGACCGCCTGCGGGTGCTGCTGGTCTCCGGCGAGCCCTACGCCGGCGAGCGCGCCTGGCGCAACATCCTGAAATCCGATCCCTCGGTCGACCTGGTCCACTTCACCATCCTGCGCCCGCCGGAGAAGCAGGACGGCACGCCGATCCGCGAGCTGTCGCTGATCGCCTTCCCGACCCGCGAGCTGTTCGAGGTCAAGCTGGACGAGTTCGACCTGGTCATCTTCGACCGCTACCGGCGGCGCGGCGTGCTGCCCAGCATCTACCTCGACAACATCGCCAGGTACGTGAGAAACGGCGGCGCCCTGCTGGAGGCGGTCGGCCCGACCTTCGCGACGCCGCTGTCGCTGTACCACACGCCGCTCGGCCGGGTGCTGCCGGTCGAGCCGAGCGGCAAGATCTTCGAGCAGGGCTACCGGCCGCAAGTCACCGATCTCGGCCGGCGCCATCCCGTGACCGCGGAGCTGGACGGCGCCGGCGAGCCCGGCGGGTCGCCAAGCTGGGGCCGCTGGTTCCGCCAGATCGACGGCGACACCAAGTCCGGCGCGGTGGTCATGAGCGGGGTCGAGGACCGGCCGCTGCTGATCCTGGACCGGGTCGGCGAGGGCCGGGTGGCGCAGTTCATGAGCGACCACATGTGGCTGTGGTCGCGCGGCTTCGAGGGCGGCGGGCCGCAGGCCGAGCTGCTGCGCCGCATCGCCCACTGGCTGATGCGCGAGCCGGACCTGGAGGAGGAGGACCTGCGCGCCACCATCGCCGGCGGCCGGCTCGAGATCCTGCGCCGCTCGCTGTCGCCCGAGCATCCGGAAATCACGGTCACCTCGCCCTCGGGCGAAACCCGAAAGGTGGTGCTGGAGCCGGGCCGGGGCGGCCGCGCCAGCGCCACCATCGCGGCCGCGGAGGGCGGGCTCTACCGGATCAGCGACGGCCGCCGCACCGCGCTGGCCGCCGCCGGGCCGCTCAATCCGCGCGAGTTCGAGGACCTGCGCGCCAGCCCGGCCGCGCTTAGCCCGCTGATCGAGGCGAGCGGCGGGACGGTGGTGCGGTTGGCCACGGAAAAGCTGCCGGCTTTGCGCAAGGTCAGCCCGCGCCGCGACCGCTTTGGGCGCGGCTGGATCGGCATCACCGCCAATCGGGCCTACGTGGTCACCGGCGTCGCCCAGACCCCGCTGTTGCCGGCCGCCGCGGTCCTGTTGCTCGCGCTCGGCGCCGCGCTCTTCGCCTGGTACCGCGAGGGACGCTAGGGCAGAATCCGGGGTGAAGGTTCATCGTGACGCCCCTCGCTGGGGCTACTACACTTACGCATCGGCTTCACGGTAAGCGGCGCGCAACGGGCAGCACGAATTATGCGGGACGTGGTCAGCGATATCCTTACGTGGTCGTGGTTTTCGGAACCCCACGGGTACAATTTCAATGGCCACCTTGTTCGTCATCCCGGCGGCAACATCTGTGTCGATCCGGTCGAGCCGACCGAAGACGACCTCGATGCCATCGCGCGAGAAGGCGTTTCGCGGATTATCCTCACCAACCGCAATCATTCCCGGGCGGCGAACCGGGTGCGGGCGCGCACCGGCGCGCGGACGGTCATCCACGCCGACGACGCGGACCACGCCCGAAGCCAGGCGACGGAACTGGACGACGGGTTGGGAGTCGGCGACACGGTGGGGCCGCTGGAGGTGGTCGACGCCGCCGGAAAGTCGCCCGGCGAGATTGCCTTGTGGTGGCCGGACCGGGGCATCCTGATCGTCGGCGATGCCGTCATCGGCAATCCGCCGGGCCGGTGCGGACTGTTGCCGGAGCGGGTCATGGATGACCCGGCTCGGCTTCGGAATAGCCTGCGCCAGCTCCTGGATCTGGACTTCGACATCCTCCTGGTCGGCGACGGCGAGTCCATACTGCGGAATGCCAAGGCCCGGCTCAAGGAGTTGGTCGAGACGTTTCCAGACTAAATCCGCGGTCTCCCCGCCGGCACGGTCATCCCGGTGCCGAAGCCCGCGGCCTGGGTTTTTTGGGCGGGCACCTGCTACAATCCTCCACATGACCGACTCCAGCCTGCCGCGCTCGCCGTTCGCGGGGCCCATCGATTTCGATGACGGCGCGCCGCTGCGGCCGATCGCGCCGGAGGCGCTGGCACGGACTCTCCAAGCCCACGAGCTCTATGTGGAATCCAAGCAGCGGTCGGGCAAACGGGCCCGTCTGGATTCGACCGATCTCGCGGGCAAAACCTTCGCCGGCATGAAACTATGGCGCATCCGCATGCAACGTGCGGATCTCGCCGGCGCGGACTTCGCGGGCGCCGATCTCAGGCGCGCGATCCTGATCGGAGTTACCATGCAACGCGGCCGCCTGGCCGCCGCCGACTTGACCCGCGGGCGGCTCAGCGGGATCGTTCTGACCGACGCCGACTGCGAAGCGGTTTGCATGGCCGAAGCCGATATGGAGTTTGCCATCATGGCGAACTCGGACTTCCGCAACGCAAATTTTCGCGACGCCGATATGAGTGGCGCGATTCTCGATGGGGCGGATTTGAGCGGCGCGGATTTACGCCGGGCGAACCTGCGTGGCGCCTCGTTCCTGGACGCGCGTCTCCACGATGCGGACCTTCGGGAGGCCCGGATGGGCGGCGTCATCTTAACGCACACGGCACTCAACGGCGCCGATCTACGCGGTGCCTATCTGCGGGTGGCGAGGTTTCACCGCACCGATCTGTCGGGCGCCGATTTGCGGGATGTGGAGGGGCTGACCCTGGAGCAAATCAGCCACACGATCCGCGATGCCCGGACCCGCCTGCCTCATGACCTGGTCCCGGAGCTCGCAAATGGCGAATGACGACCAGACCGATCTATTGAAGCAGGGGACCCAGGCTTGGAACGCCTGGCGGGCGGAACGAACCGAGGCGGCCATCGATCTTTCGGGCGGCGCCCTTCGCGGCCTGGACCTCGAGGGAGCCGATCTTTCCGGCGCCGACCTTAGGGGCGCCGATCTTCGCGGCGCCAATCTCAGCGGCGCCAGTCTCAGGGGCGCCCGCCTCGAGGGCGCCAATCTTTTCAAGGCCGTTGTCGAGGGCGTCGACCTGAAGGAGGCCGATCTCCGCGGGGTCCGGTTTCTTCAGTGCCCGCAACTCCAATCCGCGCACAACTGGCAGTCGGCCTACCGCGACCAAGACCTGGCCTGCGGCGCCGCGATTCCGCG
>JACZVL010000077.1 GCA_022572685.1 Pseudomonadota bacterium
GAGCGCATCGTTGAGATAGGCCACCCAACGTATGCCACGCGATCCGAGAGCTGAATTATCGAGTGCATGGGGATGGTGGCCCCCTCGCCGCCATACAACGCAGAAATCGCGGGACAGGAATGTGGTCGGCCGGAGACTTTTCGCTGCCGTAGCCGTAATACTGGCTCTTGCGCTGCTTGCAGACGCCGCTTTAGCCCAGGACTACATCGTCCGCGACGGTGGCGGGCGACGGATCGGTACGGTCCACCCCAGCACCGGCAGCGGCCGTTCGTAGGCGCCCGTGGCGAGGATCAGCTGCGCCGGCCGGCAGCGCGCCGCCCGGCCGTCGCGGATCATGTCCACTTGGGCCCCATCCTCGCCGCGCCACGTGGCGTTCCAGACCGGCACGCCGCTGATGGTCTCGACACCCAGGCCGCGCACCCGCTTGATCAGCACTACGGATCGACTTGTTATGAGGCTGCCCCTGTGAAGCGTGAGGATCGATCCGCAACAAGCGCCCCAACGAAGAAATTATGATTTCGACGGCGGGCGGGGCTGTGGCGCCGCATAGAACATGGGCTCCATGTCATCGTCTGAATGGTTCGAATCCATGCGGCGCATGCGCAGTGCTGTCCCCCGAGTTTGGGCGGATTGCTGAGCGGCGTACAACTGCCGTGCCACATTCAGGTCCCAGGGCAGCACATAGGCACGAGGGGCTGAGGTGCCATCGGCTTGCAGCCAAAGATAGATCGCCTCTCCCTCTCTCAGATCCGTGGCCAATACGTTAGCATCCGTGAATACTGTGTGGCTCCATTCGAGGTCGGCGGGTTTCGGTCGGCCGAGGAGTTCCGTGAGACTAAGATAGGTGACCGGTAGCAGTAGGGAGATCGTGCCCAGTGCGGTTAGTTTCAGGCGTAGTGAGCGTGGTGCCCAGATCGCGATGCCTGCGAGTGCCGCCGTAAGGACCACGACGACGGCAAACAGAGGTATCAAGGCATCCATTCTATGATCCTCCCGGATGCGTGCTTAGGTTCCGGCGTTGCGCAATGGGCGCGGCAGTGCGTGCACTGTGGCCGGTATTAGCTCGCCCGTCGCGTCTAGAGTGAAGCGCAAGACCGTGAGCTCCTCGCCGACTCGGGTCAGCTTCGCTTCACGCGTCAGGATCCGACGGGCCGGCGCTTCAGGCGAGTTCTTGAGGGCGACCTCGACGACGACGGACACCGGCAGGCTACCGGTACGATCCCGGTACAGATGCAGATTGATCGTATACTCGCCGGCTGGCAGGCCGCGGCTGTAGGCGACCTCAAAATTGACTCCGTCCAGATCTTGGTTGTTGCCGAGATCGTCGCGCAGCAGGTTGAAGACCCTTCCGCCGAGGTTGGAGTAGCCAACGGGCCGATCACCCGGCGCCTGGACCCAGAGATCGACATCCGCATCGATCCGGTCTGGCCAGCGCACCGAGACTATCAAATTGCCTGGCGGTAAGGTCCCGGCCTCGGTCTGCCCCGGCGGGTTGAGGTGCGGCAGGAGCAGCATGACGATGGTCACGAACCCCAGCAGGGTGAGCATGATGACATCGCGGAATACCGTTCCATCCTGCCCGTCATCGGTGAGTTCAAGTTCGCGCATGGGATTCTCCCAGGCCAATCAGAGTCACAACCAGGACGACCGCGCCGGAGGAGAGCAGTTGATAGTTGACCGTCAACCAAAGATTGAGCACGGCACCCACCAGGGTGGTGTAGAGCGCGACCGACATGCCGCTGAGAAGCCTTGAGACCATCGGCGAAATTGCCGTCACGTCGCTTGCTGCCTGAGGATCGACGCCAGAAAGAGCGATGATGAAACCCAGCACGGTGCCGATCAGGCCAAGCAGCACGAGACTGTTGGCAATATTGCGCACGACGGCGATCCGAACGAACACCTTGGCACGCAGGGCAGAGGCCATGATCGCTCGACTGCCGGCGCTACGGTCCCTGATCTCCCGCAAATAGGATTTGGCCCAGGAGCCTTTGCAGGCGGTTGCGTCGCGTAGGCAGTTGAGCTCGGAGCTGACACGCCAAACCTTAGCCGCGCAGAGTGCGAGACCCACGGTGAAGACGGCAAGAATGGCGACGCTGAGGCCGGTCTGGTCGGCCAACACCACCCGAGCGATCCAGCCCTGGGTCCAAGCCATACCGAAGAGCGTGAAGGCCGCGAGGTTGAACAAGGCAAACCGCAGCAACAACAGGTACCGGAAGGGATCCTGTCCCGCGGCCGAGGCCAGCGCCCCGAACCCCGAGGACTGGGCGGACGAATAAGAGATGCTCGTCATTGCAACCTCCCCATCTTGGGTCAAACAGAGGGACCGCTCGGCGCCGGCGCCAGCGGCCGCCAGCCCTCGCCGCTGGCGATCAGGCAGGACACGCCCTTGGGCGAGGTCAGGATGATCGTCCAGGTGATGCCGTCCTTGGCGGTCAACAGCTCGATCAGCGCCCGCCGGTGACGCCGCCGGTGACGCCGATGGCCACCGGGACCTCGCCATACTTGCTCTCGAGCTGGCTCAGCAGGCCGTCGCGCGCCCGGCAGACCGCCGGCGCGCCCTGGGCCGAGGCCGGCCCGGACCCGAGCGGCAGGGCGCCGACGGCCAGCAGTGCGAAGGCCACGAAAGCCGCGGCACGGAAGGAAATCCTGCGCATCAATGTAGACATGACATCCTCCTTAGGTTCCATCGGTTTCGACCCCCGCACCAGGGACGGAAGTGTCCCGGTGCTGACCTAGAATCTAGGGAGCCTCCGCCGAGATCGATGTGACCACCGTCACAACTCAAGCGGATGTGATGAGAACGCGAGGCAGCGTGAAGCACCCGCAGACCCGAGCAGATGGTCCTCCAACCGACAGCCGCGGTGGCATGAAGAGCGTGAAAAGGAAACCGATCAGCAGACCCGGAAAGTAGCAAAATTTAATCGCCAAACTGTCCAAGGAATGGGGAGTAGCTCATTTGTTACTTTCTAAATTTCGATCTGCCGATTGATGAGCGCATTGGCACACTCGTAATGCCAGTTCGTTCGGGTCGTGGTGTTGAATCGTTTGAGCGTGCAGCCCGGTGCATCTGGCACGTTTTCAGAGTTGTAGAATAGGACTCTCTGCGCTTCGACATGCTCGGTTAGAGAACAGAATAACGGCACGTAATCTTTACCGCCGAAGAATATGACGGGTTCTGTCGTATTTTCGGGCAGCATACGAAGATCGTTATACCGATCCTTCTTGCGTCTGCGCTTATACGAGTCAGCACTCGGACTGAAGGTGATATCGTAGTTTGGCGTCAGAAAATTCCCTGCGATCAGCCCCCAACCTGCCGACAGGATATAGGTGTTTCCTATGCCGATCCTGTCTACGATCCGACCGTAGGTTGGATTCTGATAGAGCTTCCAGGCAGGCAAGAGGCCCAGCGGATTGTTCTCCGGATTCTTGTTGTATTCGAGCAATCCAGCTCTCCACGATACGCCATTGTCGGACTGATCGTCAGGCCGGGAATAGAAGTAGGCATTATCGGTAGGCGCAGATTGAGGATCAGAAACGAAGAGCACCGGCCTACCGTCACGTCGGAGTAGATGTCCGGCGTCAGACTGCTTCCTGGCAGCGCATTGTATGACGACGATCATGATTCTTCCCCCATCCTGTTGGTAAGATGCTCCAGCGTATCGAGGAAGGCCGGGTCATAACCTTCATCGACATGGTTCGAGTTCCACAGACCGGATATCCGCACACGCTCCCTGTTACAGAAATGGCCCAGCCAGCCTTGCGAGGGGGGATCGAGCGGTGAATTCCCAAAATTGCTCAGGAGGGAAATTGCATTCCTCTCGACATATCCGCGCAGGCTGTCAGGCCCCGCTTCGTCCTCGATGCCAAGCCAAAGAAAAGGCATCTCGCCTAGAACCTCACTGACTATGAACTCCAAAGGCTGTTCACCGTCTCTGACTTCGCGGGGGGCTGAACTGCCTTGGCCCCAGGACGGATAGTCATGACCGTCCTTACCGATGAGGGCAGTGCCGACAATCAGTCGAAATATCGATCCGCGATGGTTACCACCACCGGAACGGGCTTGCCCCCGATGTTGCGAAAGACGTGTCCATATTTTCGTGGCGGAGCCGAATTTGAGGGCATGTGTCCCGACTCGGACGATACGATGGCCATCGCCAGTATCGGTGCGGCACTCGCCCGGCTCCTGAAAAAAAATAGACGCCTCGTGTAGGCCAATTCATTCGACCAGAGCAATTCGATAGTCGGCGCGCTCCACCGAGACTGTTTTCAAGCACGGTTAGAACAGCATAAAACCGTTTCAGATCGTCTAGTCGTTCATGCCTCATAGCTTCGATACTGGAGCATCAGATTTGCCATCTAAACCGTTTTGACGAATCCCGTCCGAAATACCTGTGAACAATCACGGAATGCAAGCCGTAGCCTATAACGCAAGAAGGTAACACATGGTCTTTGCGCCAGGGGGATCGAAGCCCGAAGGGCCGAGACCCAGCTTCGCGAAGAAGGGGCTCGGTCTACGAGAGCCTAGCCTGACCCAGCATAGCTGGTCAGGGGTGCCCTACCGTCCCCGATCCTTATCGCGGTCACGCTTACTGGCCTTCGAATTACGGGGACACGATACTTGATTCACCGCGCCCCCCTACCCCACCTCCCCGATACACCCCTCCAAAATATCCAGCGCCCGGTCCAGGTCCGCCTCGGAAATCGTCAGCGGCGGGGTGAGGGTGAGGACGTTGCCGAGGGTGACTTTGAAGCTGAGGCCGGCGTCGAGGGCGCGGTAGAAGATTTCTTCGGCGGCGTCGCCCGCCGGGGTTTTGCTGTCGCGGTCGGTGACCAGCTCGACGCCCAACAAGAGGCCGCGGCCGCGGACGTCGCCGATGATCGGGTGACGGTCCTTCATGTCGTGCAGGCGTTCGAGAGCGCGCTTGCCGAGTTCGGCCGCGCGCTCGGGCAGGGCTTCGTCCTCGATGATCTGGAGGGTGGTGAGGGCGGCGCGCGCGGTGACCGGGTTCTTTTCGTGGGTGTAGTGGCCGAGGGCGTAGGCGCCGGCGATATCGAGCTCGGGGCGCGCGACCACCGCGGCGATGGGCAGGACGGCGCCGCCCAGCGCCTTGCCGAGCACCAGGATGTCGGGGGTCACGCCTTCCGGCTCGCAGGCGAACATGTGGCCGGTGCGGCCAAGGGCGGTCGGGATCTCGTCGAAGATCAGCAGGGCGCCCGATTGGTCGCAGGCCTGGCGCACGGCGCGCCAGAAGCCGGGCGGCGGGAGGATGGGCACGGCGCGGACCGGCTCGGCGATCACGGCGGCGACGTCGCCCTGCTTGTCCAGCACGTAGCGCAGCATGTTCGCGCAGGCCAGGTGGCAGACGTCCAGATCGGGCTTGCCGCCGGGGGCTTCATAACCATAAGGGCAATGGTAGCAGGCGAAGGGCGCGACGTGCTCGGTGCCGGTGAGCAGCGGGCCGATGGCGCCGGAATGGAACAGCTGCTCGCCGCCGACGCTCGAGGCGCCGAAGCCGGCGCCGTGGAAGGCGTCCCAGAACGAGATGGTCTTGAAGCGCCCGGTCGCCGCGCGGGCGAGTTTCAGGGCCACCTCGATGGCGTCCGAGCCGCCGGTGGTGAACAGCACCTTGGAGAGATCACCGGGCGCGATCTCGCCCAGTTTCTCGGCCAGTTCGATCGCCACCTGGTTGGTGTAGCGGCGGGGGCTGAACGGGAGATCGTCGAGCTGGGCCTTGAGGGCGGCGATCAGGCGCGGATGGCCGTAGCCGATGTGATGGACGCTGTTGCCGTGGAAGTCCATATAGCGGCGGCCCTGGAGGTCCTCGATCCAGATGCCCTCGGCGCGTGCGATCGCGTTCAAACAGGGGGTCGAGACCGACTGATGGAGGAAGGCGCGGGCGTCGGCCTCGACCATCGCCCGCGCGTCCCCATCCAGATTCGCCGCCGCCCAGCGCGCGCGCCGCGCCGAGCGGTTCGACTCGCCCTCCGAGGGCTCCGGGTCGAAGCCTTCGCTGGTACGCTCGTCGTCCCTGGTCACGGTTCTCGCCGCCCGCCGCCGCCCGAACCGTCACCCTCGCACACCCCACCCGTCACCTTCGCACTCCCACCGTCACCCTCGGGCTTGACCCGAGGGTCCATGCCTGGCACGCGCCTGGATGCCCGGGTCAAGCCCGGGCATGACAGGAGGGTGGCGGCCGGGACCATCCGGCGCGACCCTAGGGCCGCTCGCCGCGGGCCAGGCGCTGATTCACGTCGGCGATCACCGCGGGCATCTGGTCGAAGGTGTCGATCACGTAATGCGCGCCGGACTTGCGCAGGATCTCCCGGGTCGCGTTCAGGCGCCGGTCGATCTCGGCCTCCGACAGGCTGTCAAAGTGCGCCATGGAGTCGATGTCCATGTAGTTGCTGTAACGCGCCATGCCGACGCCCCAGCAGCCGGCCTCGAGCGCCTCGCCGACGCCCGAGATGGTGTCGTCGACCTTGACCACCGACTGGATCGGGTGCACGTCCATCAAATCGAGGTTGCGGTAGACCATGAACGGCTTGGGACGGGCGCCGTGCTCGACCTCGTCGCCGGCGACCGAGGCGTCGGGCACGTAGCCCTGATTCTTGGAGTCGGCTTCCAGGATATCGACCATGGAGCGCACGAATCCGGTGGTGCTGCCGATCTTGATGCCGTCCTTCTGGAACTGCTGGACCACCTCGACGACGTGGGGCAGAAGCGTGGTGTACTGGCGCAGGCAGGCGAGCTGCATGGGCACGAAGTCGGCGAACATGGCATCGACCGAGCCCTGGTCCGGGTCGGCGCCGTGCACGCCCTTCCAGCGCGCGGCGATCTCCGGGACCTGGGTCAGCTCCTTGATATGCAGGTCCTTGCGCAGGCCCATGGGACCGCGCGCCTCGGCCATCGAGATCTCCACGCCGTGCTTCTTGAACACCTCGACGAAGACCACCGCGGGCGCCAGCACGTAGGCGTCGGCGGTGGTGCCGCTCCAGTCGAGGATGATGCCCTTGACCTCGCCGCGGTAGCCGCGGCTGTAGACATAATCGCTTGTCACGCTCATGGGGTTCACCTGATCTCTATTTGGTTGATGGGTCGGTTGATGGGCCGGTTGATGGGCCGGTTGATGGGCCGGTTGATGGGAAGTTTCGGGTCGCTCACGCCGCGATCGGCGCGCAGTTCTTGACCTTCATCGAGGCGAGCGCCTGGGCGACCGCCGCCAGCGCGCCGCGCATCTGCGCCGGCCCGAGCCGGCCGATGCAGCCGATACGGAACGACTCGGCGACCGTCAGCTTGCCCGGGTAGATGACGTAACCCTGGACGCGCAGGCTGTCGTAGAAAGTCTTGAAGTCGAAATTCGGGTCGCCCGGCACGTGGAAGGTGACGATGATCGGCGCCTGCAGGGCGTCGGGCAGCAGAGTCTGGAAGCCGAGCGCGCGCATGCCCTCGACCAGGATACGGCAGTTCTCGCGGTAGCGCGCCCCCCGCCCGGCCACGCCGCCCTCGGCCTCGAACTCGGCGAGCGCCTGGTCGAGGGCCAGGATGCAGTGGGTCGGCGGGGTGAAGCGCCACTGGCCGTTCTTCTCCATCGCCACCCACTGGTCATGGAGGTCGAGACAGAGCGAGGGCGCGTTGCCCTGGGTCGCTTCAATCGCGTCCTTGCGGGCGATGCAGAAGCCCATGCCCGGCGAGCCCTCGAGGCACTTGTTCGAGGACGCCACCACGGCGTCGGCGTTCAGCGCGCGCACGTCCAGCGGCAGCGCGCCGAACGCGCTCATGGCGTCGATCAACAGGCTGCGGCCGTGGCGCGCCGTGACCTCGGCCACCGCCTCGATCGGATTGAGGATGCCCGAGGTGGTCTCGCAGTGGACCACCGCGACGTGGCTGATATCGCCATCGGCTTGAAGCGCGCGGTCCAGCGCCTCGGGGTCGGCCGGCACGTCCTCCGGGGTCTCCTGGATCGCGATCGCGCGGCCGTAGTATTGGCAGATGCGCGCGATGCGCTGGCCGTAGGCGCCGTTGACCAGAATCAGCAGCTTGCCGTCCCGGGGCAGGAAGGTGCCGAGCATGGCCTCGACCACGAAGGTGCCGCTGCCCTGGAGCGGCACGCAGACGTGGCTCCCGTCCCCGCCGGCGTCCCCGCTGGCGATCCTCACCAGCCGCTCCCGCAGGCGCCGGTTGACCTCGATGAAGCGGCGGTCGCGCGAACCGTAGTCGTGCAGCATCGCCTGCTTGACGCCGGGCGAGGTGGTCAGCGGCCCCGGCGTCAACAGCCAGGGGTCGCCGGTGGGCGAGGTGGCCGCGGCGCCGGCCTCCGGTGCCGTCTCAGGTGCCGCCTCTGGTGCCGTCTCAGCGCTCATGACGGAAGTTCCCTCTTCGAGAGCCAATCCCTGGTTGCCTTATCTGGGCCAAGACGATACATAAGTCCAATCGATGTTTCTTATAGATAGTATCGGTTATATCGATGAATCACACGCAGCTTCGCGCCTTCCACGCGGTCGCCGAGGCCGGCGGCTTCACCCGCGCCGCCGCGCGCATCCACGTCACCCAGCCGACTCTCTCCGGCCAGGTCGCGGCGCTCGAGGAGAACTACGGCGTGAAATTGTTCGAACGCCGCGGGCGCGGCATCGAGCTGACCGACTTGGGAGCCGATCTGCGGGAGGTTACCCGGCGCCTGTTCGCCCAGGAGGCGGAGGCGGAGCAGCTCCTGGCCTCGGCGCAAGGCCTGACCCATGGCCTGTTGCGGGTCGGGGCGGACGCGCCCTACCAGGTGATTCCGCTGCTGGCGCGCTTCAACCGGCGCCATCCGGGCATCCGGCTGTCGATCAGTTTCGGCAACTCGGAACGGGTGCTCCAGGAGTTGCTGGACCGGCGCTGCGACGTCGCCGTCCTCCCCGACATCGAGGACGACGCGCGCATCCACGCGGTGCCGTTCCGGCGCGACCGCCTGGTCGTCTTCGTGCCCCGCGACCATCCCTGGGCCGGGCGGCGCAGCCTGCGCCTGGCCGAGCTCGCCGGCCAACGCCTGGTGCTGCGCGAGCCCGGCTCGACCACGCGCGCGGTGCTCGATCGGGCGCTCGCGGCAGCCGGCGTGCGACCCGGCTCGACGCTCGAGATCGGCAGCCGCGAGGCGGTGCGCGAGGCGGTCGCCGCGGGCTTGGGGATCGGCGCGGTGTTCGAGAGCGAGTTCGGCCGCGACCCGCGCCTGCGCCGCCTTCGGTTTCGCGACGTCGACCTGCGGGCGGTCGAATTCGCCGCCTGCCTGCGGGAGCGCCGCCCGGTGCGGGTGGTGCGCGCCTTCTTCGATCTGCTGCAGGAAGTGACGCCCGGACCCTAATAGCGGGCGGGCTATTCCGCGCTCGCCTCCTCGATCTCCCCGGGATCGACCCCGTTCCACCAGGCGCGCAGCCGGACCCGGAACGAGGCCGGGGCGTCCGGATCGGCCGCCTCGGGTTCCGGTTCGAGCGCCGGCTCCGGCTCGGGCGGCGCTTCGGGAGATGCGGCCGAGGCCGCCGCCGCGGCCGCCGGCGCGCCTGGTTCCGCCTTGATCACGGAAACCGCCTTCTCCAGCGCGCTGACCAGCACCCCGGCGGTATCGGCGTTCTCCTTGAGCACCGCGCCGATCGAGTGGCCGTGGGCGTGCAACAGCTCGAACTGCTTCGGAGTCGCCTTCTCGCCACAGGCCTGGATGTCCGCCAGGGCCTGCCGAGCGCTGGCCACGACCTGGGCGACGACCTGGAACTCCTCCTTGCCGACCAGCGCATCGATCTCGACGAGTGTCCCGGACACTTCTTGGACGGCCCAGGCGGTATCGACGACTTTCTTGGAGCGCTCCATCAGGTCTCGCTGGTGACCCGCGATCCGGGCGATCTTCTGGGACAGGTGGTAGAACTTCTGGATGCTGAGGTTGTGCAGAGTCTCCTGGATTTTTTCCGCGCTGGGCGCCGCGGAGGCGTCGCCGGTGGCGGCAAAGCGCAGCGCGTTCGGCACCACGATGCTGACCAGGTCGGCATCGTCCAGATCCCGGACCTCGGCGCGCCGGTCGGGCCCCAGATAATCTTCGGTGGCGACGAATTCCTTGCGGCTGTCGATCTGAACCACGATCCGATGCTGCAACGCCAGCGTCGAAACCGGTTTGACCAACATGTCATCGGCGCCGGCTGCGAGGGCAGCCTCGACCGTTTCCAGGCCCGGTCGCCCGGTCAGCGCGACAACCACCACGAAGGGATCCGTGCCGACCTCGCCGTCGCGAATGCCGCGAATGGTCTGAAAGGCGGCATCAGGCTGGGCGTCGACGTCAACGAACACCAGGTCCGGTTTCTCGATGCCGAGCACGATCGCGAACTGCCCCAGGGTGTCGCAGTTCGCGATGTGTCGAAAGCCGATCTCGCGCAGGGTATCCTCGAGCAGAGTACGGCTCGGGGCCTCGCGATCGACAAAGACGACTTTCGCCGTCTCGAGCGAGACCGGTTTGACGCCTTCCCCTGGTTCGGCCGCCGACATCGGACAGAGTCCCGTTCCAGCGCCGGGCAAGTATTGTCCGGCAAGAGGAGTAACCCCATAAAGGCGTCGGGTTGAGATATGATTAAGAAACTTCGCGCGACATCCGGTCACGATCGGATAACGCTCTGATAATATTTAATTATGCCCCGTCTCCGGCGGCGGCGTGGGCCGGTTATTTGGGCGCGGCGGCACTCATCTTGGCGGGGTCGACGCCTTCCCACCAGGCCTTGAAGCGGACCTTGAAGGGTATCTTGGCCGGCGACTCCGGATCGGTCTCGACCGGGGCGTCCGGTGCCACGCTCTCGACGGACGGCGGCTCCGCCGCGCCGGGCCCTTCGCTAGTGTCTTCAAGGCCGGCCTTGGCCTCGGCCCTATCCTCGGCCCCCTTGACCACCGCGACGGCCTTCTCCAGCGCGCTAACCAGCACGCCCGCGGATTCGTCGCTTTCCTTGAGCACGACGCCGATCGAGCCGCCGTGGGCGTGAAGCAGGTCGAAGTGGCGCGCCGTGACCGCGTCGCCGCAAGCCTCGATCTCGGCCAGGGTCTGGCGGGTGCTGGCCACCACCTGGGTCACGCTTCTGAAGTCCTGCTCGCCGACGAGCTCGTCGATCTCGGCCAGGGTTGCCGCAATTTCCTGTACGGCGGCGGCGCAGTCGCCGTCGTCCGTGCCGTCGGCCAGGAGATCGCGCTGGCCGGCGGCGATGCGCGCGACCTTCTGGGACAGGTGAAAGAACTTTTGGACGCTGAGGTTGCGCAGGGTCTCCTGGATCCGCTCCTCGCTGAGTGCCGCCGACTCGTCGCCGGTGGCGGCGTGGCGCAGGGAGTTCGGGACCTCGATGGCCGCGGGATCGTCCTCGGTGAGCTTCCGGGCGTCGGCGCGCCGGTCGGGGCCCACGTAGTCTTCGGTGGCGATGAACTCTTTGCGGTTCTCGATCTGATTGACCACGCGTTCGCGCAGCGCCCGGGCCGTCACCGGCTTGACCACCATGTCGTCGGAGCCGGCCGCGAGCGCCGCCTGGACCACCTCCAGCGCCGGTTTCATGGTCAGCGCCACGATCACCACGAAGGGGCAGTCGCCGAGGTCGCGATTCCGGATGCCGCGAATGGTATCGAAGGCCCAGTCCGGCGCGCCGTCGATGTCCACGAACAGGAGGTCCGGCGCCGCCGCCGCCAGCTTGCCGGGGAACTCTTCCAGAGTTTCGCAGGCCGTGATCCGCTCGAAGCCGATGCCGCGCAGGACCTCCTCGAGCTGCACGCGACTCGCCTCCTGGCCGTCGACGTACAGCACCTTCGCCGAATCGAGCGTCATCGGCTGGGCGTTGTCGGCCTTCGGTGACTCGGACATCCGCCGTGCCCACCCTTCCTATCCGCGCGGCTGATTGCCGGTCGGGACAGCCAAATCCTTACGCTTCCCTGGTTGACAAAAGTTTAAATCGATCCCTCCACGTTCCTGAAGGATCGATGCCAAGGCGTCGCGAGCCGCGGGCGACGCTGTCCGAAAATCTTGGGAAGCCGCCGTTCCGGTCGCTCGGGCGAACCGCCGGAGCGATCTCTATGGGTCATTACTAAGGATCATTGGTATGATTCAGCGCGCCGGGGGCGGCCCGGGGCCTTGGAGAGCGCTCCCGGGCTAGGCTTCGATCGGGCCGTCGGCCTCCTTCCAGGCCGCCATGCCGCCGACCAGCGAGCAAGCGCGCGGAAAGCCCATGTCGTGCAGCGTCTTGGCGGCCAGGGTCGAGCGCCCGCCGCTGGCGCAGTAGAGCACCAGCGTCTTGTCCTGGACCAGCGCGGCGTTGTGGCGCGGGAACTCCGGGTCGGCGAGGAACTCGAGGTGGCCGCGCGGCGCGTGCACCGCGCCCGGGATGTGGCCCTGGGACCATTCGCCGCCCTCGCGCACGTCGACGAAGATCACCTCCGAATCGTCCAGCAGGCCGAGCGCCGAGGGCACCGAGACCCCGTCGATCACCGCGCCCGCCTCGGCCAGCAGTTGCTTGAAGCCCTTTTTCAGCATGATGTCCTCTTCCTCGTTGCCTCGGCCCGCCCGCGCGGCGGCCCGCGTTCGATCTCAGGCCGCATAGATGCCGTAAAGATGCCGTAGATGCCGTAGAGATGCCGTAGAGATAGGGTGCCGTGGCGGCAAGCGCCAGTACCGAAAATTGCGTACCCGCGCCGGCCCGCGCCCCCGGCCCGCGCCCCCGGCGGCCGGTGCGATACCGCGATAGCGAAACCGGTCTCAGAGCGTCGGGCCCGGGGTGCCGAGCGAGTGGGTCTCGAGCTGCTCGGTGATGTAATCATAGGCCTCGTCGACCGAATCGGTGCGGAACAGCAGGTCCAGGTCCGCCCGGTCGATCATGCCGTGATCGGCCAGCGCCTCGAAGTTGACGATCTCGGCCCAATAGCTGCTGCCGAACAGCACTATCGGCATGTGCTTGCGGATCTTTCGGGTCTGGATCAGGGTCAGCAACTCGAACAGCTCGTCCAGGGTGCCGAAACCGCCGGGCATCACCACCACCGCCTTGGCCAGATAGGCGAACCAGAACTTGCGCATGAAGAAATAGTGGAACTCGAAGATCAACTCGCGGCTGATGTGCGGGTTCTCCTCCTGCTCGAAGGGCAGGGAGATGTTGAGCCCGATGTTGATGCCCTTGGCCTCGGAGGCGCCCCGGTTGGCCGCCTCCATGATGCCCGGCCCACCGCCGCTGCAGACCACGAAACGGCGGTCCGTGCCCTCCAGCCCCTTCGACCACGCGGTCAGGCGGCCGGCCAGCTCGCGGGTCGCCTCGTAGTACGCCGACATGCGCAGGTTGTACTCGGCGCTCTTGAGCTCCGGCGGCGCCGGATCGCCGGCCTTGGCCCCCGCTGCGGCGGTAGCTTCCGCCAACGCCTTTTCGGCCTGGTCGCGGGGCAGGGTGCGCGCCGAGCCGAAGAAGATGATGGTGTCCTCGATCTTGTAGTGCTTGAAGCGGCTGAGCGGCTCGATGTACTCGGACAGGATGCGCAGCGTCCGGGCGTCGGGGCTGTGCAGAAAGTCGAGGTTCTCGTAAGCCCGCATCGGGCGTTTGGTGCGTCTGGGCATCGGCTGGTTCGCTTCCGGGGGTTATTCCAAGGGTCCTTGGTACGACGGCGCTCGGCTGCGGCGCACGACCGGTCTACCAGAGAGCCCCCCGCTTCTGATAGATAAATATGCGCCGATTCGGGAACGCGGACGAAAACGGCGCGCGGAGGTGGAATTCTTGAACCAACGCCTGACCCGGCCGGTTTGGCGGCGCGGCGCCCGGGACCTGGTCCCGGCCCTGCTGCTGCTCGCCCTGGCAGCCCTCGGGGCCTGCGCGCCC
>JACZVL010000078.1:0-12062 GCA_022572685.1 Pseudomonadota bacterium
CATTCGGCGGTCCAGGGATGGCCCATGTGGGCCATGATGATCTTGAGGTCGGGATAGGCCAGGGCGACCGGATCGACGTGCAGGGGCCGCCCGCAGTCGATCGGCGAATTGACCGTGAAGGTGGTGCCCATGTGCAGGGTCAGCGGCAGGTCGTTCTCCTGACAGAACCCATAGACCGGCTCCATCCGTTCGTCGCCGAGGCCGACTCCGTTGTAGATGGGTCCGTACTTCACCCCCTTGAAGCCGTACTCGCCGATCGAACGCCGCAGCGTCTCCATGGCGGCCGGCTCTCTGGGATCGAAATAGGCGAAGCCCACGAAGCGGTCCGGGTATCTGGCGACGGCATCCGCGGTCGCCGCATCGGCGCCCTGGATACCCAGGCTGTCCCCATAACGCGGGCTGAAGAGGATCGCCTTGGCGGCGCCCGAAAGCTCGCGCGCCAGGGTGTCCGCGTCGCTCTTCGGCGGCAGCCCGCCCGGCCTCACACGTTCCAGCTGCTCCTGGTACAGCGGCAGATAGTGCTCGGGGTTCCACACATTGACGTGGCAGTCGTAGATCGGTCCCATGGCCTGTCGCGCCCTCCGTGGGGGGTCAATCGTCGAGAAAGACGGAAAGGGCCGCTATGCGTGCCCGGCCGAATTCACTGGTCTGGCCATGGGGTTCACGCACGAAGGCGTCATCCAGGCCCATGCGTTTCGCCATCAGGGGCTTGGCGTAGATCAACAAGGTGTCGATCGATTCCATGATCATGTGCCAAAGCGGCAGGACCTCGCGGTACAGCGCCTCCGCCTCGCGCCGGTCCCCGGCGTCGCCGGAGCGATGAAGCGAGAAAATCCGCGAGGAGACGTCCCCGGTTTCCGCGCCGGGAATGAAGCCGACACAGCCCGCCTCGAGGCAGTCGACCAAACCGACCCCGGCCTGGCCGTTGAAAACGTCGAAAACGCCTTCGGTCCTGCGGATGAAGTCGTCAACCCCGAGCGCCGTCATCTCCAGCTTCATGAGCTGAACGTTGGGGTGCTGGCGGTGCAGCTCGATCAGGCCCTCGGGCGCGAAGTTCTGGCCGAGATAGGCCGGTGCGATCTGCAATCCGACGGGCAGGTCGACGGCATCGGCGACCCTGCCGAAGAACCGGATGTGCTCGCGTTCGCCGACATCCCGGACCGCCGCCGGTTGCAGGATCAGCCAGTCGGCGCCCGCTTCGGCAGCGGCGCGTCCAAAGGCGGCCTGGTCGTTCGCGGTCCGGTCGGAGATGGTGACGGCGAGCGGGATGCGGCCATCGACGGCCTCGCTCACGCAGTCCAGGACCTCGCGCCGCTCGGCGGAGGAAAGCTTGTGACCTTCTCCGGCGAGCCCCAGGATGGCGATCCCTTGCGCCCCCCAGCGCACCAAGAGATCGACTTCGCGGCGCATGGCGTCCCGATCGATGCCGCCGCCGGCGTCGAAGAAGGTGTACGCCATCGGATAGACCCCATTGAAACCACTTTTCGATGTCATCGCATTTTCTCCCGCGCGTCGCGCTTTCGGCCAGGGTCAGGCCGTGTCCCCCGGAACCAAGGTCACCGGCGGAACGATCTCCCGCCGCCCGAAGAAAACTCCGGGTCCGGCTAGATCACGTCCAAGGCCATCTCTTCGCCGACCGCGCCGCTGAACGCAACGTCGCGACAGGCCTCGGCCATGCGCTCGATGTCGTCGAGGTTTTCGACGGTCGCCACGATGGTTCCCGGCAGCGGGCCATGGGGCCCACCCAGCAGGCTGGTGCCGGCTTCGTAGAAGTAGGCTATGTCCAGCGCTTCGTCGCCGGGCCCGATGCCGGGGAGCCCCTTCGGCAGGGGAATGCCCTCGGGCAAGGGAAGAAAAACCAGATCGCCGCGCGAGGGGTACATCGTCAGGCTCTCCTTCGCCGGCTTGGGCTCCGGGGCCCGGCACAGCAGGTAGATCTCGTTGTTGGCGTACTTGGCGTGCCAGACCTGGCGGCGAATCGGCAACAGGTTCACCAGGGCCTGGCAGTTTTCCGGGGCCGTCGACCAGCGGAGCCGCAAGCAAACGAAAACCCCCCGCTTGACCAGCTCCAGCCGCACATGGGTCGGCCGCTCGTCCGCATCGCCCATCTCGTCCCCTCCTATCGGATATGCTTCGCCCTTGACCTCAGAGTTCTTCGTTAAAGTGACCCGCTGTCAACGAGATCGCGGCATAAAGAACATCTCCCTCCGGCGCTACCGGGCCGCCGTGGCGCCGGCCAGCAGGCTGCCGAAACCGGGCAGGGAGACGAAGGACCCGGCCAGGCGCTGCGCGTCCCACAGCGTGACCGCGTTGGCGGTCAAGACCGGACGGCCCAGGTCCTTTTCCATGGCGGCCACGAAATGGAGGCTCGGCAGGGCGGTGTCCGGAATCAGCAGGGCCTGGGCCTCGGGGGCAAGGGCACGGCGGGCATGCTCGCGGATGAAATCTTCCTCGAATTTGCAGGCATCCCACCCGCTCGGCGCATCCAGCCACTCCAACGAGACGACCTCGATGCCGAACTCGCCCAGAAATGCTTCAAAGGCGCGCGCGGCGGGTTCGGGATAGGTGGCCAGCACGCTGACCTTTGCGAGTTTCATCCCGGCGGCCGCGGCCGCGAAGGCGAGAGAGGTGCTTCCGGCAGGTACCTCCATGGCCGCGCTCAAGGCGGCGGCCTGTTTTTCGGCGTAGGCACGGCCGAGGATGAAGCTGCCACTGGTACAGGCCCACTCCACGACATCGGGCCGGAATGGCTTTATCCGTTCCGCCGCCTCGACGATCCAGTCGATCCGGCCGGTTTCGCGCAAGGCCTCCAGGTCATGGTCCTTCCCGAACTCTCCGCCCACGCGGGAGATCGTCATATAAATCCGGGCGGCCCCCCGGCATTGCTCCTCGAAGCGGTAATAGTCGGCTTCCGGCCCGCCACTCGGGACCACCAGGCCGATACGCAGAGGCTCGCCAGTCATGCGCCACTTCCGAGACGGCGGAAAGCACGGTCGGCGGCGGCCAGGCTCTCCTCGATGTCGGTGTCGCTATGGGCGGTCGAAAGGAACCAGGTGCCGCGCGCCGTCACACGGACCCCTTCCTCGTGCAACAGTGCATTGAAACGCGCCCTTTTGTGCGCGTCCGTGGTCAGGAACTCGCGGTAGCTCGTGATCTCTTCGCGGTCCGTGAAGGCGGGGTGGAAAACGGAGCCGAAGCCGCGGACCTTCAGGTTTTGCCCGTGCCGGCCGGCAAGCTCCGAAAGTCCGGTCATGAGGCGTCGGCCCCGGCGGTCCATGACGCGATAGGCCTCCCCGTCCCCACGCATCAGCTCCTTCAGGGTCGCGATGCCGGCGGCGATCGCGACGACGTTGGAGTTGTAGGTTCCGCCGTGCATCACCTTCCTCGTGTCGAGCAGCTCCATGACATCCCGCTTGCCGGCAAGCACCGCGAGCGTGAACCCGGCGGCGACGGCCTTGGCGAAGACGGCGAGGTCCGGCGTGACCCCGAGAAGGCTCTGGGCGCCGCCCAGGGCGACCCGGAAGCCGGTGATGACCTCGTCGAAGATCAGGACGATGCCGTGGCGTTCCGTGAGCTCCCGCACCCCTTCCAGATAGCCCGGAAGCGGCATGATGGCGCCGGTGTTGCAGAGGATCGGCTCCATCACCACGCCGGCGATGTCCGCGCCCTCGGCCCCGACGACATCGCGGAAGATCTCCAGGTCGTTCCAGGGAAGGACGATGATATCGGCGAGGGCGGATTCCGGCTGCCCGGGCGTCTGCGCCACGGCGACGGGCGCGTTCTCGGGACCGGCTTCATCGAGAGGCGGCGCCACGCTGACGAATAGGTTGTCGAACCAGCCGTGGTAATGGCCTTCGAACTTGATGATCTTCCGGCGGCCGGTCTTGGCGCGCGCGAGGCGGATAACCGCCTGATCGGCCTCCGAACCCGAGGAGGCGAACCGGACCAGCTCGGCGCAGGGCACCACCTCGCAGATGGTCCGCGCCAGATCGATTTCCAGCTCGTGTTGACCGGCGAAGAGCTGGCCCACCGAGAGCGTATCGCGAACCGCCCGCAGGACGGGTTCGGGGGCATGGCCGAGGATGATCGGTCCGTTGGCCAGCGCGTAGTCGATGAAGACGTTGCCGTCGACATCGTAGAGCCGCGATCCCTCGCCTCTCTTATAGAAGATGGGAACCGGGCTTTCGCCATACCCCGTATAGCGGAAATTGCTGCTCACCCCGCCGGCCAGACAGTCCTTCGCGGTTTCGAACAGCGCCTGCGAGCGCGCGTATTCCATGACAGCCTCCCCTATCCCACGCGGTGGAGGCCCAGCGGCAGCTCGCTCAACACCTCCGCCCCGTCATCGTGCACGATGACGGTCTGGCTCTGGCCGACCCCGAATTCGCCCTTGACCCGCAAGGTCATGGGAAAGTGAAAGACCATGCCTGCTTCCAGGGGCCGGTGATTGTCCATGACGATGCCGAAGCCGCCCTCCAGCCAGGTCGGCGGAAACCCGATTCCCACCGAGTAGGCGAAGAAGTCGTGGAAGTGAATCCGGTCGCGTATCCGGTCGACCTCGGCCTTGCCGGCGGCCGCCACGTCGGAGGCCGGGATCCCCGCCCTCACGGTCTCGCACATCGCCTGCAACGCGGCGCTTCCGGTGTCGGCGACGGTCTCGACGAACGCGGGCACGTCGCCGAGCGCCGCCGCGCGCATGAGCGGCGCGTGATACCAGTGGATAGCCGCCGCGAACTCGAGGAACACGATGTCGCCACGGGCGACGTGGAGGCCGTCATGACTGTGGTGCGGAACGCCCGATCGGGTCCCGACGGCGACCATGGGATAGATGGCGAAGCCCTGGATGTCGCTGCGCACCAGGTCGGCGACAACGGCGGCGGCGATTTCGGTGTCGCGCACACCCTCGCGGATTTCGGAATAGCCCGCGCGCATGGCGCTGTCGGTGCCCCGGGCGGATCGCCGGATCAGTTCCAGCTCGGCGTCCGACTTCACCATCCGCACCTGCTCTACGACACCCGAGCCGTCCACGACCCGCGCCGGCTCGAGGGCCGCGCTCAGGCGCTCACATTGACCGGGGCTCAGGAAGGTGCACTCCTTCTCGAGCCCGATCGTGCCCTTTCGAAGGCCATATTTTTCGAGAACGTCGCGGGTCTCGGCGATCGGTTCGTCGCCGCTGCCGAACATTTCCAGTCCGGTATCGACCGCGGTGGCGGCGAAGCGGCCCTCCTCGAAATGCCATAACAGCATGAAGGGCTGTCCCGCCATCGGAAGGACCAGGCATTGATAGTCCCAGAGGTTCAGCGTGTGATGGCCGCAAAGATAGTAGATGTTGGGGGCCGAATGCAGCACCAGCGTGTCGATGCCCCGCTTGGCCATCAGCGCGCGTGTCTTTTCGCGCCGCGCGGCGAATTCGGGTGCGTCGAAAGCATTCTCTCTTCGTACGTCCATGAGTGCCTTCATGAGTCGGGAAAGCTGTCGTCCGTTTCGAGCGGGTAAAGCGGGCGCGGCCGGTTCCGATAGGGCAACCGCGCGAGATTGGAGGGACAGATGCCCGGCGTATCGAGTGTCAGAGTCGATGCCGCAAGCGGGCCGTAAGCCGCGCGCCACGCGGTCGCCGATTTTACCACGATGATGCGCTGTTCGGCGGGCTCGATGCCGACGGCGCGCAGCTGTTCGATGTCGAAAGGCATGGTCCGCAGCGAGGTGATCACGACCTGCACGCCCTCGGCGGCCACGACTGCCGTCAATCCCATGGAGGTTACGAACCCGGTCATGTAGCTGCCGCTGTGCCGGAAACGGGCCTCGCCCGAGTAAACCACCGAACCCTCGATGTGAACCGGCTCGCCGTGCGCCCGGTCGACCTTGCCGCCCACCATGCCGGAGAAGCGGCCACCGACCCCGACCTCGGCGGCGTCGCTCGCGGCCGCGGGATCGTTGATCACCACGACGGCGCCGCTCGCCCCGGCCCGCAGAAGCTCCCGCAACACCACCGTCCCGTCCCCGGCGCTGCCGCCACCGATGTTGTCCGCCGGGTCCGCCAGGATCAAAGGCACCTCGGCCTCGGGGCCGATGGCCCCGGCCAGGTCTTCCATTGGTGTCAGCTCCGGCAGGAAGTCCCTGCGGTGCGACCACAGGAGGCCGGCGATCTCGTCGGCCGCGGCATTGACCGCGTCGTCGCTCTCGCCGTAGACCAGGACCGAGGCGCCGAGGTCGCCGGTGTCGGCGTAGGGGAAACCCATGGCCAGCGTGCCGCAGACGATTTCAGGGGTATTCTCGAGCTCATGCAGCCTCGCGAGGATCCGGACCACCGGCTCCTCGGCCGTCGGCTGGCGCTGCGGAACCGTCGCCAGAGGCAGCTTCCGAAAAGCGGCCGCCAAGGGCCCGCCGTTTCGCAGCCGCTGAAGAATCGACACGGCTTCCGCCCCACGGTCGGCCATATCGACATGCGGGAAGCTGTCATAGCCGACGATCGCGTCGGCCGACGCGACCATCCAGGACGAAAGATTGGCGTGGTAGTCGGTGGTGACGACGATCGGGCAGTCGGCGCCCAAGGCCTCGCGAAACCGTGCGAGCAGATGCCCGTCGGCGTCCTCCACGCCCTCGGCCACGGCCGCACCATGCAGAACCAGAAGCAGGCCCGCGACCGGGTCTGCGTCGTGGAGCGCCCGCATCAGCATGTCCAGAATCCGGTCCAGGCACCCGCGCGTGATGGTCCCGGACGGCACCGCGGCGGCAAACAGCAAGGGGGCCAGGTCGACGTCCCGCTCCCTGGCGGCCAGGATCATCCCGCCGAGCTCGGTTCCCGTGCCCTCGTAGCGATCGAGGAGATCGGACCCGACCGCGAATTGATAGTCCTCGAAGTCCCGAAATGTCGTGGGCAGCGCCGAAAAGGTGTTGGTCTCATGATAGAACCCGGCTATCGCGACCGCCCCCGGCATGATCGCCCCCTGCGCTTCCATCATGCCGGCGCGCGCCTCTCTCTCATCATTTTCGGCGCGTAGCCGAGGTCGCGAGAGATCGCCGCGGCGGCGGCCCTGACGCGCCGCGCCATCGTCTGTAGCCTGTCGTCGTGCAGACGGAACCGCGGGCCGGCCACGGAAACCGCCGCGACGACCCGTCCGTCGTGATCTCGTATCGCGGCCGCGATACAGCGCACGCCCTCGAAAAATTCCTCGTCGTCGAGCGCCCAGCCCCGCTCCCTCGCCTCGTCGATGCGCGCCAGGACCTCGTCTTTCGATCTGAGTGTTTTCGCGGTATGCGGTTCGAATTGCTGGCCTTCCAGCAATCGCCGGCAGGCCTCGTCCGACAGATCCGCCATCAAAATCTTACCCAAGGCCGTACAGTAGGCGGGCTCCCGCACGCCGAGTTCGGAGGCCATGCGCAGGGGTTGCGTCGAATCGATCCGGTCGACGATGGTCACGTGGTCCCGGTCCAGGATACCGAGAAACACAGTCTCACCGCTTTCCAGGGACAGATCAGCCATGTGGCGGCGGGCCACTTCGCCGATCGAGAGACTGCGGAGGTGCCCGGACGCCAGCTCCAGGATCTTGGACCCCAGGACATAGCGGCTCTGGGTCTCGTCGCGGCGCAGCAGGCCGCAGAAATACAGGCTGTATAGGACGCGGCTGGCGGTTCCCCTGGTGAGGCGCAGGGCACGCGCCAATTCCCGGACGCCGACGCCCTGGTTCGACTTCGCGACGTAGTCGATCGTATCGACGGCATTGACGATCGCCTGGATGGGCGACGAACCCTGTTCGTCCATGCCGTCCGGCCCTAGATCGCTGTCCATCCCAATTTCCCGAGACTGAATGCTTCACGACGCGCCCGCGGGAGGCCGCGACGAATTGATTTTCAGGAGTGATCGAGTGACTATAAATTTAAAATGGGACACTGTCCACTTTTTTTCGGGACATCTGGCTTACTTTACTGTAGCGTACCAGAAACGGGGATCGGCCAGGAGCGCCGCGGCGCCACTGGCAGTCTCGGCAAAAAAGGTGCGCGCCGTCTGGCGCGATGAAGGGGAGCGGCATGCTCGGTTACGGCGGGCAAACGGAGAGCCATGACAGGACGTGGGGGCAGAACGCCCTTTTCGCTGCCTTCGCGATCGGGTTGGCGGGCCTCCTGGCCTATCAGGTGAATTGGGAGCTGATCGGCTCTCTCGATTTCTCGGTCGTCTGGGAATACCGCCTGCCGCTGCTCAAGGGCCTGGGAACGACACTGTTCCTGACCGCCATCGCGGGCGTGTTGGGGATTTTTTTCGGCACCATCCTGGCGATTCTCTCGCAGTCACCGTTTGCGCCGCTGCGCTGGGCCGTCGTGGCCTATGTCGAGGTGTTCCGCAACACGCCCCTGCTGGTGCAACTGATCTGGCTTCATTTCGCGCTGCCGGCCTTCACCGGGATCAACACGACGGCGCTGGAAAGCGGCATCCTCGCCATCACGCTTCAGGCGGGCGCCTACTTCACGGAGATCGTCCGCGCCGGCATCGAGGCGGTTCCCAAGGGCCAGTGGGAGGCGGCCTATGCCCTGGGACTGCCGGACTGGACGCGCTGGACCCGGGTCATCCTGCCGCCGGCCCTTCGCATCATGATCCCGCCCCTGGTCAATCTCATCATCAGTTTCTTCAAGGCGAGCGCGATCCTGTCGATCCTGCAGGTCAGCGAGCTCATGACCGTCACCAACCGGATCAGCAACGTGACCTTCAAGCCGATCGAGCTGTTCACGGCGACCGCCGCGATCTATTTCGTCCTCGGCTACATCATGAGCCAGGCGACCCTGAGAATCGAGCGGGTCCTGCAGCGCAGTCAGAGGTGACCGGTGAGGTTCGAAACCCATCAGCTGGCGCAGCACTATCCGCTCCTGTTCGAGGGACTGAGAATCACGCTCACGATCTGCGCCCTGTCCCTGGCGTTCGGCATCGTGATCGGCCTCGTCGCCTGTTTCGGCAAGCTGCGGGAGCGCGGCATCGCCTACCGGATTGCGGTCATCTACATCGACTTTTTTCGGACCATCCCGGAAGTCGTCCTCATTTTCTGGGTCTACTCCTGCCTACCGCTCATGCTGTCCCTGCGAATCTCGGCCGAGGCGAGTGGCGTGATCGCATTGACGCTATTCGCATCGGCCTATCTGGCGGAGATCTTCCGCGCCGGCATCCTGGCCGTGCCGCGCGGCCAGATCGAGGCCGCGCTCGCGCTCGGCGTGCCGTCCCTTCACATTTGGATTCGAGTCATTCTGCAGCCGGCGATCCGGCGCATGATGCCGGCCTTGGTCAGCTTCCTGACCGAGCTGATCAAGGCGACCAGTCTTCTCTCCGCGATCGGCGTGGCCGAAATGGCCTATCAGGCGAGCGTCCTGGGCAGCAAGACCTTCGCCTACGTCGAGTTTCTCTCCGCGATCGGGGTGCTCTATTTCATCATTATCTTCCCCTTGAGCATCTACGCGCGGCGGGCCGAGCGGCGCCTCGTCTCGCGCACGGCAAATTGAGCGGGAAGGGGGACGTCGCCGTGACCGAGGGCCGGGGAAAACGAGGACAGACGGTCGTCCGCTGCGTGGAGGTAACCAAGCGCTTCGGTTCGTTCGAAGCGCTCCGCAAGGTCTCGGTAGAGGTCCGGGCGGGCGAGGTCGTCTGCATCATCGGACCCTCGGGCGGCGGCAAATCGACCTTCCTCAGGACGCTGAACGGGCTGGAAAGCATCGAGGAAGGCGAGATTCACGTCCTCGACGTCCGCCTGCCGGCCGGGAAGCGCGAGATCGAGCGCCTGCGCCGCGAGGTCGGCATGGTGTTTCAGAGCTTCAACCTCTTCCTCCATATGTCGGTGCGCGCGAACCTGACCCTGGCGCCGACCACGGCGCTGGGCCTTTCCAAGGCGGAGGCCAACGAGCGGGCGAAGCGCCTGCTGACGCGCGTCGGCATCGAAGAGCAGATCGACAAGTATCCCGGACAGCTTTCCGGCGGCCAGCAGCAACGGGTGGCGATCGCCCGCGCCCTGGCGATGGAGCCGAAGATCATGCTGTTCGACGAGCCGACCTCGTCGCTCGACCCGGAAATGGTGAATGAGGTGCTCGACGTCATACGCGGCTTGGCGGAAAGCGGCATGACCATGCTGGTCGTCACGCACGAAATGGGCTTCGCGCGCGAGGTCGCCGACCGCGTCCTGTTCATCACCGATGGACAGATCCTGGTCGACGCCCCGCCGGCTGAATTCTTCGGCCGCCCGACCGACGAACGGCAGGCCGCATTTCTGTCGAAGATACTTTGAGACGGGACATCGAACGGTCCCCACTGAAGAAGAGAAGTACTTTGGTCAACGGCAACAAACAAGGAGGTTGAACGTCATGAACGGTATCATCAGGAGCACGGCGATCGGCGCCGTACTGCTCGTCTTCGCCGCGAACGCATGGGCCGCGGACGACAACAAGGTCCGGGAGATTATCGACGCCGGGGTTCTGCGTGCCTGCCACGCCGAGGCCCTGCCCTGGGGCATCAAGGACCCCAAGACCGGAAAGTGGGTGGGCACCGACATCGAGGCGGCGAATCACCTGGCCGAGACGATGGGCGTCAAGATCGAGCACGTCGATGCGACCTGGGGCACCTTGATCCCCAGCCTGGAATCGAACAAGTGCGACATCGTCATGGCCCCGCTGTTCCGCACCTCGGAACGGGCCATGCGTGTCCTCTTCTCCGAGCCCTCGGGATACGAAACGCAGGGCGTCGCCCTCCTGGAGAGCTCCCCCATCCAGTCCTACGGCGAACTCGATCAGAAAGGCAATACGATCGCGGTGATCTCCGGGACCGCGGACGAGTCCTTCGCCAATCAGTTCTTCAAGAAGGCCACGGTCAAGCCGCTGGTGACCGACAAGATTTCGACTCTCGGTATCGAAGTCGCCAACCGTCGTGTCGACGCCATCCTGACCGACTCCTCGACACTGCGGCTCATCGTCCAGAAAAATCCCGCCCTCAAGCTGCGGGTTCTGGAGGAGAACAACCCACTCAACCCGCAGGGCTACTCCTATGCGATCTCGAAGGGCGAGTATCACTTCCTGCACTTCGTCAACGTCTGGGTGATCAATCTGGAACGGACCGGCCTGAAGGAGAAGTGGTACAAGCAGTACACCAAGGAGTAACGGCAGGACGACGCCGGACGCACGGGGCCCCTGCCGCAACGGACGGGGCCCCGTTCTGTTTTATGCCAAGGAGTTTGAACAACATGATCGAGAGAATCGGCCTCGAGGAAGGCAACCCCCTGCGGCTACCGATGGTCCCGGCGGTGCGCGCGGGAGACTTCGTCTTCGTCTCGGGTCAGGCGGCGCTGGACGAGGACGGAAACATGATCGACGGCGGCATCAAGGCGCAGACCCACCGAACCATCCAACGGCTGATCATGGTGCTGAAGACCGCCGGCTGCGGCGTGACGGACGTGGTCAAGGCGACGGTCTGGCTCGACGACCCGCGCGACTTCGGTGCCTTCAACAAGGTCTACGCGGAATATTTCGGTGCCGCGCCGCCGGCCCGCTCGACCCTGGTGTCGCCCCTGGTGATCGATGGCAAGGTCGAGATCGAGCTGATCGCCTACAAGCCGCTCTCCGATACCGGACCCTGAAGCCCCGAGGGCATCATCAGAGTATCCGTTTTGCGGAGACCTGTCCGTGGCGAATGCGTACTCACGCGGCGACCGGGAGTTCGAAAAGGCCCCCGCAATGCTTTTCCCAAGTGAAATTGCGCAGCGCGGCCGGATGCGTGACCACACTGCCGCTCATTTCCGCAGGCGTGTTTCCGTCTAGCGACGCGTGGGTTCGCGAATGATAGAAATAGAGTTGGAAACTCCGTAGCTTTCTCTCCAAGTCAACGGTGTTCCAAAAGAAAACTTGGTCAAGAAGTTCGCGCCGTAGGCTTCCGATCAGCCGCTCCACGAAGGGATGAGAAATTGGCGTGTAGGGAACCGTTTTGAGTTCGTCTATCTCAAGAATACGAAGATTCGCCAACCATCGATGGTAAGTGAACAGCGGATCATTGTCCGAGGACAGATATTTCGGCACACCCGTTCTGGCGATCGCCTTGTTGA
>JACZVL010000078.1:12161-13821 GCA_022572685.1 Pseudomonadota bacterium
GGGAACCGTTTTGAGTTCGTCTATCTCAAGAATACGAAGATTCGCCAACCATCGATGGTAAGTGAACAGCGGATCATTGTCCGAGGACAGATATTTCGGCACACCCGTTCTGGCGATCGCCTTGTTGAACATGCGACAAAGCGCCACGCCGTCTACATAGCCGGCGTGCACAGCGAAACCGATGATCCGCCGAGTAAACTGATCCATAACGACGAGAACCCAGTGCGTCTTCAAGGTGATGGATTCACACCGAAACAGATCGACGCTCCAGAGACTATCTTTTGTGTGGCCGATGAACGTCAACCAAGACGGACCTCCTCCGCCGGGCCGTGGCCAGTAGTATTTTGCAAGAACCCGCCTCACCGCGTCTTTGTCTATCTCGATACCCAACGCTTTTGAGAGCTGCTGTGCAATCCTCGGACACCCGTAGCGGGGGTTCCGTCGCTTCATCTCAACGATGGCTTGGATGAGTTCCTTCGATGGGCCTTTGGGTCCTGACTTGCCGCGGCGTTGCGGTGAGAATAGCCGGCGGTACTTGCGCTCCTTCAGCGCCTGGTGAAAGGCCAGTAACTGAGCTGGTCCTGGAAAATCGGACAGTAGGTTAAGGTGTATTCCACCGGATAGCGGAGGAGTACGCAGATGACGACGCGACGACGTTTTAGCCCGGATTTCAAGGCGAAGGTGGCGCTGGAAGCGCTTCGAGGCGACAGGACGATCCCGGAGATCGCAAGCCGGCACAAGGTGCATCCCAACCAGGTGAGTGCGTGGAAGCGCCAGGCGATGGACGGTCTGGGTTCGGTATTTTCCAACGGCGCGGACAAGGCCCATGCGGACCACGAGGGTGAGATCCACGATCTGCACGCCAAGATCGGCCAGCTGACGGTGGAGCGGGATTTTTTGGCCAAAGGGCTCAAGCGATGAGCCGGGGAGAGCGCAAGGCGATGATCCGGCGCGATCGACCGGAACTCAGCTTGAGCCGTCAATGCGAGATTCTGGCGATCAGCCGGTCGTCGTACTATTATACAGCGCAGGGCGAGAGCCCTTCGAGTCTGGCATTGATGCGGCGCCTCGACGAGCTGTTTCTGAAGTATCCGTTTTACGGTTCCCGCCAAATGGTTCGACATCTGGGGCGCGAAGGCTTTTGCGTTGGCCGTCATCGGGTTCGCCGTCTGATGCGGTTGATGGGGCTGTCGGCGATCTACCAGGCTCCAAGGACCAGTACGCCCCACCCGGAACACCGGATTTACCCGTATCTGCTGGGGAACCTGCGGATAAGCCGGCCCAATCAGGTCTGGTGCGCCGACATCACCTACATCCCGGTGAGCCGCGGCTTTCTGTATCTGGTGGCGATCATGGACTGGGCGACGCGCCATGTTCTCGCCTGGCGCTTGTCGAACACCATGGACGCCTCCTTCTGCGTCGAAGCCTTGGCTGAGGCGCTGACCCGATACGGCAAGCCGGAGATATTCAACACCGACCAAGGCAGCCAGTTCACCGGCCTGGAGTTCACCGGCATCCTCAAGAATGCGGAGATCACGATCTCCATGGATGGCCGGGGCCGATACATGGACAATATCTTTATCGAACGGCTTTGGCGGTCGCTCAAATATGAGGCGGTCTATCTGCACGAGCTGAGCGACGGCTTCAAGGCGGACCGGGT
>JACZVL010000079.1 GCA_022572685.1 Pseudomonadota bacterium
GGGTGACCATGCCGGCCCCGTTGTTATCGCGGCTGAAGAAGTCGCCGCGATGGTAGAACAGCACCTCGTCGTAGTCGTCGTTGCTGTGGAAGAACGGCACCTTGAGCGCGCCGGGGTCGCTCTCGAAGGGCCGGGGCACGAAGGTGCAGACCACCAAGCGGTCGGCCAGGAAGGTGGTGTGCGCCGAGGGCGGCAGGTGGTAGCGGTGGCTCATCAGCGGCCGGATGTCGGCCACGTTGAGGCGCACCGGCGCCAGGTTGCCGTGCCAGCCGACCGCGTCCAGCGGGTTGAACGGATAGCTCACGGTCGAGACCTGATTGCGCCGCTTGATGCGCACCCGCCAGGGTTCCTCCACGCCCTCGGGGGTCTGCTGGGCGCGAAACGCCGCGTCCATCGCCGGGGTGTCGAGCACCGCCGGGTCGAAGATCGCGTGGGGCCCGGCCAGGCCCCGGTCCGGCAGGCGGTAGCTGTCGCCGGTCGCCTCGATCATCAGCACCTGGGCGGTGCCGTCGAATTCGGTGCGCCACATGGTGCCGCGCGGGATCACCAGGTAGTCGCCCTCGCGGATCGAAAGGTGGCCGTAATCGCAGAAGAACGCGCCCCGGCCGCGGTGCAGGAACAGCAGATCGTCGCCATCGGCGTTGCGTGCGAGCGCGTCCATCTTGCCCTGGGTGTTCCAGAAGCGGTAGCGGACGAAGGCGTTGTGCAGCACCTCGGTGGCTTTCCAGGGGTCGCCCTCGGTCGCCGCGATGCGGGTCAGATCGAAGGCGCGCGGGCGCAAGGGGCCGTCCCAGTCGGTCCACCCGGTCGGCGGATGGCGGTGATACATCTGGGTCGCGGGCCCGAAGAAGCCCTCGCGCCCCAACTCGCGCTCGTAGGTGCCCTCGGGCAGATCGGCGTGGGCTTGGCGCGAAGAAATGCCCTCGACGCGCGGCAGGGGAATCCATTGCTTCACGGTGTCGCCTCGTTCACGGGAACTGGTATTCAAGCATGGCACAACGCGTCTTCGGCCAGGCGCTCGCCCGGCGCGATGTCGGACAGCCGCGCCAGGACCTCGTAATAGGGCGCGAAATCCAAGCGCGTGGCGTCGAACAGCTGTTCGAAACTGTCGATCACGAAATAGCAGTCCTGATAGGCGTCGATGCGGTAGCCGGTGCGCATGACCCGCAGCAGATCGAACAGGATGCGGTCGGGCTTGGGGTCTTCCAGGCAATACCGGCTCTCGCCAGGGGACGAGACGATCCCCGAGCCGTAGATGCGCAGGCCCTCGGCCGTGCGGATCAGCCCGAACCCCACGGTGTACCAATAGAGCCGCGCGAGTTTGGGCAAGGCGCCCAGCGCCAGGGCCTTGAGCCCGCCGCGGCCGCAGGCGGCCAGGTAATCGGCGAACACCGGGTTCATCAGCATCGGCAGGTGGCCGAAGACATCGTGGAATGCGTCCGGCACCTGCAGGTCGTCCATCCGCTCGGGGCGCCGGATCCACCTGATCGCCGGGAAGCGGCGCGCGGCCAGGTGGGTGAAGAAGACGTCGTCGGGCACCCGGCCGGACACGGCGACGATGCGCCAGCCGGTGGCGCGGTCGAGAATGTCCGAGAGGCGCTCGAAGTCCGGAATGCCGTCGGCCGCGACACCGAGCCCCTCCAGGCCGGCCAGGTACTGGTCGCAGGCCCGGCCGGGCAGCAGCCGGGACTGGCGCTCGAACAGGCGCCGCCAGATCACGTGGTCGATATCCGTGTAGTCCGCCCAGCCCTGCGCGACGACGAAATCCCCGCCGGGCTCCGCGGCGAACTCCGCCGTTTCTAGTGCCTGCGTGTCTAGTGCCTGCGTGTCTAGTGCCTGCGTGTCTAGTACCTGTGCCATGACCCGATCCTCGCTCACCCGGCCTCACCCGGCCCCGCTCATTCGGCGAGCACGCCGCGCTTGATCTGGTCCTGCTCGATCGATTCGAACAGGGCCTGGAAGTTGCCCTCCCCAAAGCCTTCGTTGCCCTTGCGTTGGATGATCTCGAAGAAGATCGGCCCGATCACCGTGCCGGTGAAGATCTGCAGCAGGATGCCGCCGCCCTCCGCCGGAGCGCCGTCGATCAGGATACCGTCGCGCCGCAGCCGATCCACGTCCTCGCCGTGGCCGGGCAGGCGCTCGGCCAGCGCGTCGTAGTAGGCGTCCGGCGGCGGGTCCATGAACTGGATGCCGCGCGCCTTGAGCGCCGCGACGGTGGTGTGGATATCGTCGGTGCCGAGCGCGATGTGCTGGATGCCCTCGCCGCGGTAGTCGTGGAGGTATTCGACGATCTGTGATTTGCCGTCGGTGGACTCGTTGATCGGGATGCGGATCCTGCCGCAGGGGCTGGTCATGGCGCGGCTGCGCAGGCCGGTCAGCTTGCCCTCGATATCGAAGTAGCGGACCTCGCGGAAGTTGAACAGCCGCTCGTAGAACTCGGCCCAGAGGTCCAAGCGGCCCTGGAACACGTTATGGGTCAGGTGGTCGATGGTGGTCAGCCCGGCGGCGGGCCCGGCGTCACCCGCGCCCCGAAGCGGCTCGAAGTCGATGTCGTAGATGCTCGGGCCCGAATCCCGGTCGACCAGGTAGATCAGGCTGCCGCCGATGCCGCGAATGGCCGGAATGTTGAGCTCCATCGGCCCGATGGGAACGCGGTGCGCCTCGGCGCCCAGCTCCAGCGCCCGGGCGTGGGCCAAGCCGGCGTGGCGGACCCGGAACGCGATCGCACAGGCCGAGGGCCCATGGGCGCGCGCGAAAATCCGGGCGAAGCTCCGGGGCTCGTCGTTGACGATGAAGTTGATGTCGCCCTGGCGGTAATGGATGACCGCCTTGGAGCGATGCCGGGCGACCGCCCGGAAGCCCATCTGCTCGAACAGCCGTCCCAGCGCCGCCGTATCTTCGGCGGTGTATTCGACGAATTCAAACCCGAAGGTGCCCATGGGATTGTCCCAAAGGTCGGTCGGGCTGTTCTGGCTCCGCGCCATCGCGGTCGACATCTTCGCCTCCTCGGGCCGGGCCCGGGTAGTGGATGCGAACCGCCTCCCCAATCTTCTCTCGAATAGAGATATATGAACCTTGGTTAACAAATCCTTGACGCCGGGCCGCGTCGCGGGGCCACGGCGCCGAAAAGGGAAATAGGGCATGGTAGCCTAGTATATATAGGGCGAGATAGCCTATTTGAACAGTAATAGGGCGTTATGCCCTGATATTATATAAAACTGTTCAAGAAAAAAACGTATCTGTGTCAAGAAAATGCTTGCATCTACGATCCAGATGACATATGTTTCTTTCCAGCAGAGCAGTTGAACCCTCGCCGTTGAGGTTTTAGTTGTTCTATCTTTTAGGAGGATCCCGACTGGAGAACTGCCCTTACTTTGATTGCACGCACATCGCACTGAAACTGAGGGAGCCCTTTGGCTCCCTCTTTTTTTTCTCCGCATTGGCGCGGGGCTTGGAACATGGCTGGGAAACCGTGGCTGGTTCGGGGGCCCGGAAAATCGGCCGGATTCAGCCGATTCAGGCGGCGACGCGGGGCAACGGGGGGCGCCGAGGGGCTGCGAAAACCAGCAGGAAACCCGCGGAAAACCTACTGAAACAGGCGGTTCAGCGTCTCGGAGGTCCGCTTGCGCCAGTCCCGATCGGCGATCAGGTCGGCCAGGGTGAGGGAAGCGGGCTCGAAGCCCGCGGCGATCGGCTGAAGGTCCAGGATCCGCCGCCCGGGCAGCAGGTCCTTGAGGGTCAGAGGGCGCTTGATCGGCCGCACCTGGCCCGGCCGCACCTGGATCGGCCGCACCTGGATCGGCCGCACCTGGATCGGCCGGGACCGGACGGCCGCCGTGGCGCCCGCGGGCGAGCGGGGCGGATCGCCGATAAAGCCCCGAAACACCCCGATCCTGCCGGGCGCCACATCCTGGTCCGACAGGTATCCGGGCAGCGCGGCCAACTGCGGGCCCTCGAGCGGACCGCCGGGGCCGTGGCTATCGATTTTCGGCCCCTCCGCCGGAATGTCCGGCGCGTCCCAAAATCCGAAAAACGAACACCCGCCAAGCAAAAGCAGGCCCGCCGCCGCCGCGGCAACACGCAGGTAGAGCAACTTCTGTATCCCCCACTATTTCCGTTTGTCCCCAAACAAACGCCTCTGGTTGTCCCCAGACGACTTACTGTAGGCAAACTTACCCGTGTCGCGTCAACATCGGGATCGATAAATCTTTCGTTTGCCACGAATTTGTCACGGCGCGCCGCCGACTAATATCGAGGACCTTTGGAGTCGGTCATCTGGCAGCCGATCCACGTGGTGGCAGGCGACCAGATGGTCGCCGAACCTCTCCAACGCCGGCCGCGCGCGCGGATTCCGGTCGCGTGGAGACAGCGCCGATGGCAGGCGCAGCCCGGTGGCGGGTCGTGTGGGCGTGCCCTGGCCTTCGGCCGGGGTGCGCACGGCGATGCGCTCACGCGGGCGCGGTCTCCGTCGGCGCGAGGTGCCGGTGGTCGCCGGTGCGCAGATGGCACGACGCCAGGTGCCTGGATCCTGGCGCGGTGGGCCGCAGTTCGGGGGCTTCCTTCGCGCAGACCTCGGCGGCGATGGGACAGCGTGGATGAAAGGCGCATCCGGCAGGCGGATTTACCGGGCTGGGCACGTCGCCCTGCAAGACCTGTCGCCGGCGCTTGCGGCCCGGTTCCGGGATTGGGATGGCGGAGAGAAGCGCCTGGGTATAGGGGTGCCGCGGGTCGCGGTAGAGCGTGTCCCGGTCGGTGATCTCCACGATCCGGCCCAGGTACATCACCGCGACCCGGTCGCTGATATGCTCGACAACCGCCAGATTGTGGGAGATGAAGAGCAGCGTCAGGTTGAGTTCCCGCTGCAGCTCCTTCAGGAGATTGAGGATCTGCGCCTGCACCGATACATCCAACGCCGAAACCGGCTCGTCGCAGACCACGAACTTGGGGTGCAGTACCAGGGCGCGGGCGATGCCGATGCGCTGCCGTTGACCGCCCGAGAACTCGTGCGGATAGCGCTGGGCGTGCGATGGCTGCAAGCCGACCAGACGCAGCATCTCGTGCACCCGCTCGTGCCCCTCCTCCTTCGGGACGCCATGCACCAGCAGGCCCTCGGCAATGCTGTTGCCGACCGGCGTGCGCGGATCGAGGGCGGAGTAGGGGTCCTGAAAGATGATCTGGAACTGACTTCTCAGGGCCCGCAACTCCTTGCCCTGAAGGGTCGCCAGATCCTTGCCGTCGAACAGAATGCGACCGGAGGTCGGGTCCAGGAGCCGGACCAGGACACGGCCGAGCGTGGACTTGCCGCAGCCGGATTCGCCGACCAGGCCGAGCGTCTCGCCCTTGGCGATTTGCAGATTCACATGGTCCACCGCCCGGACGTATCCGGTGGTCCGCCGCAGCATGCCGCTTTTCACCGGGAAGGTCTTGACCAGGTCGACGATTTCGACGAGCGCGCTCATTCCCCCTCTCCCGAGTACAGCCAGCAGCGCACCGCGTGTCCCGGCGCCATGTCTTGCAGCGTCGGCCGTTCCTGCGTGCAGCGCTCGAGTCCATGCTCGACCCGCTCCCGGCAGCGGGCGGCGAAACGGCAGCCGCGGGGCAGGTCGACCAGGTTCGGCACCGACCCCGGGATCACCTCCAAGGCGTCCCGAACCTCGCCCAGAACGGGAATCGAACCCATCAGGCGGCGCGTATAGGGATGCTTCGGTTCGCGGAACAGGGTGTCGACGTCGGCCTCCTCCACGATCTCGCCGGCATACATGACCGCGACCCGGTCGGCCATTTCCGCGACCACCCCCAGATCGTGGGTGATCAGGATGGTGGCGGTGCCGGTTTCCCGCTGCAGCTCGCGCATGAGGTCGAGGATCTGCGCCTGGATGGTGACGTCGAGCGCGGTCGTCGGCTCGTCGGCGATGAGAAGTTGCGGCTCGCAGGCGAGCGCCATGGCGATCATCACCCGCTGGGCCATGCCGCCGGACATCTCGTGCGGATAGGCGCCGGCGCGGCTCTCGGGGTCCGGAATGCCGACCTTCTCCAGCATCTCCGCCGCGCGTTCCATGCCCTGCGACCGCTTCATGCGCCGATGAATCTCGTAGACCTCGGATATCTGAAGGCCGACCGAAACCACGGGATTGAGGGAGGAGGTCGGGTCCTGGAAAATCATCGAGATGCTGTCGCCACGCAGATCGGCGATCTCGTCGTCGGAGAGGTCGAGCAGATTGCGCCCCTCGAACAGGATCTCGCCACCCTCCACACGACCGGGCGGCGCCACCAGGCGCATGATGGACAGCGCGGTCACGCTCTTGCCGCAGCCGGACTCTCCGACCACCCCCAGGACCTCGCCCCTGGCGACCCGCAGATCGACGCCGTCGACCGCCTTGGCGACGCCGTGCCGGGTATGGAACCAGGTGCGCAGTCCGCGCACCTCGAGGACCGCTTGCTCAAGGCCGCTCATCAGTCGTTCAGCCGCGGGTCCAGCGCGTCGCGCATGCCGTCTCCCAAGAGGTTGAAGCCCAGGACCGTGATCATGATGGCGATGCCCGGAAAGAACACCAGATGGGGCGCGCTGAACACCTGATTGCGCTCCGACCCCAGCATGGTGCCCCATTCCGCCGTCGGCGGCTGCGCCCCCAGGCCGAGAAACGAGAGCCCGGCGGCATCCAGGATCGCGCCCGCGATGCCCAGGGTCGAGAGCACGACGATGGGTGTCAGCGCGTTGGGGATGACTCGGGTCAAGAGGATGCGCATGTTGCTTGCGCCGAGCGCCTTGGAGGCGGCGACATAGTCGAGTTCCTTGATCGAGAGCACGCTGGCGCGCATGACGCGGGCATAGGCCGGCAGGGTGACGATGGCGATCGCGAGCAAGGCATTGCGGAGCCCCGGCCCGAGCACGGCGACGATGGCGATCGCCAGCAGCAGGGCCGGGAATCCCAATATCACGTCCATGATCCGCATGATGACGTTGTCCAGCCAACCGCCCCAGTAGCCGGCGATCGCCCCCAGCAGGACACCGAAGGTGACCGCGAAGGTGACGGTGGTGAAGCCGATGGAGAGGCTGACCCTGGCGCCGTAGATGACCCGGCTGAGCTGGTCGCGGAAGTTGCCGTCGATGCCCATGAAGTGCTGTGGCTCTTCCACCGGACAGCCGAGCAGGTGGATGCAGGGCGCGGCGCGCTTGCGGACCGGTTCCTTGCCGATCAGAACGTTATGCGGATCGTAGGGGGCGATCACCGGCGCCGCCACGGCGACGAAGAACACGAAACCGACCAGGATCATGCCGACGATGCCGGTCTTGCGTCGGAACAAACGCCGCAGGGCCGTCTTCCAGAGCGCGGTCGGGCTGCCGAGGAGCCGTTCTTCGGTCTGGGCTTCGGCGAGTTCGAGGGCGCCGCGTTTGAAAGAGACCATGGTCAATCGAGCCTTATGCGCGGGTCGAGAAATCCGTAGGAGACATCGACGATCAGGTTGATGATCATGTAGGAGACGGCGATCACGACGGTGAAGGCCTGGATGATCGGGTAGTCGCGCGCCGTGATGGCCTCGAACAGCATGCGCCCGACGCCGGCCAGCCCGAACACCGTCTCGGTCAGCACCGCGCCGCCGAGCAGGCCGCCCATCTGCAGACCCAGGATCGTGACCACCGGCAGCAGGGCGTTGCGAAAGGCATGGTTCATCACCACGCGGCGCTCCTTGGCGCCCTTGGCCCGGGCCGTGCGCACGTAGTCGCGGCCCAGCACCTCGAGCAGGCTGGAGCGCGTCATGCGGGCAATGATCGCCATGGGAATCGTGCTGAGCGCCACCACCGGCAGAATCAGGTGCCGAATGGCGTCATTGAGCAGCTTCCAGTCGCCGGTGATGAGGGAATTGAAGATGAAGTGGTTGGCGATGAAATTCACCGCCTGCGCCTTGACCGTTCCGGCCTGGACCGTCCAGCCCCAGACCTCGTAGAAGGGAATCGATATGAGGCCGGCCGAGAGCCGGCCCGAGGGCGGCAACCAGAAGATGGTGCCCTTCATCAGCAGTGCGAAGACATAGGACAGCATGAGTCCGAGCCAGAACACCGGCATGGAAATGCCGATGTTGGCCATGATCATGGTCGTGACATCGATCCCCGTGTTGTGCCGCATGGCCGATATCAGGCCGAGCGGCACGCCGATCAGCAGCGCCAGGATCAGGCCGCCGACGGCGAGTTCGATGGTCATGGGCAGGCGCTCGATCAGGATGCGGCTGACCGGCCGGCTGAAGCGGATCGAATTGCCGAAATCGCCCTGCAGGATGCGAACCATGTAGAGCCCGAACTGGACGTAGATGGGACGGTCGAATCCGTGCTTGCGCGTGAATCGCTCGCAGACCTCCTGTGTCGCCTTCTCGCCGAGAATGGCCTTGCAGGGATCGCCCGGGATCGAGCGGGCCAGAATGAAGGTGACCAGGAGAATTCCGAAAAGCACGGGAATCGAGACGAGCAACCGCCGCGCAATGTAACCGATCATATCGATCTACCAGAATCGTCCAACCATGAAAGAAACGGGCGTGCGGCGCTTACGCACCGCACGCCCGTCGAACTCTCGAGTCGCAGGGATCCGCCTACTCGGCGTTCATCAGGCCGTCCCAGAGGTTGCTGTAGTACCCGAAGGCCCCGGTGTTTCCCTTGTGGTTGGCGTCGGACGCGTCGATTCCGGCGGCCCAGGACGCCACCACGTCGTTGGCGTCGAAGCTGGAGCCATCGTGGAACTTCACGCCTGCGCGCAACTTGCAGGTCCAGACCGTCGAATCGTCGTTGGCGCCGCAGCCGGTCGCCAGGCGCGGCTCGATCGCACCCGAATCGATGGCGTAGCCGAGCAGCGGCTCGACGATCTGCTGACAGACGGCCAGGGATTCACCGTCCGTCTCGTCGGCACAGTAGAGGCTGATCGGCTCGGCGTTCTGCATGAACACGAAGGTGTCCTTCTTCGGGTCCGCGCGATGGAACAGCGGTGCTCCGAACGGCCGGAAGTGGGCGTTCTCGACACTGGCCACGGCGGCCGAGGCGGACGCGCCGTGGGCGATGGGCACCATCGGCACCAGCGCCTTGATGGCGTTGTTGGCCTTGGCGTAAAGCGGCCGTGCCGTCGCCACGTCGCCGATCGTCGAGGCCTCTTCCAGGACCTCGTAGATCTCCGGATGGGTCTCGCCGAACTGCGGGTTGCTGGCGCTGAAGTGGAAGTCCAGGAAGTTGGTGACATGCGGATAGTCCGCGCCCCAGCCCAGCAGATAGAAGCCGTCGAGGCGGCCGTTGGTGGATTCGTCGATGAACTCACCCGATTCCATGACCACGACCTCGGCCTCGATGCCCAGGTTGTCGCGCAACTGGGTCTGGAACTCGACCGCCACCACGCTCGGCTCCGGCAGATAGCCGCGGAAGACGTCGCGGAAGAAGATCTTGGTCTTGAAGCCGTTCGGGAAGCCGGCATCGGCCAGCATCTGGCGCGCCTTCGCCGCATCGAAGTCGTACCAGGACTCGCCTTCGCAGGCGTTGGTGATCGAGCAGGGGGTGAAGTGCGACGCGACCTCGGACCCCGCGGGGAAGAAATTGTCGACGACCCGCTTGCGGTCGATCCCCATGGCGATGGCCTTGCGCACCTCCAGCTTGTCGAAGGGCGCGAAGGTGTTGGTCATCGCGAGATAGAGAGTGTTGGGATTGGCAACCGGAATGAAGATCAGGCTGGAATCGTTCTTGACCGAGTCGAAGTCGTCCGGGCCGATGTTGGTGATCTGATCGACGGTGCCGGCGCGCAGCTCGATCAGGCGCCCGGCGCCGCTGTCCGACCAGCGGATCACGAGGGTCTCGTAATTGGCCTTGTCGCCCCAGTAGTCGTCGAAGCGCTTCAGGATGATGCTGTCGCCCCGGGCCCACTTCTGGAGCTTCCAGGGGCCGGTGCCGATCGGCTTCTCGAGGATGTCGCCGCCGCCGCCGGTGGCCGCCAGATGCTCCTCGGGCTGGATGCCGAAGGGCGTGAAGGCGGCCTTCGCCATGAACGCCGGGTCCGGCTTGCACATGGTAAAGGTGACGGTCAACTCATCGGTCGCCTCGATCGACTTCACCTTTCCACCGTAGCTACAATCGGCAGCGGCCACGCTCTTGCCGATGAAGGCGTGGGCTGGCCCCACGAACGCCGCGGCGGCCAGAAGGCCCACCGTGGCGCCCAGCAGTTTCGATCTGTTCATGAAGCTTATCCTTCCCTGTTTTCGATTGTTTTGCCGACCGAACCGATCGTCGACCGGAACGGCCCCGCCTTATGTATTCTGGCTGCCAGTATTGGACGCCATGCGGGTCTGGCTCAACCGGTATTACTCAGATAGCACCTCCAACTAGCCGAAAACGGTAGCAATTTCGGCTGTCGAAAGCAATTCAGGTGGTATTTCGGACTCTGTCCGGCTATCCCCCGGATTTGTTGGGTCGATTTGCCGATCGGTCGCTAATCCAGGTTCGCATCCGAACCGCCGTTCAAATCACGGGCGGGCGACCGCCTGGGGGCCGTCGGCGGCCCGGAGCGCGGCGTCGAGGCCCGGGATCGCGGTGAGGATGCCGGCCCGCTCGGCCTGCCCGCGCAGACGCTCGAGTTCGGCCAGGATCTCGCCGTCGCGCCGGCCACCGCCGAAGGCCGCCAAGGCCCGCCCGCGGGCGATGAAAAAATCACACCAGGGCAGCGGCTCCGGCCGGGTGTAGTCTTCCAGCGCCACGGCGTAACGTTCGACACCCTCCCAGTCGCCGATATTCAGGGAGACCTCGATGGCGTCTCGATAGAACCAGAAGTGATTGTGGCTTACCGAACCCGATCGAAGGATTGCTTCGCCTTCCGACAAGACGCTTCGCCGTCGTTCCGGATCTTCGGTGACCAGAGCCATGCCGCTCAGTGTCCGTGGCCCGGTGAAAGCCATACCGGAGTCTCGCCCGAGTTTGAGGGCCTGTTCCAGCAGCTCAACGGCCTCGGCCCGCCGCCCTTCCGCGGTCGCGATGCGCGCCAGCCAGGCCAGGTTCTGCGCTTCGAAGCGCATGGCGCCGAGCCGTCGAGCCAGGGCTTGCGCCTCCTTTGAATGGGCTTTGGCCCGGTCCAATTCGCCGAGTTCCGCCAAGGCATGAACGCACAACACTTGGCCGAGCATCTCGGCGCGCTGGTGACCGACTTTCCGAGCGGCCTCAACAGCCGCGAGTCCATCCTCCAAGCTACTTTGTATGGTGTCGAAATAACACCCGCTGAAACCGAGCATGGAGATGTTGGCGACCTCGATGCGGCCGAAACCGTGCTCGCGGCACAGCTCGATGCAGCGGCGGAAATAATCGTAAGAGGCGATCATCCGTCCGCGCGCGTACTCGGCGTCGGCCACACCGCTCAGCGCCCGGGCCTCGGCTTCGGGCGAATGCGCCTTGCGGGCGTAATTCAGCGAAAGCTCGTGCTCGCCGCGACAGTCATCGATCTTGCCGAGCGGGAAGTGAAGGTTGCCCCGAATGTAGTGAATCCGGGCCAATTCCAGCGTCAGGCCGCGATCGGCCGCGGCCGCCTGGGCCTTATCCAGGGTGGCATAGGCCTCGTCGTATTCGTCGGTAATCCGCATACAGCCCGCCAGGCCGATCCAGGCGCGGCAACGCTGGGAATCGTCCTGCGCCAGTTCGACCGCGTCGGAAAACGCCGCCCGGCTCTCGGCTATCGAGCCCAAATCGTGCAGCATCTCGCCCTTCAGGCAGGTCAGCGCGAACTTGTCGCCGGCCTCGCGGGCCACCTCCAGGCCGCGCTCGATCAGGCCCAGGGCGCGTTCGTAGCGATAGCCCGCGGCCAGCGCCTTGGCCGCGTCCAGGTAGGCCTTCGGCGCCGCCGGGTCCTCGGCCCGATCCAGGTGCTCGGCATGGAGCACCGGGTCGTCCTCGGCGTACCACCGGGCGGCGCGCGCGTGCAGCTCGCGCTTGCGGGTGTTGAGCAGCGAGGAATAGACCCCGTCGCGGATCAGCGCGTGGGCGAACAGGTAGGCGCCGCCCTCCGGCCGCACCAAATGATGCGCGACCAGCCCGCCGCAATCGTAGCCCGGCTCCTCGATCAGGTGCCGGAGCGCCGCGAGCTCGAAGCGCTGGCCAATCGCCGAGGCCGCCTGCAGCGCCGTCTTGTCCGGCCCCAGGAGCCGATCCATGCGCGCCAGCACCAGGCTCTGGATCGAGGCCGGCACCGCCTCCTCCGAACTTTCCTCGGCGTTGCGCAGCAACTGCTCCAGGAAAAGGGGGTTGCCCTCGGCGCGGGCGATGCAGTCGCGCACGACCCCTTCGTCGATCTCGAACAGCCCGCCGGCCAACTCAAGCGCCTCCGCCTCGCGCAGCGCCGCCAGATCGATGGTCATCAGCGGCGCATCCCCGGTCTGGGCGCGCCAAGCATGGTCCAAGGGATCGCCTTCGATCCGCGTGGTCAAGACCAGAACCGCCGGACAGTCACGCACCGCGGCCGTCATGCGCGCCAGGTGAGAGAGCGTCAAGGCGTCCGCCCAATGCGCGTTCTCGACCGTCAGGATCACCGGGCCGCGCCCGCTCGCCCCCCCGCTCGCCCCCCCGCTCGCCCCATGGATCAGCGCCGCCACCACGTCCTGCTTGCCGCGGTTGCGGGTGTCATTGTCCATGGCGTCGTAGAGCCCGCGCAGCTCGATCGGCTGGGTCAGGTCGAGCAGATCGTTCAGAAACACCCGCTGGTCCGGCTCCAGCCAGCCGCCCGCGATCGCGTCCTCGGCCGCCTGGGCGCGGGCCGCCTTGGCGCCGCCGCCGGGCAGTCCCAACAGGCTGCGCACCAGCGAGCGCACCGCGTCCTGGCCCTTGCCGACGCCGAAATCGAGCACCAGGCCCTTGTGCGCGGAGAAGCCTTGGGCCCGGGCCAGCGCGGTGAACTCCTCGACCAGCCGGGTCTTGCCGATCCCGGCCTCGCCGCGCAGCACCACCGCCTGGCCCGCGCCGGCCTCCCGGCAGGCCTCGAGCACGCCGGCGAACTGGCGCAACTCCGACTTGCGGCCGACCAGGGGCCCGCGCGCGCCCGCGCGCGCCTCGCTGGCCAGCCCGCGTGCGCGCCACACCCGGACCGGTTTGTCCAGGCCCTTGACCGCGACCTCGCCCAGGGCCTCGCAGTCCACGTCGTGCAGGACGGCGCGTTGGACCGCCGCGGCGATCAGGGTCTGGCCGGCCTCGGCGAGGCCGTCGAGGCGCGAGGCCAGGTTCACCGAGTCGCCCAGGACCGTGTATTCCCGGCGCTCGGCGCTGCCCAGGCCGCCGGCCACCACCTCGCCACTGGCGATGCCCACGTGGACCCGCAGCTCGCGGCCGAGCTCGGCGCTCAAGGCCTCCATGGCGCCGTGGATATCGAAGGCGGCGCGGACCGCGCGCAGCGGATCGTCGCCATGGGCGATCGGCGCGCCGAACAGCGCCATCACCGAATCCCCCATGTGCTTGTCGACCGTGCCGCCATAGTGCTCGATGGCCCGGTCGGCGACGGCGAAGAAGCGCGACACCAGGGCATGCAGCTCCTCGGCGTCGAGCGTGGTCGAAAGCTCGGTGAAGCCGGCGATGTCGGCGAACAGGATGGTGACCTGGCGGCGCTCGCCGGTGGCCCGGGCGGACGGCTCCGGCGGTGGCGGCGCGATGGGTGGCGCGGTGGGTGGCGCGGACGCGCCGGTTGCGCTCAGGGGCTGACCGCAGCCGCCGCAGAACTTGGCGTCGGGTTGGTTCTGGAAGCCGCAGCCCGGACAGGTGACG
>JACZVL010000080.1 GCA_022572685.1 Pseudomonadota bacterium
GAAGGTCGCCTACGCCGATTTCGTGACCGCCATGATGGCGTTCTTCCTGTTGCTCTGGCTGCTCCAGGCGACCACCGAGGAGCAGAAGCTGGGCATCGCGGATTACTTCGCCCCGGCCAGTGTCTCGCGCAGCAAGAGCGGCTCGGGCGGCCTCATGGGCGGCCGCACCTTCACCAAGAGGGGCGCCAGTCCGCACGATCAGTCGCCGGTCGGGGTCGGGGTCATGATCCAACTGCCCAGCAGCCCGCCGGACCAGGACGATGTCGACGACTCCCAGAAGTCCACAACGGCCGGTAAAACCAGCGTCGGCAGCGGGGACGAGAGTGTCCCCGAAGACGCCGAGGCAATCGAGCGGGCCGAGGCGGAGCGGATCGAAGAGATGCTGGTCAGGCGCGAGGAGGCGCAGTTCGCCAAGGCCGAGGAAGCCCTGCGCGAGGCGATCGAGTCGGTGCCCGAACTCCAGGGCCTGATCGACAATCTGTTGATCGATCAGATCCCGGAGGGCATGCGCATCCAGATCGTCGATGCGGAGGGCAAGTCCATGTTCCCCTCGGGCAGCGCCAAGATGTACGACCACACCCGCAAGCTGATCCGGCTGGTGGTCGACGCGGTCAAGCAGTTGCCCCAGCAGATCGCGATCAAGGGCCACACCGACGGCGCGCCCTTCCTCAACGTTCAGGACTACTCCAACTGGGAGCTGTCGACCGACCGGGCCAACTCGAGCCGCCGGGCGCTGTTGGCGGCGGGCCTGCCGGGCGGGCGGATCGCCTCGGTAATCGGCCTGGCCGATACCGAGCATCTGGACCCGGACGACCCGCTGTCGCCGCGCAACCGGCGCATCTCGATCATCCTGCTGCGCGAGACCCCGGTCGCGGCCGCGCGCGGCAGGGCGACCAAGAAGCAAAGCGCCAGCACCAAGTAGCCGCGCGGCTTCAAAACCGGCCCCATCACTTGCCTGGAGGCCTCCCCGTCCCCATCTCGCAAGAGCCCAAGAGCCCGAACCGACAAGGAGATCGCACCCGGTGCCGGAGAACAGCGGACTACCGGACCTGCGCCTCGGACCGGGAACCCGGGGCCATGCCGCCTGGGACCAGGCGCCGCCCGATCCCCTGGCCGAGCCCGACCTATTCGATGGCGTGCTGCCGCGCCGGGTCACCGCCTATGTCCTGGATCTGGTCCTGATATTGGGGCTTTGGGTGGCCCTGTCGATGGCCTTCGGAGTGGCCGGGATCCTGACTTTCGGGGCGCTCACGCCGTTCGGCCTGATCGTGCTCGCCGTCCTCCCGGTCGGTTACCACACGTTCTTTATCGGCCGCGATGGCGCCACCCCGGGCATGCGGGTATTCGACCTGGAGGTGCGGAGCTGGACCGGGCGGCCGCCCGACACCTCCCAGGCCTTCCTGACCACCGTGCTGTTCTACGCCAGCATCAGCCTGACCGCCTGGCTGGTGCTGCTGGTACCGCTGTTCACCGATCGCAGTCGCACGCTCCACGATATCCTGGCCGGCACGATCGTGCTGCGCCGCACCCGCCTGCGCGCCTCCGCATCCTAGACCGGACCTTCTCCGCCGGCCTTCGCCGGCCTCCCCGGGGAGGGTAGGGGCGCGGCGGGCGCTATACCCGGGGCCGGCGACCTTGGTATAAAGAGCCCATGAAAGACGGCCCCGCACCCCAGGCGCGGCGGGAATTGGGCGGCGCGCAGGCCCTGCCCAAACAGGTCTACTACGTTCTGGCGGAAGGCCCCTGCCCCTATCTGCCCGGCCGGCGCGAGCGCAAGCTGATCACCGAGTTGCCGGACACGCCGGTCGACGAGGCCACGGCACGCTACTCCCTGCTGTCGCGCGCGGGGTTCCGACGCAGCCATCAATACGCCTACCGACCCGCTTGCGCCGGCTGCTCGGCCTGCATCCCGGTCCGGGTGCGGGCGGCCGATTTCGAGGCCGGCGCCTCGCTCAAGCGGGTCGCGCGGATCAACCGGGACCTGGGCGCCATCGAGCGCCCGGCCGAACCCACCGAAGAGCAGTACCGGCTGTTCGGCCGCTATATCCAGGCGCGCCACGGTGACGGCGAGATGGCCAATATGACCGCGCTCGACTATCACGGCATGGTCCGGCACTCCCGGGTCGAGACCCGCATGGCCGAGTATCGGGACGCCGGCGGCAAGCTTGTCGCGGCCTGCCTGTTCGACCGCCTCGATGACGGGCTATCGGCGGTCTACAGCTTTTTCGATCCCCAACTCGATGGACGCAGCCTGGGCCACTACATGGTGCTGTGGCTGATCGAGACCGCGCGCGCGGAAGCGCGGCCCCACGTCTACCTCGGCTACTGGATCGCGGAGGCGCCCAAGATGTCCTACAAGGCGCGGTTCCGGCCGCTGGAGGCGCTCGGCGAGACCGGCTGGAAAATCGTCGACGGGTGATCTGGTCTGCTGGCGAGACCAATCCGGACTTTGTTGCGGAGTTGTACGCAGACCCCTATGCTCGGTCCACGAGGGCCTCGGGAATAGAGGTTCGACTGAAATTCAATGCGGTATAACCCGCGAATCCATCAGGGAGGCTAATTTCCATGAAGAAATCCGGCAAGTCCCCAACCCAGCTGGCGTCCAAGAAACTGAAACGCCGCGAGTTCCTGACCACCGCCGCGGCGACGACCGCAGTGACGGCGGCTGCCGCCTCGAGCCTCGCCGCGCCTGCCATCGCGCAGGGGCGCAAGGAGATGGTGATCGTATCCAGTTGGGGCCGCGACTTCCCCGGACTCGGCACCAGCGCGCAGCGCCTGGCGCAGCGTATCACCGACGGCACCGACGGCCGGATCACGACCCGCTATTTCGCGGCCGGCGAGCGTGTCGGCGCCTTTGACGTGTTCGACGAAGTCGCCACGGGCAACGCCCAAGCCTATATTTCCGCCGAGTACTATTGGAAGGGCAAGCATCCGGGCTTCGCGTTCTTCACATCGGTGCCGTTCGGCCTGACCTTTACCGAGATGGGCTCGTGGATCCATTTTCTCGGTGGCCAGCAGCTCTGGGACGAGTTGTCCGGCGGCTTCGGCCTCAAGGCCCTGCCCTGTGGCAACACCGGGTGCCAGCCGGGCGGCTGGTTCAACAAGGAGATCGAGACGGTCGACGACCTCAAGGGCCTCAAGATGCGGATCCCGGGCCTCGGCGGCGACGTCATCGCCAAGGTCGGCGGTTCGCCGGTCTCGCTGCCCGGCGGCCAGATTTACGAGAACCTGGTGTCCGGCGCGATCGACGCGACCGAGTGGGTCGGCCCCTGGAACGATTATTTCCTGAAGTTGTACGAGGCGGCCAAGTACTACTACTTCCCGGGCATGCACGAGCCCGGCGGATTCGTCGCCCTCGGCATGAACGCTTCCTGGTGGGGCGGCCTCACGAACGGCGAGCGGTTCATGATTGAATCGATTGCGATCCAGGAATCGGAACTCATGATGTCCGAGACCAACGCCAACAACGCGATCTATCTGAAGAAGCTGATCGACGAACACGGCGTTAAAATACGCTTTTTCAGCGACGAAATTTATGAAGCCTTTGGCGAGGCCGCCGCGGCGGTTTCGGAAGAGGCGGCGGCGCACAGCGACCTGGCCAACCGCATCTACCAAAGCTTCTTGGCCGCGCGTACCAACGTGGGGGGCTGGATGAAGCTGGCGGATGTCGGATACTCCGTGAAGCGCAATGCCGTTCTGGGCCTCTAACCGAGCCCGGAATCGTGCCGTACATGGGACGGGGCCGGGCCCCGTCCCATGATTTTTAAGGCCCCCTGCCGATGGCTATGTCCGCTTCAGAGAACGCGGGTGATCTATACCTGCCCACACCCTGGACGCTGTTTTGCCGGATCTTGGCGTGGTCCGTGGTCGCGACGCTGTTCGCGTTCCTGTTCAACGCCTATCTGACCTTCTGGCTCGGTTGGCCGGGGTCGGCCGCGGCCTTCGGCCCGGACGCCTCGGCGCTGGCCTGGCTCCAGATCCTGCTTTACCTGCTGGGCATCGCCGGTCCGGCCGCTTTCGTCGTCAGGTCCAGATCCCGCAGCCTGCGCCAGGACGACGCCACCATGACCGCCATCGCCGCCTATATCGTCAAGGCGGCATTCTGGGGGGTGCTCCTGGTCGGGCTCGTCGACGCGGCCATCTCGTTCCTGCGCGTGGAGGATCTACTCCGACCGTTGTTCGGCGACCAGTTGGCCCTGGATCTGGGCCGCAACCAGTTTCGCGGCCCCTACGTCCATGGGCCGCTGCTCGTGATTTCCGTGATACTGCCGGCCTTCGTCCGGACCCACGGCTTTACCTGGCTCGCCCTACTCGTGGTGGTCGCGGAGATGAACATCGTGATCTCCCGTTTCGTTTTCTCCTACGAGCAGGCCTTCATGTCCGACCTGGTACGCATGTGGTACGGCGCGCTGTTCCTGTTCGCCAGCGCCTACACCCTGATCGAGGAAGGCCATGTCCGGGTCGACGTTTTGTACTCGGGCTTTACCGCCAAGACCAAGGGCGTGGTCAACGCGGTCGGGGCCCTGGTGCTCGGCCTGCCGATTTGCTGGACCATCCTGATCGTCGGCCTGAGCCAGCCGGCCAGCATCATCGCCGGTCCGCTGCTCGCCCTCGAGGTCACGCAGTCGGGCTTCGGCATGTACATCAAGTATCTGATGGCGGCCTTCCTGGCCATCTACGCCGTCTCGATGGCGATCCAATTCTCCGGCTACTTCCTGGAGGGCGTCGCCGACTACCGGCGCGATCCAGGCAAACGCCAACTCGAAACCGCGCTGCCGCAATGACCGAAGGGTATTGAACGGCCATCATGGAGCTGGTTTTCCTCGCGCTTTTGATGGTGCTGATGGCCACGGCCCTGGGCTCCGGATTTCCGGTCGCCTTCGCGCTGCCCGGTTCGGCGATCCTGACGATCGGCACGGCCGCCCTGGCCGGCTATCTCTTCGCCGGCGATCCTAGCGCCTACTTCGCCCAGGGCGGCCCGGTCCAGTGGTTGACCGCCGGGGTCACCAACTTCCGGGGCATCTACTGGGAGGTCGAACGCGACACCCTGATCGCGATTCCACTGTTCGTGTTCATGGGCATCATGTTGCAGCGCTCGAAGATCGCCGAGGACCTTCTGATGGCCATGGCTCAATTGTTCGGACCGATCCCCGGCGGGCTGGGCATCTCGGTGGTCTTCGTCGGCGCGCTGCTGGCGGCCACGACCGGCATCGTCGGCGCGACCGTGGTGGCGATGGGCCTGATCTCGCTGCCGGTCATGAGGCGCAACAACTATTCCAATGCGCTCGCCACCGGGACCATTGCGGCCTCGGGAACCCTCGGCCAGATCATCCCGCCCTCGATCGTGCTGATCATTCTCGCCGACCAGTTGGCCAGCGCCGTCGATCAGGCGAGCGGCGCGCGCAAGACGCTCTACAAGCAGACGACCGGCGAGTTCTCGATGCCGTCCGAGTTCGACGTGGTCTCGACCAGCGCCGGCGATATGTTCATGGGCGCGTTCATACCGGGCCTGGTTCTGGTCGGCGCCTATATGCTGTTCATTCTGGTGGTCGCCTTGCTGCGGCCCCATCTGGCGCCCCCGGTCCCCTTCGAGGGCAAGTACGACGCGCGCTTCGCGCTGCGCATGCTGATGACCCTGGCGCCGCCGCTCACGCTGATCCTGGTCGTGCTCGGCTCGATCATCATGGGCGTCGCGACGGTCAACCAGGCCGGCGCCATCGGCGCGGTCGGGGCGACGATCATGGCCGGCGCGCGGCTCTATCAGGGGCGGCGCGGCGCCTATCTGCCGGCGGCGCTGGGCGCGGTCTCGGTGATAGCGATGCTGGCGATCCTGAGCGTATCGCCGATCAATGTTAAGAGGATCTCGACCGACCAGGACGTGATCGCGCTGATTCTGGTCAGCATCGCGGTCGCGGGCTTCGTGGTCTCGGTGATCTGGAGCGGCTGGCGGGTCTATCTGGTCGACGACTCCCTGCGCGGGGTCATGGTCGAGACCGCCAAGACCACCTCGCTGGTGTTCATCATCCTGCTCGGCGCCGCGATGCTGACCGCCGCGTTCCGCGCGTTCGGCGGCGAGGATCTGGTGCGGGACTTCCTGACCAGCCTGCCCGGCGGCTTCTGGACCCAGTTCATCATCGTCATGCTGGTGATCTTCATCCTCGGATTCTTCCTCGACTTCATCGAAATCGCGGTCGTGGTGGTGCCGATCGTGGCGCCGATCCTGTTGACCGATCCCTCGGCAAATATCACCGCCGTCTGGCTCGGCGTCATGATCGGCCTCAACATCCAGACCTCGTTCCTGACTCCGCCCTTCGGCTTCGCGCTGTTCTATCTGCGCGGCGTGGCCCCGGCCGCGGTCAAGACCGTGGAGATGTACAAGGGCGTGATTGCCTTCATCTGCCTGCAGCTCATCGCTCTTGCCATCGTCGGCGCCAGCCCGAGCCTGGTCAACTACCTGCCCAACCGGATCTCGCTGACCGCCGAGACCGCGCCACCGCCGCGCAATCCGCGCCTGCAGTTTTGCCTCGAGCAGAACGTCTTCGCTCAGTATCGCGACCGCGAGACGGAAATTCGCGACGCCATCGGCCGCGCCCGCGCCCTGGACATCGGCATCCTGCCGAGGAAGTTCGAGAAGGCCACCGAGACCGCCCTCGACAAGGCGGCACGGACCTTCAAGCTGCTCGAGGGCATTCGCAACGCAAGGGCGATCGTCGAAAGCCAGATCGGCGCCTACCGCCCCCTTCACAGCGAGGTCCGGCTGATCCAGCGGCGCATGACCGGCATCGATACCGAAACCAAGGAACTGAAGCGGCTGGCCCGCCTGCTCGGAGAGACCCCGAAGGAGCAAGCGGAAAAACGGGAGATGCGGGAGCGCGCCGAGAGCATCGCGGCCGAGCGCGAAGCCTTGCAGGCGCAGATACCCGCCCACTGGCAGAGCGAATACGAGAAGTTCCGGGTCCTGCAGAAGGCCGAGGAAAAGGCGCTCAAGGCCTACCGGAGGAACGTCGACGAGGCTTATGAGCCGATCGGCGAGTTGGTGAAGATCATCGCGGGCGTCGACCGGCTGGCCGCCCTCGACCCGGAGCTCATGGCCCTGACCCAGCTGGTCACCAGCGGCGATCCCGCGGAAGGCGTGGAAAAACTCGCGGCGGCCGCCAAGGCCGTCGGCGCGGTCGCGGGGACCGGCAAGATCAAATCGAACCTGACGGGCGCCCGCCGGGCCCTGCGCGCCAAGACTCCGGACCGCGACAAGGCGCTCAAGAAACTGGGCCAAGCCTTGAAGATCTACCGCGAGGAACTCGCCTGGCGCCAGCGCGCCAAGGTCGAACTGCTGGCCGGTCTGGAAGCCTACGAAGCGGCAATCCGGGACACCATCGGCATTCGCCTGCAATCGCGCCTGCCGCGGGAAATGGCCCTCGACCTGGCCTCCTGCACCGCCGAGCACCGGGACATCTCGCTACATTTCTAGACCGGATCGGGACGGTCCAGCGCGCCGCGGACCCGCTCGGCCAATTCGGCGCGCCGGAACGGCTTGTTGAGCAATTCGCCCGCGGCGTTCGACCGGTCCCGGTCGTCCAGAACGTCGGTGGCGTAGCCGGACATGAACAAGACCCTGATACCCGGTTGCCAGCCCTTGCCCTTGGTCACCAGGTCCGGGCCGCTCAGGCCGCCCGGAAGCACGACGTCGGTGAGGATCAAATCGATGGGATCCGGCTTTTGCAGGATTTCCAGGGCCGCCCTGCCGTCTTGGGATTCGATGACCCGATAGTCCAGGCGCTTCAGGATCGAGACCGCCAGGTCCCGGACGCCCGGATCGTCCTCGACCACCAGGATCGTCTCGCCTCGGGCCTTGGGCTCCCGCGCCTTCCTGCCCGAGGCCGGCCTTTCCGAATCTTCCTTGGCGCGCGGCAGCACCACCTTGACCGTGGCACCCGCGCCGGGCGCGCTCTCGATGGTCAGGAACCCGCCGGATTGCCGCGCGAAGCCCTCGACCATGCTTAAGCCCAATCCGCTGCCTTGGCCGACCCCCTTGGTCGTGAAGAACGGATCCGAGGCCCGCGCCAGCACCTCCGGGGTCATGCCGCGGCCGTTGTCGGTCACCAGCAACGAGACGTATTCGCCGGTGGAAACGCCGTGACGCTTGGCGACGGCGCTGTCCCTCAGCGGCATGTTGACGGTCTCGATGACCAGTTTTCCGCCTCCGGGCATGGCGTCGCGCGCATTGACGGCCAGATTGACGAGCGCGTTCTCGAGCTGGCCGGGATCCGCCGCCGCGCGCCACAGCCCGGGGGTTTTCGAGGCCGTGACCAGGATGGTTTCACCCAGGGTCCGCGCCAAGAGGTCGGTCATGCCCAGGACCAACTCGTCCAGATCGATCGACCTGGGCGCCAGCGCCTGGCGCCGCGAGAAAGCCAGCAGGCGATTCGTCAACTCCGCCCCGCGCCGGGTCGCGCGCAAAATGGCGCCCAACTGGGGGTCGGTCTCGCCGACCCGGTCGGCCAGAATCTCGGCATTCCCCATGATCACGCCGAGCAGGTTGTTGAAATCGTGCGCGACGCCGCCGGTCAACTGGCCGACCGCCTCCATCTTCTGGGCCTGGCGCAGCCGCGCCTCGCTCTCGCGCAGGGCGCTCTCGTCCCGCTTGCGGTCCGTGATGTCCTGGATCGTGCCGACCTCGCCGATCGGTTCACCGGCCTCGTCGACCATCGCCTCGCCCAGTTCCTGGACCCAACGCTCCGTATCGCCCGAGTGGCACAGCCGATACTCGATCGTGAAGCGGCCTTTGTTGGCATCTCGCGTATTGCCGAACTTCCATACTTGCTCGCGGTCGTCGGGGTGTATGAAGCGCTCGACATAGGCCTGGTTGGTAATGCCCTCCAATTCCTTCGGCGCGACACCGAGAATCGCCGCCATCTCGGGCGACACGGAAAGGCGATCGGTCTCCGGGTCCCAGGACCAGTGGCCGAGCTTGGTGATCTGGTGCGCCTGCCGGAGCTGCGCCTCGCGCGCGCGCAGCGCCCGGTTGGCCTCGGTCAACTCCTCGGTGCGCGTGGCGACCCGCACCTCAAGCTCGTCGTAAGCCTCGCGCAGCGCCTCCTGGGCGCGCTTGCGTTCCGTGATGTCGCTCGAGATCGCGCCGATCCCCGTGACCCGGCCCTCGGCATCGACGATGGGAAACTTGACGGTCAGATAGGTGTGGACACCGTCGTCCAGAGTCACCTCGATCTCGCGCTCGGAGACCTCGCCGGTGCGGAGGATCTCGGCGTCATGGGCCGCGATGACCCGTGCGATTTTCTCGGGAAATATATCGTCGGCGGTCTTGCCGGCGACCTCGTCGTTGGTGACGCCGTTCAACTCCTCGAAGCGCCGGCTGACCATGACGTAGCGCCCGGCCGTGTCCTTGAGCCCGATCTCCACCGGCGAGCGGTCCATGATCGCCTTCAGGTGCGCCTCGCTCGCCGTCGGGCCGGACGGCGCGGGATCGCGCCGGGTGGCGGAATCATCGCATGGCGCCAGAATTGCCGCAGGCCGGCCGTCGCGCTCGATAACGATCGACTCTCCGTCCCGGGCCAGGCGATCCAGAAACGCCTCGAGGTCGATCGCGCCGTCCTTTGCGGACGTTGTCGCCATATGGCTTTCCTCCCCGCCGCGCGCCACCGCGCGTGGTATACCAACGTCCATGGTGCTGCAGGAGGTATTAAGGAGCTGTTAACGAATCTTAAGCATTTGTGGATGTTTCGTGAAGAATCCGCCGAAAAACCGGATCCCGATCCCCGTATTTCCGTCAGGCACCATGCCCGCGCGGATCCAGGCGCCGGACGCCCACCGCCGAACATTCAACGGCGGGGGCTACTTGAACTTGCCCGACTTGGGGAAGCCCCTGGGCGGCAGGCGGCCGGCCGCGCCGCGCTTGCCGAGCCAGTTCATCAGATCGGTTTCGGTGCGGGTCTTGCCGCCGCCCATGGTCCAGCTCAGCCCCTCGGCGCGCTTGAAGGTCATGAGGTCGGACAGCCCGCCGTCCTTGTAGCGCTGCAGGATGGTGCCGCGGCCGCGGGTCATCTCCGGCAGCTCCTCGATCGGGAAGATCGACAGCTTCCGGTTCTCGCCGACGACCGCCAGCATATCGCCCTCGACCGGCGTGCAGACGGCGGCCTCGACGCCCTCGGCGAGGTTGAGCACCTGCTTGCCACCCTTGGTCTGGGCCACGATATCGTCCTCGGGCACGACGAAGCCGCGCCCGTCGGCGGCGGCCACCACCAGCTTCTGTCCGGGGCGGTAGACCCGTAGCTCCACGATGTCCTGGTCGTTGGGCAGGTCGACCAGCAGGCGCACCGGGTCGCCGAAGCCGCGGCCGCCCGGCAGCTTGTCGGCACCGATGGTGTAGAAGCGGCCGTTGGTGGCGAACACCAGCAGCTTGTCCGTGGTCTGGGCGCGCAGCGCGAAGCGCGCCCGGTCGCCCTCCTTGTACTTGGCGTCGGCGAGGTCCTCGGCATGGCCCTTGAGCGCCCGGATCCAGCCCTTCTGCGAGCACAGGATGGTGACCGGCTCACGCTCGACCACGGCCTCCAACGGCACCACCACGTCCGAGGGCGGCTCGCCCAACTCGGTGCGACGGCGGCCGGCCGCGGTCTTCGGCCCGAAGGTCTTCTTGATGCCCTGGACCTGCTCGGTGATCGCGGCCCAGACCCGGCCACCCTTTTCGGGCGACTTGCCCGCGTCCTTGACCAGCTTCTTGAGATCGCCCTTTTCGGCGGTCAGCGCGTCGTGCTCCTTGCGGATGCCCTGCTCTTCCAGCCTGCGCAGGGCGCGCAGGCGCATATTCAGGATCGCCTCGACCTGGACCTCGCTCAGCTTGAAGCGCTTGCGGAGCGCCGGCTTGGGGTCGTCCTCCTTGCGGATGATCTTGATCAGCGCGTCGATGTTCAGATAGACGATCAGATAGCCGTCGAGGACCTCGAGGCGCAGGGCGAGCTTGCCGAGCCGGAAGCGCGAGCGCCGCAGCAGCACCTCGTGGCGGTAGTCCAGGAAGGCGCGCAGCACCTCGCGCAGGTTCATCACCCGCGGCGTATGGTCGGCCCCGAGCACGTTCATGTTGAGCGAGATGCGGGTCTCCAGGTCGGTCTGGCGGAACAGGGATTCCATCAGCACCATGGGATCGACGTTGCGGCTCTTGGGCTCCAGCACCAGGCGCAGCACATCGGTCGATTCGTCCCGCACGTCGCCCAGCATGGTCAGCTTGCGGGCCAGCATGAGCTCGGCGATCTTCTCGACCAGGCGCGACTTCTGGACCTGAAACGGGATCTCGGTGACCACCACCTGGTAGCCGCCGCCCTTGAGCTTCTCGACCTCCCAGCGCGCGCGCAGGCGGAACGAGCCGCGCCCGGTCTTGTAGGACTCGACGATGCTCTCGCGCGGCTCCACCAGCACCCCGCCGGTCGGGAAGTCCGGACCCGGCATCAGCTCGACCAGCTTGTTGATGGTCGCCTTGGGGGTCTCGATCAGGTGCTGCAGCGCATCGCAGATTTCGCCCACGTTGTGGGGCGGGATCGAACTCGCCATGCCCACCGCGATGCCGTGGGCGCCGTTGGCCAGCAGGTTGGGGAAGTTGGCCGGCAGCACCGTCGGCTCCATGATCTCGCCGTCGTAGGTCGGCCGGAAGTCGACCGCGTCCTCGTCGATGCCCTCGAGCAGCGCGGTCGCCACCGCGGTCAGGCGCGCCTCGGTGTAGCGCATGGCCGCGGCGTTATCGCCGTCGATGTTGCCGAAGTTGCCCTGGCCGTCGATCAGCGGATAGCGCAGGGCGAAGTCCTGGGCCAGGCGCACCAGGGCGTCGTAGATCGACTGGTCGCCGTGGGGGTGGAACTTGCCGATCACGTCGCCGACCACCCGCGCCGACTTCTTGAACCCGGAATTGGGGTCGAGGCGCAGCTCGCGCATGGCGTAGAGCAGGCGCCGATGCACCGGCTTGAGGCCGTCGCGCACGTCCGGCAGCGAACGCGCCATGATGGTCGAAAGCGCGTAACTCAGATAGCGCTCCCCGAGCGCATCGGTCAGGCGCACGTCGCGGATCTCTCCGCCCGGCTTAGGCATGGTGGTCTGGCCCATGAATTTCCCTGAGACTGGCCACTGTTAGGTGATTCTCCGAACTTGGGCCATCAAACATTGAAACTTCTTTAAAACCGCTCGACCCGGTCGGGCGGCCTATCGAGTCCGGGGTCGCGATTCGCCAGCAGGGCGGCCGCGATTTCGCCGGTCCGCTCACGCCGGCAGCGCCGGAAAGCGCTCGGCCAGGCGGCGGCGCGCGGCCGGCAGGTCCCGGTGGTGGGGCGCGAAGACGTGGCGCTCGAGAAAAAACCCGGTCAGTGCCAGGCCCTGCTCGACCTCCGCCGCGCCGCCGCCGCCGCGGCCGATCAGGAACCCGGGCAACGGGAGCAGCTTGTCCCGGTAGGGCTCGCCGGCGGCCAGCGAGACCGCGCGGCCCGATTTCGGGCTGACGTAGGCGAGCTGGTCGTTGGCGCCGCCGGCGGCGCAGGACTCCAGGTCGAGCCCGAAGCCGAGCTCGGCCAGCAGCGCCAGCTCCCAGCGCACGTAGACCTCGGCCCAGTGGTCGCCGGGCAGCGCCGCGAGCAACGCGAGAAAACCCTCGAAGCAGGCGGGATGGGGCTCGCGCTCGGGCAGCGCGGTCTCGGAGACCGCGGCGGCCGCACTCAGGGCGGCGAGGCGGGGCGGGTCGTCGAGCACGCGGGCGGCGTGGCTCTCCACCAGCTCGCAGGTGTAGTTGCCCAGGTGCTCGGCCAGGCGCGCGGTCCAATTCGCCGCCACCAGGTTGCCGGGCTGATAGATGCCGCGCGCCCGCTTGCCCTGGCCGCCGCGCACCAGCCCGGCGTGACGCCCCTGCCCGCGGGTGAGCAACTGCACCACCGCCGAGCTCTCGCCATGGGGCCGCGCCGAAAGCACGATGCCGTCGTCAGTCCAATGCATGGGGGGTGCCCCGCCAGGCCCATGCCGGCATCGGATCAGGAGATTTCAAGGCGAACGCTGCGCCCGACCGCGCGGGCGGCCTTGAACAGCGTGTCCAGTTGTATCCTGGTGTTGGCGGGATCGAGCAGGCGATCGAGTTGACTGCGACTGGTGTTCATGCGCCGCGCCATTTCGCTCTTGCTGATGTCGCCGGCTTTCATGGCATCGAAGATCTGTTGGGTCAGAACCCGCTTGATCGCACCGGCCGTGACCTCCTCGTAGAGTCCCTCGTCCTTCAAGAAATCATCGAAGTCGGAGCCGATCCGTCCTTTTTTCGCGGTCATGGCGCGATTGTACCGCACATGGTACATGCGTGGCAAGAATTACCAGTGCCGTTCTTTGAAACGCGCTTTAGCGGACCCGGCGCACCCGGGCGAACCTCACACGTCGAATTCGAGGTTCATGGCGCGGTAGCGGGCCGGGTCTTCGAGCCAGTTCTCGCGCACTTTCACGAACAGGAACAGGTGCACCTTGCGGCCCAGGAAGGCTTCGAGATCGCGCTGGGCGGCCTCGCGCACCAGCTTGATGGTGCGGCCGCCCTTGCCCAGACAGATGCCCTTGTGGGACGCGCGCCCGACCGTGATGACCTGCTCGATGCGCGCGCTGCCGTCCTTGAAATCCTTCCAGTCCTCGGTCT
>JACZVL010000081.1 GCA_022572685.1 Pseudomonadota bacterium
TAGAAAACCGCGCTTAAAACGTCTTACTTTCCCCTCGACTTGGCGGCAAATCGATGGCTTAGTTTTCAGGCCCCGCGCCCTGCGGGGCGGCCCCTACACCGGCCCGCCGATGTCGGCTTTAGAGCCAACACCGGTCGCAAATCCGCGCATTTGGGCACTTCCGCCTGTAGCCATGGGTAGACCTCCCGCCGCCAGTCAATACCAACTGCACTTTGGCAAAAGGCGCTGTGGGAGATAGGAGCCATCCACTGCGTCACTAGCCGCACCGACAAGACCCTCCAAAGGACCGAAATTTAGGGTCATGCCGGGCATGCCACACCTAATGGCGCCCAAGATAGTTAGCGATCTGTTCCGCAACGAAACGATTTCCGGCGGCTGTCATATGTCCCTCGTAATAAGAATTGTATAAATCAAGATCTGACTGGTAAATTCTCAGCAGCGGGTGGTATAGATCCAATATTTCCAAATCATTTGATTTGGCGCAACCAAGAAGATCGCGAACGCGGACTCGGTCTTCTGACGATTCTTGGTCATCGAAGACGATTCCCCTTCCGTATTGCGCAACTATAACAATCCGTGCATCAGTCTTGACGGCAAGAGTTCGAAGCCTTTTGGTCAGCAGACATGAAACCTGCATTCCTTGAGAATGCACCTTCTGGCTCTCCCATTGCCCAACAAGCCACCACTCTGTGAGTCCCAGCCGATCTGTGGTCCATTTCATCAAATAGCTGTAACCTAAGATGGATCGCAACAGACCAATCCGATCCTTAACTGGCCGCACTTGGGGGACAGGACGGTTTTTTCTAACTAACTGTCCGTCGTCCATAACGAAATAAGGCTTCGAAACGCCTGTTCTCATGGAGAATTGCGTCCGATTTATATCGGCTGGTATGAAGCTGACAACCAATATTTGCACGGTGAAAATACTTGCAAGTTCTTCCGCTCGAAGAACGGTTTGATCTAGACCATATCCGAACACACCACCATTGATTACTTTTTCCTTTACTAATGTATCAAGATACGCAGGCCATGTTTCGTGATCTGATACGTTATCTCCAAAAGTAAATGAGTCACCAACCGCTAATATTATTGCGTCTCGCGCGTTATGGACTTCTTCGTTACCACCATTAGAGCGAATACCATGCTCCAGAATTGTGACGAATGTTGCCCAAGGATTAGACACGCCTGCGGTGCCTGGCTTCGGAATGTATCCCAGGTTGGAATTATACGCACTTGGGTAGAGGCTTTCAAACAAATCGAGTTGTCTTGATACAAAATTCTCAAAATGAAATAAGTCCACACTTCTTGAATATAGTCGGCCTCCAAATTCTAGCAGTAGAAAGCCAAATAAAAGTGAAATAAAAACAATTGATGTTTTTATGATGATATTTTTCATTTTGCGGAAAGTTTGGCTGTTTGAGCTGTCGTTATATCCTAAGGTTTGTTTTGGTGCTATCATGCGCAAGCTGCTCTCACCAAGATAGCTTACATTCGCTTAATGGTCTTGTCGCTGGGAAGCGCCTCAAAGCTTCATAGCACATCACTGTGCACAAGCCTATCCGTCGTCCAACGGTTCATCGCCCATCGTCGGCGATGTCGTCAGGTACCTCTGCGAAGTTCCATGACAGCCCCCCCGACACGCTGATTCATGTCTGGCGGGAGGTCGCAACCGGCAGATACCGGTTATTCTGTTCCATAGCCCGTTTAGCGACATTCCCCACCGGGCTAATTCCCAGCGGGTGCCGACGCCCCGATCACGCGAATAGTTCCCTGTTTCGCGGATTAAATGTTCCGCTGAAAAAACTCGCTGTTTTATCTCTTAGAGTCCGGCCCGAAATGAATTGTTTGTTTTCAGTCACTTATAGAATGCCGCCCCACCTCATGTCATTCCCGCGAAAGCGGGAATCCATGGAGCCGCCTGGACTCCCGCGTTCGCGGGAGTGACATGGTGCTGTTGTTGACACGGGATTTCCCGTTACAAAACAAGCGCCTATTTCGGGCCGGACACTTAGGGAATTCGTCAGGAATGCCGAGCAATCTCGGTTTCAGCATGGACGGAATCACTTTTTGCGCGCTTAAATCGGACATCGCCGTCACGAGGCCGAAACGACATGACAGATTCCCGAAACAGTGACGAAGGACAGCGTCGGGACACCGTCGAGGCGGAGCGCGAGCTGTTTCAGAAGGTCGGCCTCCAGCGCCTCCGCATCATGGGCATCAACGCTCTTGGCGTCCTGCACAGACATCGGGCTGGCCTGCTGGCGATTCTTCGTCGAGGAGGATCTGTCGACGTGCTGCTTCTCGACCCCAACGGCGAGGCGTTCCGCAAGCAGCGGGATTCGGAGGAGAAGCGCAACGGCCGGGTTTCCAACCGCCTGCTCAAGGAGATGGAAGCTTCCCTCGCCATCCTGCGGGATATCCTGCACATCCTGCTCGACGAGTCCGAAGAGGATATCGAGGCGATCGGGCGGCGATTCCGTGTCCGGCTTTACGATCGCGAGGCCCGGATCTCTTTGCTCTTCGCCGAGACCGCGGCGGGCGCGTCGCTTCTTCGCCGCGACCTGCCGGCGTTGCCGCAAGTGACGACGGAGCCGGCCGAGGGGACGCTTTACGACGGTGACGGGAACGCGGCCTATGGGCGGAACCTGCGTCGTTTCACCGAGGTCTGGGAACAGGCGGAACTCGTCCCCCTCACCCTTCTTGAGTCCGATCTCGTCGTCGTCTCGCCGACCAAGCAAGACATTTCCCACATCTACAACCAAGCCGTCGAGAACCACAAGAAGCGTTGGCTCGACGAGGCCTCGACCCTCTATCGCACGGTTCTCCGTCTCGACAAGCCGCGCCAGCCGACGGCGGAGGAAGCGTTGCTGGCGCGCCGTTTCTTGCCCAGAGTCTGCACCACGAAGAGCGAACCCTTCGCCCTCAAGGACGTGGTCGTCGTTCTCCACCCGGACCCACGGCGCCGCCTCGTCGGTTACCATCTGGTGTGGGAGGATGACATCGACTTTCTCAGCGACAACGATCCCGCCGATCACGAGGTGGTGTGGGTGGAGTATTCGGTCGAGCGAACCGTCGAACGGGTGTGGGCCTATTGGCACGATCAAATCCTCACCACGTCCAGCGCCGTCGCCGACGCCAACGCGAACGACGGCCGGGTTTTGGTCATGTCCCAATGGGGCAAGCACGGCTCGCTGCTTGAGGGATGGCGGGAGAAGATCGGTATCGACGAGGTGCTGCCCGGCCACCCCGAGTATCAGACCATGAAATTCGCCCGCCTAAAAACCAACCGCAAGCCATCGGAATCGCCATATGCCGACAGATGGCCGCGGCGGTTCGAGGGCGACCTCGAGGAATTCACCAGCTTTCCCGTCCAAATCGACATGGAGAAGAAGCTGGATGAGCACCGGATGATCGTCGTCAGCCGGTACGCCAACGCCGTTATCTCGCAGTGGTATCTTCCCTATAATATCCGACCCAAGGACGACTGGCCGCGCGACATCGCGGGGGTGTGAGCACTTGAAGGGAACCGCCGACAATGGCTCTGCTCACCCGATCGTTTCTCACAACCTCGATTCCGGGGCTTGGCGAGCCGGCTACGGGTTATCTCTCCGAATAACCTCATAGGCCGCGGAAACCCTGGCCTTTCCGGCCGGGTCTGGATAGCGTCTCCGGCTTGCGCGCGATTGTTTATCTCCTGCTCCCGGAGCTCCGCGATACCTTAGTGTCCGGCCCGAACAGCGCCGAGATGGCGTTTTCAGGAACGACAGCTCGCCGCGAAGGGCTAGGGATTCCGTGCCGGATGGAATCAATAGAAGGGACGAAACGAATTTCAGCCCGCGGGCGCGATCCCGGATCGTGACGCCGCCACCGATTCCGCGATGCAGCGGCAGACATGGTCCATGTCGGCATCACTGAGATTGCAGGGATCCAGCAGAATGGAACCCGGGTCGATATCGTGCGCCCGGACATGGACCGCCGGATTCCCGGCGGCCAGGCCGAGGCTCAGCGATCCGGCGTCCATGCCGGTGTGCGCGGCGTCGACCTCGATGCGGACCCGGGTGACCGGATTGCCGGTGGGATCGGCTTCCAGGCTGACGGCGAGACCGGCGATGTCCTGCAGGTTCCCGGCCGCGCGCTTGGCGCGGGCGGTTTCCCGGCGCCACAGCGCCTCCTTGTCGAGGGCCTGCCAACGCCGCAGGACCGCGATGGTCGAGGCGATGCCTTCCTTGCCGACCTTCATCGCCCGGCCGATGCCGCATTCCTGAAGGGTACAGGCGCGCACCAGGTCCTCGCGCCCGGCGATGATGCCGGCGGTCAGCCCGCCGAGGAACTTGTGGGCGCTGTAGATGGCGAGATCGGCGCCGCGTGCGAGGAAGCCCTGCAGATCGTATTCCGCCGCCGCATCGACGAGTACCGGAACCCCCCGGGCCTGGCAGATGGTGCAGAATTCCTCGAGACCGATCATGCCGACTTGCGAGGTCTGGTGGGAAACGACGTAGAGCGCCGCCGCCGTCCGTTCGCCCAGCGCGCCTTCGAGCTGATACCCCCTCGCCCGGTTGACGGCGCCGATCTCGACCACCGTCGCGCCCGCCAGGCGTACCATCTGGGCGATTTCGCCACTGAAGTGGCAGTTGTGCCCCTTCTGCAGCACGACTTCGTTCTTGAGGCCGCCGGTATCGGGCAGCCGTTCGATGCGGGCCAGGTCGTCGCCGGTCATCGCCGCCGCGACCGCGACGCTGATGCCGGCGGCCGCGCAGGCGGTCACGCAACCGGCCTCCGCTCCGGTGGCTTGGGCGATGGCCAGCGAGGCGGCGCCATGAAGCTCCGACATATCGACGGCGCGGGTCAGGATGGCGGCGGCCGCCTCGATGGCTTCCCGGTTGGCCGCGGCGGCGCCGAGCGCGGTCATGGTTCCGGCGGCGTTGATGACCGGCTTCAGGTCCGGCAGCGGTTCGTTCGCCGTCATGGCAGCCTCGGCAGGATCGCCGACTGCATCTCGGGCAGGGTCTGGCCGCCGTCGACCACGATGACCTGGCCGGTGATGTATTCGGCTTCGTCGGACGCCAGGAACCGGACCGCCCGGCCGATGTCCTCGGGCGTACCGAGGCGTCCCAAAGGCACGGCCGCTTGCTGGGCATCGATGAAGTCCTGATCGCGGTGCAGTTTCATGCCTTCGGTCAGGATATTTCCGGGTTCGACGGCGTTGATGGTGATGCCATAAGGCGCCCATTCCAGGGCCGCGGTGCGCATGAATCCGAGAACCCCCGACTTGGTCGCGGCATAGTGACCATGGCCCGGTGAGCTGACGCTCGGACCGGTGACCGAAGACGTGATCACGATGCGGCCGTAGCGTCGGCGCTTCATTGGTCCCAGGCACGCCTTGGCGGCGAGAAACGGGCCCTTGAGGTTGACCGCGCAGACCTCGTCCCACTCCTGCTCCGAGATATCCTCGATCAGGGTTTGGGGGAAGATCCCGGCGTTGGGACACAAAATATCGATGCGCCCGTACTTTTCGAGCGCCGCCCTCGCCATCGCCTCGCTGTCGGCCACCGAAGAGGTATCGGCGAGCAGGAAGCTCACCTCCAGCCCCCGCGCCCGGAGCTCCTCCTCGCAAGCCCGGCCGCGCTCCGCGCTCACGTCGGTGAACAGGACCGCGGCCCCTTCCTCGGCCAGACAGATGACGATTCCCTTGCCGATGCCCCGGGATGCGCCGGTCACGATGGCGACCCGGCCCTCCATGCGTTTCACTCTGTCGGTTCCCTTCTTGTTTCTCGCCGGCCGGGCGCGGTTAAAAAAACGTCCGGATCGCCGAAACCACGTTGTAGTCATCGTCGACGATGGGAATGAAGCGCCATTTGTCGAAAGTCAGGCAGGGGTGGGAAATGCCGAACGCGACCATGTCGCCGACGGCGAGAGGCGCGCTATCGGGCACGTCCATGAACAGATGCTGGTCGTTCATTTCGACGCTGGCGCAGCCCTCGACGAGGTCCTCGGGGCCGGCGTGCCCGCCGGGGCGATACCATGAGAGCGGCTTCGGCAAGCCGGCGTCATAGCTGCAGTCGCGCTTGCCCAAGGTCAGGATCACGCGGCCCGGTTCCGGCCGCGACTGAACGTAGGCCCAGACTTCCAAGGCGGCGCGGGGCGGCGCGCCCAGATCGCGGGCCTCCGGCCAGCGGGCCAGCATCTGGCGGGCGAAGGCCGCGTACATGATCGAATCATGGGTCAGGTAACAACCGGAGCGGATCACGATCAGGACCTCTCGATCGAGGTCCAGCGTGGCAAATACGCGGGCGACGATATCGTAGAAGGCCGATCCCCCGGCGCTCAGGATGACCGGACCGTCGGCGAACAGCCCTTCGGCGTCGCATCCCCGGGCGATCTTGCCGAGAAATTCGATGAAGGCCGCGATCGACGCTTCGGTCTCCGCCTCCGTGGCTGCGTGAATCACGCCCTCGAAGCCCTCGACCCCGCGCAAGGCCAGATGCGGCGCCAATTCCCGCACCGCACGGGCGACGGTGATCGCCTCCTGATGGGACCGGCAGCCCGTCCGCCGCCCTTCGACGCCGCCCTCCAACAGCACCTGCAGCGGACGTCGAAGCCCGGCCGCGCGCGCCGCTTCGCCCAGGGCACGGACGCCGTCGACGGAGTCGACCAGGCAATAGAAGTCGAAATCCGGGTCCCGCGCCAGCGCGTCCATGATGTAACGGATCGCCTGTTTCCCGACCAGCTGGTTCGCCAGCAGGATGCGCCGAACACCGAATCGGCGCGCCACCTGAATTTGGTCGACGGTCGCCAGCGTGATGCCCCAGGCACCGTCCTCGATTTGACGGTGAAAAAGCTGCGGGCTCATGGTGGTCTTGCCGTGAGGGGCGAGGACCGCGCCGCTGACCTCGAGGAACCGGCGCATCCAGGCGCTGTTGCGATCCATCGCCGACTGCTTGAGGACGGCCAGCGGCAGGGGCAGGTCCTCGGCCAGCAGGTTCCAGCGCTGGGCACCGGCGGCGCCGACGGGAAACGGGTCCACGCCGCCGGGAATTCCCTTCAGGGTATCGTCCAGTATCAGGTTTTCGACGGATGCGGTCATGGCTGAGCTCTCAATGGCAAAATTGAACCGGGGCAAAATCGAACCGGCGATCGAATCAACTCATCCCGCGAAGCGCGGCTCGGGCAGGCCCGTGACACCGAGTCCGGTGAGAACATAGATCGATCCCGCTTCCGGATCGTGCGGGTCCTCGGGATTGTCCGGATCCTTCATCGAGGTGACATACAGCAGGTCGAGGTCCGGTCCGCCGAAGGTGCAACTGGTGGTTTTCCGGGCCGGAACCTCGACCCTGCGGTCGACCCGGCCATCGGGTGCAAAACGCACCACGCATCCGGCGCCCCAGCGCGCATTCCACAGATAGCCCTCGCTATCCACGGTGCAGCCATCGGGGGCGCCCGGCGCGGCATCGGCCGTGGCGAAGACGCGCTGGTTCGAGAACGTCCCGGTCTCGAGGTCGTAGTCGTGCGCATAAATGGCGCCCTTGGCACTGTCGGCGAAGTAGAAGATCCTGTCGTCCGGGCTCCAGCAAGGCGCATTGAAGATGACGATGTCCTGATCGAGCTTGGTGCAGGTCAAATCGGGATCGAGGCGGTACAGCGAGCCGAGCCCCTCGGTCTGTTGGTAATCCATGGTCCCGGCGAAAAACCGTCCGCGCCGGTCGACCTTGCCGTCATTGAACCGCGTGCGCGGGTTGCCGGCTTCGGGATCGGTGATCGGGGTGCAGGTTCCGGTCTCGAAGTCGAGGGCGTGAAAGCCGGTGCGGAGAGCCACCACCGCGCCGCCGCCCCGACGCAGGGCCAGCGCGCCGATATGCTCGGGCACCGACCAGTGGCGCGCATTTCCGCCATCGGCATCGGCGCGCCAGACGGTCCGGCCCAGGATGTCGATCCAATAGATGACGCGGTCGACCGGGTCCCAGAGAGGACCCTCACCCAAAGCATTTCTGGTTTCGACGAGGCGCCGAACCTGCACGTTCATCTTGCCTTTCGATCCCTCCATATTAGACCGGCGCGTTCCGGGAAAGCGGGCATCCTTACAGATAGCGGCGGTAGATCGCGATCTTGAGCGAATCGAGCAGCACGGCCACCAGCACCAGCAAGCCCCGGATGACCTGCATGTACTGCGGCGGCAGGCCCATGACGTTGATCGCCGTGTCGATCGAGCTCAACAGCAAGACGCCGGCAAAGACCCCGCTCAGGCGCCCGGCGCCGCCCTTCAGGCTCACGCCCCCGATGACGACGGCGGCGAAGGCCTCGAACAGCATGCCGAAGCCGAGGTTGGGTGTGGCGCCGTTGGAGCGGATCGCCAGCAGCCAGCCGGCCAGGCCCGCCAGGGCGCCGGACAGCACGAAGACCCAGATCAGCATGTGATTGACGTTGATGCCGGCGCGGAAGGTCGCGGTGACGCTGCCGCCGATCAGATAGATGTGGCGGCCGAAAGTGGTGCGCTTCAGGATGAAGTGGAACGCCAGGTAAACCATCACCAGGATCAGCACCATCAGCGGTATCCCGCCCAGACTGGTGTTGGCGACCCAGCGCAAGTCAGGCGGCAGGCCGTAGACCGAGCGCCCTCCGGTCATCACCAGCCCGATCCCGCGCACGCCGATGAAGGCGGCCAGAGTGACGATGAAGGCGCTGATCTGCAGCTTGGCGACCAGAAAGCCGTTGCCGTAGCCGATCGCCGCGCCGGCGGCGAGCGCGATCGGCAGGGTGAGCCAGGGATAGATGTCCACGCCGAAGGTCTTGCCTCCACTCGCCACCAGGGAGGCGGTGATCATGGCGGCGAAGGCCATCACCGATTCGATCGACAAATCCATGTGGCCGCTGATCAAAACCAGCGACAAGCCGACGGCGAGAATCCCGACGAAGGTCGCCTGGCGCAGGATGTTGACGAAAATACCGATCTGAAAGAAGTGCTCGATCGCCAAGGAGAAGCTGATCAGGACGATGGCGAGGATGAACCAGACCAGATGGTCGAGCAGGAAGGTGACGATCCTGCGTTGGGTCGCCGAGGGTTGGGTGGCGGCCGTGCCGGGCGCTCTGGACTCGACGGTCATGAAACTTGGCTCGTTCTTGACGCCGCCGGACGAATCTCCGACGGCGGGCAAAAGAATGCACGGCGGGAGCTCGCGGTCTCAGCGATCTCCCGCCGTGCGGTTCAGGATGACGGCGACGGTCGCTACATGACCGGCTTGACCGGCGTCGTCGGCGCTTTCAAATTGCCCCAGAACCGGGATTCGTCGACGTTCTTGATCGTGATCGCGGCGCCTGGAAGCGCCAGGTTCGGTCCCCAGGCTTCCATGGTCATCACCCCATCGAGGCCGAGCACGTCATAGGTTCCTGGCTTCAGTTCCTCCCCCGCCACGATCTTGTCGATGAACTTGGCCAAGCCCCAAATCTGGGCGTAGAGCGGCTGCTCGACCTCGGCCTGCAGCCAGCCCTTGCGGATCAGATCCAGGCCGACCGGCGCGCCGTTGGAGCTGATCATGTAGATATCGCCCGGCTTCTTGCCGTTCGCTTCCAGCACCGCCTGGATCGCACCGGATAGGTGGGCGGCGTGCGCGAAGATCACGTCGATGTCCGGATTGATCAGGATCTGCTGCTCGACGATATCGGCGGCGTTGGAGGCCTCCCACTGCATCGCCGCCTTGGTGATGACCTTCACGTCGGAATACTTGGCGATGGTCGCCTCGAAGCCCTGCTGGATGTCCAGCGTATAGCTGTCGCCCGGGTCGCCGAGAACCTGCAAGACGGTGCCCTTGACCGCGCCGTTGCGCTCCTCGAGCATGCGCACGATCTCGCCCGCCGAGATCACGCCGATCTGGACGTTGCCCGACACGGAGGTGAGGTCGACCTTGGTGCTGCGGATCAACCGGTCGTAGACGACGACCGGAATTCCCGCCGCCCGGGCCTTTTCGATGCCGGGAACGACGGACTCGAAGTCGACCGCGTTGAGGATGATCGCCGCGGGCTTGAGTTCGATCACGTCGTCGAACTGGTTGAGCTGCAAGTCGGCGCGATTCTGCGCGTCGAGCGACTTGACCTTGTATCCGAGCTGCGGAAACACCATCTCGACCGCCGATTGCGATTCGGTTTGGAATTCATCCAAGAGCGTCGGAATCAAGTAGAAGATCGTGCCCTTGTCCTGAGCGTTCGCGACGCCCGACAGCGCTGCCACGAAAACCAACATGGCAGCGGATACCAATCCGGTCAGTGTTCTAAGTCTGTTTCTCATCGCTTCCTCCCTTAGTGGATTTCACCTCCCCCGATTCACGGGGGCGGCCTTGCTTCCCCCTGAATCTGTTGCCCGGAGCCCGGCTCCTGCTCGGACGCCTGCCTGGTCCATTCGCCGGTGATCATGCTTACGACCTCTTCCGGATTGGTTGCCGAGGCATCGCGTACGCCGGTAACCCGACCGTGTCGCAGCACCACCACCCGGTCGGCCACCTGGAACGCGTGCAGCATGTTGTGGGTGATCACGATCACCGCAATTCCCTGCTCTTTGACCCGTTGCACCAGGGCGAGCCCACGGCGCGTCTGCTCGACGCCCAGCGCCGCGAATGGTTCGTCGAGAAGCACCAACCTGCCGCCCCAGTGAACGAAACGGCACAGCTCGATCGCCTGACGCTGACCGCCGGAGAGGTGCTCCACGTTGGTCCGCACCGAGGGGATGTTGATCCCGATGTCGCGCATGGCCTGCTCGGTCTCGGTCTGCATTTCGGCTTCGCGCAGGATCTTCAGGCCGAGAAACTTCGTGTGGCGCTCGCGTCCCATGAAAAAGTTGGCGACCACATCGACGTTCATGCACAAGGACAGATCCTGATAGACCGTCTCGATGCCGAGCGCCTTGGCGGCGGCCGGGCTGGTAAAGCGCACCTCCTGCCCGTCGAAAAAAATCTTGCCCGAATCCGGCCTGAAGCTGCCCGAGATGATCTTGATCAGTGTCGATTTTCCCGCGCCGTTGTCGCCCAACAGCGCGACGACCTCGCCGGCGTGCACCTCGAATCCCACGTCATCCAAGGCGATGACCGTTCCGAAGCGCTTCGAGACCGACTCGATCCGGAGCAACGGTGCGGTGGTGGCGGAGTCCGGCAATTCAATTTCCTGTTGATTGGCTGCGGGCATGTCGGGGCGCGAAGTCCATCATAGCCCGGGCGTGATGTCCAGGGTAACACTTCCCGGGGAGTGGTTTCTGAAAATCCCGTCCGCCACGGAAATTCTTGCGTTTGGCCGAATTGCGGTAACGTCATGGCATGGCGGATGTACCATCGTAACCACTTGCAATCGTTCAGGTCTTGAAGGCGATTTCGAGGCGCGCCGGCGCGGCGGTCGGCGGCAGGGCGATGGTCCCGCCGCCGTCGGGGCTAACGTCGGGGCCAAGGGGCCGGCCGTCGAGGCTGGCCCCGGCGATGGTGGCGCCGGGCAGCACCACGGCGCGCGCGCCCTCCCCCGCCGGCAGCTCCGCCGCCAGGGACCTTGGCCCCAGGGTCAGGTTGGTCCAGCGCCCGGAGACGTTGGTGCGCAAGCGTGGCACGCCGTCGACGTGAAGGGTGAGCCATTCGCCATCGGCCTCGATGCGGGCCTCGCCGGCCGGGCAGCGGAACGGACCGAGCGCCAGGGACTCAGGTCCCGGATGGGTCAGGGTCCAGCCCTGCCAGGGGTTGACGTCGCTGATCTCGGCGACCGCCGGATAGGCCATCAGCGCGCCCCAGGTATAGAACAAATCGGTGTCGGGCTGGTCGTCGGCGCGGCCGGTGTCGGCGTTGAAGTTCTCGCCGCAAATACGGTCCTCGCGCCAGTTGGCCATGAAGGTGCGATAGCTCGCCTCGGCCAGCAGGGTCGCCGCCGCCTCAAAGCCGTAGCGGCGCAGGCCGGTGTAGGTGATGAAGTTGAGCGGCGGCCAGATGCGCCCGCGCCAGTAGACGTTGTCGCCGAACGCCGGATCGTCGCGGGACACCGCCGGCATCATGTGGTCGCCGCCGAAGGCCGCCGGATTGGTCAGGTGGCGCTCGCCGCGCTGTCGCCACTGGTACACGCCGCCGATGTCCAGGGTCCGCGTTCCGGGAGGCTGAGCGGCGTAGGCAAAGTCGTGCCGCAACAGGACTTCCTCGTGAATCACATCCAGTCCGACACCCTCGATGCGGGAGGCCGTGTTGGTAAAATATCGATCAATGACTGTGTGGTTCAGGCCGATGGCTTCGAAAATCTGCGCGGCCCGGTAACTCTGGATGCTGGAAATACCCATCTTGGAAAAAATCTTGAGCAGACCTTTGTCCAGCGCCTTGAGATAATTCTGCCTGGCGGTTTCCAGATCAATGTCTTCGGGGAGAAAATGCTGCTTTTTGAGATCTTCCAGTGTTTCAAACGCGAGATAAGGATTGATGACGTCGGCGCCATACCCGACCAGAACGGCGAAATGCATCACTTCCCGCGGTTCGCCCGATTCCACCACCAGACTGATCCGCGTGCGGGTGCCCTGCCGGACCAGGTGCTGGTGCACCGCGCCGGTCGCCAGCAGACTGGGGATCGGCGCAAGCTCCGGGTTAACGCCGCGGTCGCTGAGAATCAGAATGGTAAAGCCGTCGGCGATTGCCTGTTCCGCCTGCTGGGTCAAATCCTCCAACGACTGCTCCAAACCGTCGGCGCCTCCCGCGACAGAATACAGTATCGACAGGGTGGTCGCCTTGAAATGCCCGAATTGAACCTGGCGGATTTGTTCCAACTCGCTGTTCAGCACAACGGGGCGGGTCAAGGAGACCATCTGGCACTGCTCGGGCGTGGTTTCCAACTGGTTGCCTTCCGGCCCCAGATTGGTGAACAGTGTGAAGACTAACGCTTCCCGAACAGGATCGACGGGAGGATTGGTGACTTGGGCGAAAAGCTGCTTGAAATAATTGAACAGCAATTGCGGGCGGTCCGAGAGCACAGCCAGCGGGATATCGCTGCCCATGGAGCCAACGGGCTCGGCGCCGTCGATGGCCATGGGCGTCATGAGGATTTTCAAATCTTCCTGTGAATAGCCGAATGCCTGCTGCCGTTGCAGGATGCTGGCATGATCCGGATGAGTGAGGTTGGTGGGTTCCGGCAAGTCGCTGAAATGTACCTTATGTTCCCGCAGCCAGTCGCCATACGGATGGACGCTGCAGATCCCGGCTTTGAGCTCTTCATCCCCAATGATACGGCCTTGTTCAGTGTCCACGAGGAACATTTTTCCCGGTTGCAGCCGGCCCTTGACCAGCACGTCGGCAGGATCGACCGGAATGACGCCGACTTCGGACGCCATGATCACGAGGTCATCCTTTGTCACAATATAGCGGGATGGGCGCAGTCCGTTCCGATCCAGCGTGGCGCCGATAATCCGCCCGTTGGTAAAGGCGATAGAGGCCGGTCCATCCCATTGTTCCATCAGGCAGGCGTGGTATTCGTAAAAAGCGCGTTTGGCGGGGTCCATTTCCGGCTGGTTTTCCCAGGCTTCCGGGATCATCATCATGATGGCATGGGGCATGTCGCGGCCGGTCAGCATCAGAAATTCCAGCGCATTGTCAAAGCATGCCGAATCGCTGCCCGTTTCGTCGATTACCGG
>JACZVL010000082.1 GCA_022572685.1 Pseudomonadota bacterium
CTCCCAGACCCCGTCGATGCTCAGCATCCAGCCCATGTCGCGATCACCGAAGGCGGTGGCGTCCCCGGCCACGCGGGCGGTCGCAGCGCCCATGTACCAGACCGAGCAGAGCGTCAGATCGGAGGGGCGATCGGCACAGCGCGGCGCGATCTCGTCGATCATCGCGTCGTCGAGGCCGCCCAGGTAGGTCGACTTGAAGTAGGCCCGGTGGACGCCCTTGGGAAACAGCGCGTCGAACATCTGCTGGACCTCGCAGTACGTCATCTGGCCCGAGAAATCGAGCAGCGGTTCGGCCAGCTCGCGCAGGGGCTGGACCGCCCGCTCGCCTTGGTCCGCCGGGCCGGCCCAGACGCCCATCAGCGCCATCACCTTGGCGCCCCAGGTTTCCTCGGGATACTCGGGGTCTTCGGGAATGGTCGAGAATTCGACCATCGTGCCGCCGATCTCGTCGGGCGCCGTCGCCATGAAGTCGCGCCAGCCGCGCATCACCCGGGGCGCATCCTCGGCCCGGTAGATGGCCCCGAGGAACATCACCGTCGGCCCGATGGGGTGAACCTGGAACTCGAACGAGGTGATGACGCCGAAATTTCCGCCACCGCCGCGCACGCCCCAGAACAGGTCGCTGTTCTCAGTTTCGCTGGCGATATGCAAGACACCGTCGGCGGTGACGATGTCGACCGAGACCAGGTTATCGAGGCTGAGGCCGTACTTGCCGCGCAGCCAGCCGATGCCGCCGGCCAGGGTCAGGCCGCCGACGCCGGTCGCCGCGATGAGGCCGCCGGGCGTCGCCAATCCGTGGAGTTGCGCCTCGCGGTCGAAGTCGCCCCAGGTGGCGCCGCCCTGGACCCGGGCGCGCCGCGTCTTGGGATCGACGTGCACCGCGTTCATTCCCGCCAGATCGATCAGGATGCCGCCGTCGCAGGAGCCACTGCCCGACGAGTTGTGGCCGCCGGCCCGTACCGCCGTGAGCATTTTGTTCTCGCGGGCAAAATTCACCGCGTCGATGACATCGGCGGTCCCGCTGCACCGCGCGATGAGCGCCGGCTTCTTGTCGAACATGGCGTTCCAGATCAGCCGCGCGTCGTCGTAGCCGTCATCGCCCGGCTGAATCAGCGCACCGCGCAGGCGCGCGCGCAATGCCGCGATGGCCTCCTCGAGGTCCGCTCCCGAGGACGCCGGTGGATTGGAATGCTCATCTGCCATGTCTTGCCTCCCGTGTTGGCACCAAGGCCGAACTCATCACGCTCGAAGATTAGGCTTGGATGGATGGCCTCGTAAGAGGCAGAATGAACAAGAACAGGGCAAATGTGACATTCGCAAGGGAGGGATCATGAGCGCGTCCGACACCAAGTTGCCCCGTGTCTGTCTGCTCGCGGCGGCGGAGACCTCGCCCTCGGTGCTCTACGGACTGTTCGACGTCCTGAGCACGGTCGGTGCCATCTATCCCGAGATGACCACCGGGGAGCCTGGAGAAAAGTTGCTCGACGTGAAGGTCGTGGCCGCCAGCTCCGAGCCCTTCCGCTGCTATGGAAACGTGTTGGTCGAGCCGGATTTCGCCGTTGACGAGTTGGACGAGGCGGACGTCGTAATCGTTTGCGACTTGTACCAACCTATCGATAGGCCGCCCCGTGGCCGCTACCGGCGCGAAATCGATTGGATAAAGCGAATGCACGCCAAGGGGGCGATCGTCGCTTCGGTTTGTACCGGCTCCCTGATCCTCGCCGAAGCCGGCCTCCTGGACGGGCTCGAGGCCGCCGGACACTGGGCCTATCGGGAGATGTTTCGCGATCACTACCCCAAGACGAAGATGCGGGAAAACGCGATCCTCTGCGTCGCCGGGGAGCAGGACCGGATCGTGACCGCCGGAGCCGTCGCCTCTTGGCAGGAACTGGCGCTGTATCTGATTACCCGGCTCTGCGATCCCGAGCAGGCGCTCCGAACCACCAAGATCTTCTTGTTGTCGGATCATGCCTGCGGACAGCTTCCCTTCGCCGTGATGACACCACGGGTACAGCAAGCCGACGCCGTGATCGGCGATTGCCAGGTTTGGATCGCGGAAAACTATGCCTGTTCCAACCCGGTCGCGCGCATGGCCGCGCGCGCGGGCCTGAAGCCCCGCACATTTGCACGACGGTTTCGCTCGGCAACCGAATACCAGCCGATGGATTACGTGCACGCGATCCGCGTCGAGGAGGCGAAGCAGCTCCTGGAAACCAGTGACATCAGCGTAGAAGAGGTTTCTCACGCGGTCGGTTACGAAGACCCCACCTCTTTCCGGCGCCTGTTCAAGCGCAAGGGCGGTATGACACCGGCGGCCTATCGAAGGATGTTCACGGGCATCGTCGCGTCCGGACCTCGTTAGGCGACCCTAAACCATGGCTCTTGCGATGTCCCCGTCCCGCTTGGCCTCGGCTGGCGACTTCTGTTACAAGGGCCGCGCTGAGGTATGGGGCCCGAAGGCTCCCATGACACGGGTGGTTCGATGCGCCGGAAGCGGCTGTTGCATTCGATCTCTCTGGGACTGGTCCTGTTCGGGGTCTGGCTGCTGCTGTCCGGTATCTTCGAGCCCTTGCTGCTCGGCCTCGGGGTGCTGTCCTGCGTCATCGTGGTGCTGATCGCCCACCGCATGGACGTGATCGACCGCGAGGGCCTGCCGATCCATCTGGGCTGGCGCATCCTGACCTACTGGGTCTGGCTGGCGGTCGAGATCGTCAAGGCCAACCTCGACGTGGCGCGCCGCATCCTCGATCCCAAGCTTCCGATCCACCCGCTGCTGGTCCGGGTCAAGGCCAGCCAGGCGAGCGAGCTCGGCCAGGTCATCTACGCCAATTCCATCACCCTCACGCCCGGAACCGTGTCGATGCAGGTCGCGGGCGGCGAGATTCTGGTCCACGCCATCGCCCGGGAGATGGCCGAGGATCTGGAGCGCGGCGAGATGGACCGCCGCGTGACCGCGGTGTCGGAGCGGGCCGGCGGGGAGATTGCCTGATGTTCGTGGCGGCGACGCTCGCGCTGCTGGTGGCCATGGGCCTCGCGCTGGCCCGCGCCCTGCTCGGGCCGACGGTCTACGACCGCGTGCTGGCGGTCAACAGCTTCGGCACCAAGACGGTGCTGCTGATCGCGGTGTTCGGGTTCCTCACCGGCCGGCCGGACTTCCTCGACATCAGCCTGATCTACGTGCTGATCAACTTCATCGCCACCATCGCGGTGCTCAAGTTCCTCAAGTTCGGCGATCTCGGCACCCCCGGGGGGGACCCGGGATCGGACCGGGAGATGGCCGAGTGATGGAGGTCCTGCGCGACATCGCGTCCTGGGCCTTGCTGGTGTCGGGCGGCGGGTTCTGCATGATCGGCGGGCTCGGCCTGCTGCGCCTGCCCGACGTCTACGCGCGCATGCACGCGGCCGGCATCACCGACACCCTCGGCGCCGGGCTGATCCTGGCCGGGCTCATGGTCCAGGGCGGGCTCAGCCTGGTCACCGTCAAGCTGTTCCTGATCCTGGTGTTCCTGCTCTTCACCAGCCCGACCTCGACCTATGCCCTGGCCAATGCCGCCCACCGGCAGGGCCTCGCGCCCCTGCTCGGCGCCACGCCCCTGGATTCGGCCGCCACCGACCACAAGGACGAGACGTCATCGAAGCCCTAGTCAACATCGTGCTGCTGTCGTTCCTGGCGGTCATCGCGATCGGCATCCTGCGGCTCAGGAACCTGTTCGCCGTGGTCATGCTGAGCGGCATCTACTCGCTGCTCTCGGCCGGGCTGTTCGTGGCGCTGGATGCGGTCGACGTGGCCTTCACCGAGGCCGCGGTCGGCGGCGGCATCGCCACCTTCTTGATGCTGGGCACGCTGGCGCTGACCACGGACCGGGAGAAGCTGCCCGAGGGGCGGCTCCAGATCATCCCGCTGCTGATCGTGGTCGCGACCGGCGCGCTGCTGATCTACGGCACCCTGGACATGCCGGGCTATGGCGATCCGACGGCGCCGATCCACCAGCACGTGGCGCCGCGCTACCTCGCGGACGCCGAGCGCGAAACCAGCGTGCCCAACGTCGTCACCGCGATCCTGGCCAGCTACCGGAGCTTCGACACCATGGGCGAGCTGGCGGTGATCTTCACCGCCGGGATCGGCGTCATGCTGCTGCTCGGCGGCGCGCGCAAGCGGCGTGGCGGCCCCAGTGGCGGCCCCAGTGGCGGCCCCAGTGGCGGCCCAAGCGGCGACGCGAGCGAATAGGAGGCGGCGATGCAGCGTCATTTCGTCCTGCGCGTGACCACCAAGCTGCTGATGCCGTTCATCCTGCTGTTTGCGCTCTACGTGCAGTTCCACGGCGACTTCGGCCCCGGCGGCGGGTTCCAGGCCGGGGTGATCTTCGGCGCCGGTTTCATCCTCTACGCGCTGGTCTATGGCATCGAGAGCGCCAGGCGGGTCGCGCCCGCCGGCGCCCTGCGGGTGCTGATCTCGGCCGGCCTGCTGCTGTACATCGGGGTCGGCTACGCCGGTTTGGCGCTGGGCGCCAGTTTCCTCGATTACAACGTGCTTTCGGCGCCGGCGCCGAAGGGCCAGCACCTGGGCATCTTCCTGGTCGAGCTCGGCGTCGGAGTCACGGTCGCGGCGACCATGGTCACGGTGTTCTTCAACTTCGCCGGCCGGGGGCGCGATTAAATCATGGACGCGCTCGGGCTCTACAACTACTGGATCGTCATCGTGCTGATGATGACCGGCTTTTACGTGGTCGTCTCGCGCGGCAACCTGGTCAAGAAGATCGTCGGGCTGAACATCTTCCAGACCTCGATGTTCATCCTCTACATCTCCATGGGCAAGGTCGCGGGCGGCACCGCGCCGATCCTCGCCGAGGGCTTCGAGACCTACTCCAACCCCCTGCCCCACGTGCTCATCCTGACCGCGATCGTGGTCGGCGTCGCGACCACCGCGCTGGGCCTGGCGCTGGTGGTGCGGATCAACGAGGCCTACGGCACGGTCGAGGAGGACGAGATCCAGTTGCAGGACCAAGAGGCGTGATCGCCGCCCACCTGCCCGCGCTGCAGGTCGTGGTGCCGCTGGTCGCGGCGCCGCTCTGCCTGCTGTTGCGTCGCGGCGGCCTGGCCTGGGCGCTGGCGCTGGCCGCGAGCTGGGCCGCGTTCGCCATCGCGGCGTTGCTGTTGCAGCAGGTGCTGAGCACCGGGCCGATCTCCTACCAGCTCGGCGGCTGGGCGCCGCCCTGGGGCATCGAGTACCGGATCGACGTGGTCAACGGCTTCGTGCTGCTGATCGTGGCCGCGATCGGCGCCGTGGTGCTGCCCTACGCCCGGGTCTCGGTGGCCCACGAGCTGCCCGAGGACCAGCAGGCCACCTTCTACACCGCGCTTATGCTGTGCCTGACCGGGCTGCTCGGCGTGACCATCACCGGCGACGCCTTCAACCTCTTCGTGTTCCTGGAGATTTCCTCGCTGTCGTCCTACGTGCTGATCGCGCTCGGCCGCGACCGCCGGGCGCTGACCGCGGCGTTCCAGTACCTGGTGATGGGCACCATCGGGGCGACCTTCATCGTGATCGGCGTCGGCCTGCTGTACATGGTCACCGGCACGCTCAACATGCTCGATCTGGCCGAGCGCCTGCCGCCGATGGCCGAGAGCCGCACCGTGCTCGCCGCCTTCGCCTTCCTGACCGTCGGCACCGGGCTCAAGCTGGCGCTGTTCCCGCTGCACTTCTGGCTGCCCAACGCCTATGCCTACGCGCCCTCGGTGGTGACCGCCTTCCTGGCCGCGACCGCGACCAAGGTCTCGATCTACATGCTGCTGCGCTTCTTCTTCACCGTGTTCGGCACCGCCGATTCCCTCGATCTGGCGACCCTGGAGAACCTGCTGATCCCGCTCGGCGTGGCCGCGATCCTGGTGTGCTCGACGGTGGCGATCTTCCAGACCGACGTGAAGCGCATGCTGGCCTATTCCTCCGTCGCCCAGGTCGGCTACATGGTGCTCGGCATCGGCTTCGCCTCGACCGCCGGGCTGACCGCGGCCATCGTGCACCTGTTCAACCACGCCATGACCAAGGGCGGGCTGTTCCTGGCGCTGGGCTGCATGGCGCTGCGCCTGGGCTCGGTCCAGATCGAGTCCCTGGCGGGCCTGGGCCGGCGCATGCCGCTGACCATGTTCGCTTTCGTGCTGGGCGGGTTCAGCCTGATCGGCGTGCCGCTGACCGCCGGCTTCATCAGCAAGTGGGTCCTGGTCCAGGCCGCCCTCGAACGGGGCAACTGGTTGGTGGTGGCGGTGATCCTGGTCGGCTCCCTGCTCGCCGCCGTCTACGTCTGGCGGGTGATCGAAGTCGCCTACTTCCGGCCCGGCGCGCGCGATGACGCGGGGGAGGGGATCGCGGAGGCGCCGCTGTCCATGCTGATCCCGACCTGGATCCTGATCGGCGCCAGCATCTACTTCGGCATCCACACCTCCCTCACCCTCGGCGTCGCCGAGCGCGCCGCCCGGTTCCTGTTGGGAGGCGGCGCGTGAGCCCGGAGGCCGCGATCCTGCTGAGCCTGGGGATTCCGCTCGCGGGCGCGGCTCTGATCGCGCTCGCCGGGCGCCGGCCCAACCTGCGCGAAGGCGTGACGCTCGCGACCGCCGGCCTCTTGTTCCTGACCGTGATCACGCTGCTGCCCGGGGTCATGGACGGCGCCCGGCCCGAGGCCACGCTGATCGAGATGCTGCCCGGCCTGCCGCTCCGTTTCGAGGTCGAACCGCTGGGCATGATGTTCGCGCTGGTCGCCTCGGGCCTGTGGATCGTCAACTCGATCTATTCGATCGGCTACATGCGCGCCAACAAGGAGGCGCACCAGACCCGCTTTTACGTCTGCTTCGCGATCGCGCTGGCCAGCACCATGGGCATCGCCTTCGCCGGCAACATGCTGACGCTGTTCGTGTTCTACGAGGCGCTGACGCTGAGCACCTATCCCCTGGTCATCCACAAGGGCGACGCGGCGGCCAAGCAGGGCGGGCGCACCTACCTGGGCATCCTGCTGTTCACCTCGATCGGCCTGCAGCTGCTCGCCATCATCTGGACCTGGCAGGTCGCGGGCACCCTCGATTTCACCGCGGGCGGGATTTTGGCCGGCAAGGCCTCGGACCTGGTGGTCGGCGTCCTGCTGCTGCTCTACATCTATGGCATCGGCAAGGCGGCGCTGATGCCGTTCCACCGCTGGCTGCCCGCGGCCATGGTGGCGCCGACGCCGGTGAGCGCGCTGCTGCACGCGGTCGCCGTGGTCAAGGCCGGGGTGTTCACGGTGATGAAGGTGGTGGTCTACATCTTCGGCATCGACCTGCTCGCCGCCAGCGGCCAGAACCTGTGGCTGATGTACCTGGCCGCGGCCTCGATCGTGATCGCCTCGCTGGTCGCCTTGACCAAGGACAATCTCAAGGCCCGGCTCGCCTATTCGACGGTCAGCCAGCTCGGCTACGTGGTGCTGGGGGCGGCGCTGGCCACCTCCGCGGGGGTGATCGGCGGCTCCATGCAGATCGCCATGCACGCCATGGGCAAGATCACGCTGTTCTTCTGCGCCGGCGCCATCTACACCGCGACGCGCAAGACCGAGGTCAGCCAGATGGCCGGCCTGGGCCGGGTCATGCCGTTCACCTTCGGTGCGTTTCTCATCGGTGCGCTGTCCATCATCGGCCTGCCGCCCCTGGGCGGCTCGTGGAGCAAGTGGCACCTCATGCTCGGCGCCGCGGACGCCGATCAACTGGTCTTGATCGCCGTGCTCATGATCTCTTCGCTGCTCAACGTGGCCTACCTCATCCCGATCGTGGCGCGCGGCTTCTTCCTGCCCGCCGCGCCCGCCGATGAGCCGCGGCCGGTCTCGGCAAGGGCGGGGGCGGGCGCGGGCGCGGCGGCGGCGCCCAAGGGGGGCTTGAGCGGCATCCGGGAGGCGCCCTGGTTCTGCGTGGTGCCGCTTTGCCTGACCGCACTGGGCTGCTTGGCCCTGTTCTTCTTCGCCGATCCGCTTTACCGGCTGCTCGAGCCGATCGCGCCGCCGTGAAAGGAGTGGGAAGTGGACGACGCGCATAGCCGACACGGCCCCGGCGCGCCGGAGCCCGGAAACGGGCACTGGCTCTACCGGCCGCGCACGGTGAATGGGATCTTCTGGGGGCTGGCGCTGATCTGCGCCGTGCTGGGGCTCGCCGATCTTTTCTATCGCCGGCACACGATCTTCGCATTCGAATCGATTCCGGGATTTTTCGGCATCTTCGGATTCGTGGTCTGCGTGGGGCTCGTGCTGGGAGCGAAACAGCTTCGCAAGATTCTGAAGCGGGATGAAAATTATTATGATCGGTAGTGTCTCGCCCGGCCTGGTGCTGATCCTCGGCGCGCTGCTCGTCCCGTTCCTGCCGGGCAAGCTCCGATACGCCTACATGCTGGCGCTGCCGGTGCTGGCCGGCCTGCAGCTCTATGGCCTGGAGCAGGGGAATTTCGCCCAGACCGAGATCTTCGGCTACACGCTGACGCTCGTCCGGGTCGACAAACTGAGCGTCGTCTTCGGCACGATCTTCCTGATCGCCGCCTTCCTGAACGTGATCTACGGCCTGCACCAGCGCGATGCGATGCAGGAGGTCGCGGCGCTGGTCTACTCGGGCGCGGCCATCTCCGCGGTCTTCGTCGGCGACCTGATCTCGCTGTTCGTGTTCTGGGAGCTGACCGCGATCTCCTCGGTCTTCCTGATCTGGGCGAGCCGCAGCGAGCGCGCCATCCGCGCGGGCCTGCGCTATCTCATCATCCAGGTGGGCTCGGGCGTGATCCTGCTCGCCGGGGTGACCCTCTATGCGCAGCAAACCGGCTCCATCGCCTTCGGCCACCTGGGTCTGACGAATCTCGCCACCGGGCTGATTCTGATCGCCTTCGGCATCAAGGCCGCCTTCCCCTTCCTGCACAACTGGCTGCAGGACGCCTATCCCGAGGCGACGGTGACCGGCACGGTGGTGCTCTCCGCCTTCACCACCAAGCTGGCGATCTATGCTTTGGTGCGCGGCTATCCGGGCACCGAGATCCTGATCTATATCGGCGCCATCATGACCGTCTTCCCGGTCTTCTTCGCGGTCATCGAGAACGACCTGCGCCGGGTGCTGGCCTATTCGCTCAACAACCAGGTCGGCTTCATGGTGGTGGGCATCGGGATCGGCACGCCGCTGGCGCTCAACGGCGCCGTTTCGCACGCCTTCGTGCACATCATCTACAAGTCGCTCCTGTTCATGTCCATGGGCGCGGTGCTGCACCGGACCGGCACGATCAAGGGCTCGGAGCTGGGCGGGCTGTTCAAGTCCATGCCGCTGACCACGCTGTTCTGCATCGTGGGCGCGGCCTCGATCTCGGCCTTTCCGCTGTTCTCCGGCTTCGTCACCAAGTCGCTGATCCTCACGGCCACGGCCGAGCAGGGCTACGTCATCGCCTGGCTCGTGCTGCTGTTCGCCTCCGCCGGCGTGTTCCACCATTCGGGCATCAAGATCCCCTACTTCGCCTTCTTCGCCCACGACAGCGGCCTGCGCTGCCGGGAGGCGCCGCTCAACATGCTGATCGCCATGGGGATCGCCGCCGGCTTGTGCATTTTCTTCGGCGTCTATCCCGATCCGCTCTACGCGCTTCTGCCCTACGAGGCGGACTACGCGCCCTACACCGCGAGCCACGTGCTCTCGCAACTCCAGCTTCTGTTATTCTCGGCGCTCGCTTTCGCGCTTCTGATGCGCACGGGCCTCTATCCGCCCGAGCTCAGGGCCACGAACCTCGACAGCGACTGGCTCTACCGCAAGGCGGCCCCGGCGCTGGTGCGCCGGGTGATGGCGCTGGGCGGCGAAGTCCGCGACGGGGCGGTCGCCCACGCCAAGCGCTGGCTCGAGGCCACCTTCCTGCAGATTCACCGCCACCATGGCCCCAGCGGCATTCTGGCGCGCACCCTCTCGACCGGCAGTACGGTGCTCTGGGTCGTGGTCCTGCTCGGCCTGACCCTGCTGATGGCCTACCTCTGATACGGCCTCTGGGGCTACAGCCACTTCGAGGCCAATTCCATAATATTAACTTTTTCCTAATCACGGATTGCAATCATGCCCGGGCCTGGGCCGCGGCGGTGCCCTCGCGACCTCCAAATCGGCCCGGAATAGCACCTTTGAACAGGAAAGACGATACCGGACCAGGGAACCGGTCCCTGACCACCGAAGAGCAGCTCGCCCTCGCGATCGAGTCGCTTTCCGAGCACGTCGTGCTGTTCGATGCCGAGGACCGGATCGTCCTCGCCAACCGGGCGTGGCGGGAAATGAACAAGGACGTCATGGAGTTCACCACGCCGGGCACCCGCTTCGAAGATTACCTGCGCGCCCTCGTCGACGGTCAGCTCGTCTCCGAGGCGGTCGGCCGCGAGGACGAATGGGTCCTCGAACGCATGGAACGCCATAACAATCCTACGGGGCCCTTCGAAGTAACGCGCCAAGACGGGCGCTGCGTCCGCATTTACGAGCAGCGCCTCCCCAACCATGGAACCATCCTGATCGTCAGCGACATCACCGAGTCCAAGCGGATCGAGCAGGCGTTGCGTGAGAGCGAGGAGCGGTTCCGGGCCGTCGTCGACAACTCCCCCGCCAAGATTCATATCAAGGATGGGCAGGGACGCTATATCCTGATCAACCCGCTGGCCGAGGAGCTGTTCGGCGTCACCGAGGCGGAGGCGCGCGGCAAGACCTCCCACGACATCTTCCCCAAGGCGCAGGCGGACGCCTTCACGGCCCACGACCAGGGCGTGCTCGACGCGGGCCAGGCCGTCGAAGGGGAGGAGGAATGGCGCCGCGAGGACGGCGTTCATACCTACCTCACCGTCAAGTTCCCGATCTTCGATTTCGCCGGCGGAATCACCGGAATCGGCGCCATCGGCACCGACATCACCGATCGCAAGCACGCCGAGGAACGGCTGCGGAAAAGCGAGAAGAACCTACAGATGCGGATCGCCGAGCTCGAGGAGGCGCAGCGCCGGCTCAAGGACCAGGAAGCCAACCTGATCAACCTGGCCGGAGACTTGAAGATCGCGCGCGACCAGGCCGAGGCCGCGAACCGGGCCAAGACCGAGTTCCTGGCGACGATGAGCCATGAATTGCGGACGCCGCTCAACGCGATCATCGGGTTCTCGGAGATTATCCAGACCGAAACCCTGGGTCCGATCGGCAGCGTCAAGTACCGCGACTACGCCGCCGATATTCACGAATCCGGGCACCACCTGCTCGACCTCATCAACGACATCCTGGATCTCTCCAAGGTCGAGTCCGGGCTGGATGAGCTTCACGAGGAAGACATCGGGATTCCGGAGTTGATGCATTCGGTCTGGCGGCTGATCCAGCAACGGGCCGACAAACAGGGCGTGCGCCTGATCCTGGAGCTGCCCGAGGATCCGCCCGCGCTGTACGCCGATCTTCGCAAGCTGAAGCAGATTCTGGTGAACCTCATGTCCAACGCGATCAAGTTCACCGAGGCGGGCGGCGAGGTCGCGATGAAGGTCTGGTTCCGCGGCGACAGCGGTTACGTATTCCAGATCGCCGATACCGGCATCGGCATCGCGCTCGAGGACCTTCCGAAGGCGCTCTCGCAGTTCGGCCAGGTCAACAGCACACCTGGCCGGCACGAGGGCACCGGCCTCGGCCTGCCGCTGTCCAAGGCGCTGGTCGAGTTGCATGGCGGGTCGCTGGACCTGCAGAGCCAGCCCGGCGTCGGAACGACGGTCACCGCGCGCTTTCCCGCCGAGCGAATCTGCGACCCGGCCACCGGCGTCCTGACCCGGGTGGCCGGCGGCGGAATCAAGGCCTGAGGCTCGGCACCTCGATCATACGGCAGCCCGAGGTAGTTCTCGGCCAGGGTTCGCGCCGCCGCACGCGAGGTCGTGACATAGTCGATCTCGGCGATCCGGACCCGGCGCTCGAATGGTCCGGCATCGGGGAATCGGTGTAGGATCGAGGTCATCCACCCGGAAAGCCACGCGAGATGACCACCGTCGCCGAAGCCCTGCTCGCCCGCCTGCGCGCCCGCGGCGTCGACTATCTGTTCGCCAACGGCGGCACCGACTTTGCGCCGGTGATCGAGGGCCTGGCACGCGCCGGGGCGGCCGGCGTCGAGGTGCCCGAGGCGCTGGCCATTTCTCATGAAACCGCCGCGGTCGCCATGGCCCACGGCTACTACCTGGTGACCGGGCGCCCCCAGGCGGTGATGGTTCACGTCAACGTGGGGCTGGCCAACGCGGCCATGGGCCTGATCAACGCCGCGACCGACAACATCCCGATCATCATGTGCTCGGGCCGCACGCCGGTCACCGAGCAGGGTCGGGCGGGAAGCCGCGACTTGCCGATCCACTGGGGCCAGGAGATGCGCGACCAGGGCGCCATGGTGCGCGAGTTCGTCAAGTGGGACTACGAGCTGCGCAGCGGCTCCCAGGTCGAGACCCTGGTCGACCGGGCGCTCGCCATTGCCATGAGCGAACCGCGCGGACCGGTCTATCTGAGCCTGCCGCGCGAGGTGCTGGGCGAGACCCATGGGGACGCCCTCCCCTCCCCGGCCCCGGTCATGGCGGCCAGCGCCCCCGGCCGGCCGGACCCGGCGGCGATCGCCCGCGCCGCGGAGTTCCTCGCCGGCGCCGAGCGGCCGCTGATCATAGCCCAGCGCGGCGACCCCCGCGCCGCCGACTTCGAGCCGCTGGCGAGCTTCGCCGACGACTGGGCGGTCCCGGTGGTCGAGTTCTGGCCGGTCCGCAACGCGCTGGCCAGCGCTCACCCCATGCACGCCGGCTACCAGGTCGAGCCCTGGCTGTCGGAAGCCGACGTGGTTCTGGTGCTCGACGCCCTGGTGCCCTGGGTGCCGGACCGGCACGCGCCGCCCGCCGGCTGCCAAGTCATCCAGGCCGGCCCCGATCCCCTGTTCACGCGCACGCCGGTCCGCGGTTTTCCAGCCGATATCTCGCTCGCCGGCGAGACCGCCGCCGTGGTCTCGGCCCTGGCCGAGGCGCTGCGGCCGCGCCTGGCGGAAAACCAGGCCAAGCTTACCGCGCGCCGCGCGCGGGTCGCCGCCCGCGCCACCGAGACGCGTCAGGCGCGCCAGGGCGACGGCGCGCCGATGAGCCCGCTCTGGGCCAGCCACTGCCTCTCGGAGGCGCTGGGCCCCGCCGCGGCGGTGTTCACCGAGCTCGGCTGCGATCCCTCGGTGATGTCCTTCGAGCGCCCGGGCAGCTATTTCTCGCACCCGCTCTCCGGCGGCCTGGGCTGGGCGGTGCCGGCGGCGCTGGGGGCGCAGCTCGCGGACCGGGAGCGCCTGGTCGCCGCCTGCATCGGCGAGGGCTCCCACATCTTCGCCAACCCGGTGTCCTGCCATCAGATCGCCGAGGCCCAGGAACTGCCGATCCTGACCGTGGTCTTCAACAACGGGGGCTGGAACGCGGTGCGGCGCGCGACCCTGGCCATGTATCCGGACGGCGAGGCGTCCCGGATGAAACTCATGCCGGTGACCTCGCTGGCGCCGGCGCCCGACTTCGTGCGCATCGTCGAGGCGAGCCGCGGCTGGGGCGAGCGGGTCGAGCGCGGCGCGGACCTGCCCGGCGCGCTG
>JACZVL010000083.1 GCA_022572685.1 Pseudomonadota bacterium
CCTCGGTGCCCGGCGCGGGGTCGCGCTCGAAGTCGTGCAGCTCCACGGTATCGACGTGGGCGTGGCGCCCGGGTTCCAGGTCCTCGGCCGCGAAGCCGATGATCTGGTCGTACTTGCGCAGCGCCTCGCCCTTGGGAATCGCTGCCGTGGTCAGCTTGTGGCCGCCGGGGATGGCATCGCGCAGGGTGACGCCTTCGCCGGGGATTTCGGTGCCCGGCAGGATGTCGGTGCGCGCCACCACCACGTTGTCGGCGGCGTGCAGGCGGATGGTGAGCGTCGTGGCCTCGGCCATGGTCGGTGTCTCCCCGCTGGGCATTTCTTGTGTGAATTTGCGCGCGAAGTATGGGCCGGCGGCGGCCGGCCGTCCATGGCGGAAGTGCCGATCCTGTCGCGGGAGCCCTTGTCCGTTCCACCCCGATCGGGTCCAATCCCTTCGAGATCGACAAACCTGGACCAAAGAAACGGGGGAGGCGCGGGATGGCGCTCGATGATTACCGAACCGCGCTGGTGACCGGCGCATCCAGCGGCATCGGCGCGGCGGTCGTGACCGCGCTGCGCGCGCGGGGATTGACCGTTCATGCCGTGGCGCGGCGCGCCGAGCGGCTCGAGGCGCTGGCCCAGGAGACCGGCTGCACGCCGCTGGTGCTGGATTTGCGCGATACCGGGGCGCTGTACGATGCCCTCGGCGGGCTCGAGGTCGACATCCTGGTCAACAACGCAGGCCTCGGCCGCGGCTTCGAGGCGCTGTTCGAGGTCCTGCCCGAGGACATCGATGCCACGCTCGGCACCAACGTGGTGGCCGCGGTCCACGTGGTGCGCGCGGTGGCGGCCGGGATGGTCGCGCGCAAGCGCGGGCACATCGTCAACATCGGCTCGATCGCCGGGCTCTACCCGATCAAGTCCTCGCTCTACGGCGCCAGCAAGGGCGCGGTGCATCTGCTCAGCCAGAACCTGCGGGTCGAGCTCCAGGGCAGCGGCGTGCGGGTGACCGAGATCTGCCCGGGCCGGGTCGAGACCGAGTTCTTCCAGGTCGCGGTCGGCGAGGAAGCGGCGAAGGAGGCCTACGCGGGCTTCGAGATCCTGGTCCCGGACGACGTGGCCGACGCCATCCTCTACGCCCTCGACGTGCCCTGGCGGGTCAACATCGGCACCATCGAGATGACCCCGACCGAGCAATACGCCGGCGGCGTCACCATCGTCCCGGTGGACAAAGGCTAGCCTGCGCCGAGGTAGGCGTTGCGGAAGCGCAGCCGGCAGGCGGCGGGGTCGAGGTCGCGCTGGTAGGCGGCCGGCGGGCCGGCCTTGACCCGGACCAAGAGGAAGCGCGGCGCGGTTGCCTCGGCCAGGAATTTCGCCGCCGCCGCGATCTCCCCGGGTCGGCTGATGGCCAGGACCGAGGCCAGCCCGGCGCCCTCGGCGATGCGGGCGAGATCGGTCCGGTGGGAGGTATGGCCCAACTGTCCGCCGGTCTCGCCGTGGCGGCCGTTGTCGATGCAGATTATGGAGAAATTTTCCGGCGCCTGGGTCGCGACCGTGGCCAGCGCCCCCAGGTCCATCAGGAGCTCGCCGTCGCCGGTGATCACCGCCACCTGGGAGGCGGGCGCCGAGAGCGCCATGCCGAGCCCCAGCGGCACCGCGGCGCCCATGGTCCCGGCCATGGTGAAGAGGGTGTCGCCATCGCCGGTCAGCGCGGCGGCATCGCGGGAGGCGCCGGCCAGGCCGCTGACCATGAGGATGTCGCCGGGCGCCGGGAACAACGCCGGCAGCAGCTCGCGGCGGTCGATTTCGGCGTCGGTCATGGTGGCGCCTCTCGGTGTAGCACTCACTTTGTTCGCGTCGCACCGGCCCGCTCCCCCACCCGGCCACCCCGATCATAATCTCATGGGTGGCCGGGTGGGGGAGCGGGCCGGTGCGGTTCCGCGCAAGCGGAACCTCTCTTAAAAAGCCTTGGCGCCGAGGAACTTCTGGGACAGCACCAAGGCGGCCCCCTGTCCGGCGCGGAACGCGGCCGCGAGCGCGGCGCTGGTGGCGGGTTCCAGGTCCTCCGGCCGCGCGACCCGGAAGCTCAGCACCCCCATGGCCGCCAGGATCGGCTCGACCGCCTGGCCCATGGGGTACTGCCAGGGGTTCTGCTCGCCGTAGTCGCCGCGCATGGTGACGATCAGCAGCAGCGGAAAGCCGCCGCCCTTGATGAGCGACAGGAAGTTCGGGCAGTTGCCGAGCCCGGAGGACTGCATGCACAGGACCGCGCGTGCCCCCACCAGATCGGCGCCGGCGCAGATCGCCACCCCTTCCTGCTCCGAGGCGAGGAGCACCGGGCGTGCCTCGTTGTGGGCCTCGGCGAGCTCGATCAGGCGCGCGTTGCCGGCGTCGGGCACATAGGCGAACAGCCGCACCCCGGCCTCGATCAACTGCTCGAAGAGCCGGGCGGACCAGGCGTCCTTGTCGTCATCGGTCATGGCGCTCAACGTAGCGCCATTTCGCGGCGCGCGAAACCGGTCCCGCTCATCGCAAGTATTGCCAATCCGCGGCAATCACGGGATGCTGCCTCAAGCGGGCTTCTGCTTAGGAGACTGTCGATGACCGGAGGTCTGCCCCGGGTCGAGCATATCTATCAGAACCATCTCATGGACTCGACCCGCTGGGACCACGTCCGGCCGCGCGGTGACGATGTCGTTATCGCAACGCCTTATAAGTCCGGCACCACCTGGATGCAGTCCATCGTGCTGCATCTGATCTTCCAGGACCTGCAACAGAGGCCGATCAACGACTATTCTCCCTGGGTCGACAACCGGACAACTCCGGTCGGGGAGTTGGCCGCCAAGATCGAAGCCCAGACCCATCGCCGCTGCCTAAAATCCCATCTGCCGCTGGACGGAATGCGTTATGCGGAACAGGTGAAATACATCGTGGTGGGCCGCGACCCCCGCGATGTCTTCATGTCTCTTTGGAACCATTATTCGGCCTACACGGCGGGCACGCTCGCGGAAATGAACGAGACGCCGGGGCGGGTCGGACCGCCCATGCCACCCTGTCCGGACGATATTCGGGAGTTCTGGAGCCTGTGGATCAACACCGGCTGGTTCGACTGGGAGAGCGAAGGCTATCCCCATTGGTCGAACTTCCGTCATGTCCAGACTTGGTGGAACTACAAGCATCTGCCCAACATCCTCTTGGCGCACTTCGGCGATCTGCTGGCCGATCTGGAAGGCGAGATTGCCCGGATTGCCGCCTACCTGGAGATCCAATGCCCCCCGGCCACCCTGACGGCGATCGCCAACATGGTGGAATTCAAAAGCATGAAGCGGGATGCGGAAAAGCTCGAACCCGAGGCTCATCTGCATTTCGAGGGTGGCGCCAGGACATTCATCAACAAGGGGACCAACGGCCGCTGGCGTTCGGTGCTGACGGCAAGCGATCTCGAGATGTACGACGCCGCCGTGGCCCGCGAGCTAACCCCCGATTGCCACCGCTGGCTGGAACAGGGGCGATTGGGTTAAGATGGCCGTCATGACGACCGACGCGGATTGGGACGCGCTACGGGCGCGGCTCGTGCGATTGCAGGAAGCGGTGGTGGCGGAGATAAGAGCCTATCCGGCGCCGATCCCGGCCTGCGACGCCCAGTACAACCATCTTCTGGAGCGCCGCGCGGCGCTGAACGAAGCCCGCGCCCGCCTCGACGCCGCCCGCGCGGGTGGCGCGGCCACGGTCGAGGATTTCCTCGCCAGCACGCCGGTCCTCGCCGAGGGTTGAGGGGTGTGCTGGCTGTTGGATCGGCGCGGGGCGGCGTGCTATGTTTCCGGCCCCAGCTCGGGAACAGGTTCGGGAATGGACATGGAACGCCGACTTGCCGCACTCATGGCGGGCGACGTCGTCGGCTATTCGGCGCTGATGGGCGTGTCGGAGGCCGATACGCTCGCGCGCCTGGCGCGGGTCCGTGAGGTGGTCCGGGACCGGGTCGAAGAAAGGGCCGGGCGCATCTTTTCGCAGGCCGGGGACGGGTACCTCGCCGAGTTCCCCAGTCCGGTATCGGCGGTCCGTGCCGGTTTCGATATTCAGCGCGACCTTGCGAGCCTGCGTCGGCATGACAGCGGCGTGCTCGAGTTGCGGATCGGCGTTCACCTGGCGGACGTGGTGGTCGACGGCGACGACCTGCTCGGCGACGGCGTGAATATCGCCGCCCGGGTCGAGGGCCAGGCGGCGCCGGGCTCGGTCGCGCTCACCCAGGCGGTGTTCGATCAGGTCAAGCGGATCGCGCAGCTGACCTTTGAGGAGATCGGCGAGGTCGCGCTGAAGAACATCTCCGAGCCGGTCCGGCTCTACCGGGTCGTGGACGAGATCGAGAACCACAGCTACATCACCGGCACCCTGGCGGCACCCGAGGCGGAACGGCCCGATGGACCCGAGGCGCAGGACTCCAACTCCATCGCGGTGCTGCCTTTCGCCAACATGAGCAACGATCCCGAGCAGGACTATCTGGCCGACGGCATGTGCGAGGACCTGATCACCGGGCTGGCGAAGTTCAAGGACCTCTTCGTGGTGTCGCGGAACGCGAGCTTCGCCTATCGCGACCGGAACGCGGACCCGCGTGCCGTCGGGCGGGAGCTGGGCGTGACCTACTGCCTGGAAGGCAGCGTCCGGAAACTCGGGTCCCGCATCCGCATCACCGGCCAGCTGATCTCGACCAGGAACGGCGAGCACGTCTGGGCCGACCGCCACGACTGCTCCCTCGACGATCTGTTCGACGTCCAGGACGAGATCGTGGGGTCGATCGTCTCGACCGTGGTGGGCCGGATGGAGCTGGACGCCGCCGCCTCGGCGCGGCGCAAGAAGCCCAAGGACATGGCTGCCTACGATTGTCTCATGCGGGGGTTGGAGCATCACCGGCTCGGCGGCGTGACCCAGACCCATGCGGAGCAGGCGGTGGCCTGGTTCGATCGCGCCCTCGAGAAGGACCCGGAGTACGGCCGCGCCCATGCTTGGCGCGCCTGTTCATTGGCGACCCTGTGGGAATGGACGAGCGATCAAAAGCATTTCAACGGGTGTCTCGCGGCGAGCAAGCGCGGAATCGAACTGGACGACAACGATGCGGAGTGCCACCGGATAGCGGGCTCTATTTGCCTCTCCATGCGCGAGTTCGACCGCGCGGCCTATCACTTCCAGCGCGCGCTCGAGCTCAATCCCAATCATGCCTACATCGTCGGCCGGACCGGCGAACTTCATGTTTTCCTAGGCGAGGGCGAGAAGGCGCTGGAGCTACAGCGGCGGGCCAAGAAACTGGATCCCTTCCTGCCCGAGTACTGCCGCGAACTGGAGGCCGTGGCCAACTACGTGCTGGAGCGCTACCAGGAGACCACCGCCGTCGTCGCCCAGTTGCCGCGCCTGACGCGCCGGGCGGCGGCCTACAATGTCGCCGCCACCCTGCACCTGGGCGACTCGGAGAAAATTGCGCGCGCGGTCGAGGCGCTGCTGCGCATCGACCCGGCGTTCGCCATCGCCAAGTTCCTCGCCGGCGAGTTCTACAGGGACGCGGTCTACAAGGATCGTCTCGTCGGCGATCTCGCCCAGGCCGGCCTGCCCGAGTAGGGCGGCTACCCGCCCCGCTGTCCCCCCACGGCCGCAATCACGTTGCTGGCGAGCCGGGCGATGGCTTGGGCGCCGGTTCCTGTGGGGTCTTTCTCGGGCACGTATTCGACGAAGGCGGCGCCGACGATGGTGGCCTTGGCGGCGACCCCGTGGATCACGTCGAGCACCTGCTGGTAGCTCAGCCCGCCGAAGGCCGGCAGGATCACGCCGGGCACCACGGCGGGGTCGATGCCGTCGACGTCGATCGAGAGGATCACCTCGGCGCCCGCGGGCACCTGGTCGAGGGCGGGGCCGACGCCCTGGGCGTGGACCGCGCGCGCCGTATGGATGTGGGCGCCCCAGGCGCGGGCGTCTTCGAGCTCGGCCTCGCGCGCGCTGCCGGGGCCGCGGGCGCCGATCTGGATGATGCGAGCGATCTGGGCCATCTCCGAGGCCCGGCGCATGGTGCTGGAGAAACCCTCGCGCACGCCCTTCACCTGGTCGCGCCAGTCGATGTGGGCGTCGATCTGCACGATGGTGAGGCCGCGCGCCTCGGAATAGGCCCGAAACAGGGGGATCGGCACCGAATCGTCGCCGCCGAGCAGCAGCGGCACCGCGCCGCGCTCCCGGATGCCACGCACCGCGGCCTCGATGTTGTGGCGGTTCGCCGCGCCGTCGTGGAGGTCGCCCGCCACGTCGCCGCAGTCGACCACCCGCGCGCCGCCGAACAGCGGCCCCATGGAATCGAAGTCGAACTGCTCCGGGTTGGCGCTGTACCAGCCCAGCGCGCCCCTGACAGCGCTGGCGCCGCCCGCCGCATGGCTTGGCGTTCCGGGCTCGTAGGGCGTGCCGTGGGGGGCGCCGAGCACCGCGACCTCGGCCTCCAGCGCGCCGAGGTCGGCGCAGAACGGCACCCCGCAAAATGTCTGTCCCGGCTCGATTCGTTCGGTCATGTTCATGGGTATAAGCTAGCCCAGGTTCAAGAAACAGGGAACGGCCGTATCATGATCGAGGATCCTCCCCTTCTGACCGTCCGAAGCACCTTCGAGCGGCCCGCGGCGGCCGCGGTGGCGGCGCTCGCCGGCGCGCCCACGGGCCATCTGGTGGACGCGCTCGGCGGCCTCGGCGCGCTCGACTACCGCATCAAGCCGGTCAGCCCGGCGTCGCCGGCGGATCAGGTCTTCTGCGGCGTGGCGGTGACCTGCGACTGCGGGCCGGCGGACAACCTGGCGGTCTTCGCGGCGCTTCAAGCGACCCGGCCCGGCGACGTCATCGTGGCCGCCACCGATTCCTACATGGGCTGTGCCCTGATCGGCGATCTGGTGCTCGGCATGGCCCGGAACTGCGGCGCGCTGGCCTTCGTGACCGATGGGCTGGCGCGCGATTCGGACGGCCTCGAGGCGGTCGGAATTCCGGTGTTCTGCCGCGGCATCAGTCCCAACTCGCCGGCCCGCAACGGCCCGGGCAAGGCCGGCCTGCCGATCAATCTGGGCGGGGTGACGGTGATGAGCGGCGATGTGGTGGCCGGCGACCGCGACGGGGTGGTGGTGGTGCCGCGCGCGCGCATCGAGGAGGTGGCCCAGGCGCTGGCGCGGATTCGCGAGGCCGAGGCGGGGCTCGAGGCCAAGGTCGCGGGCGGCCTGAAGGTCCCGGACTTCGCCGCCGCCCTGCTCGCCTCGGACCGGGTGCGCCGGCTGGATTGATCCGGTCGGGGCGCGCCGGTTCAGGCGCCGCGGCGGAGGGTCTCGATGGTGACCTTCATGGTCGTTTCTTCAAAGCGTCGTCCGGCTTGGGCGTGGAGTCGCCGGGGCCGTCGCCGGGGCCGTCGCCGGAGTCGTCGTCGAGGTCTTTCACGTCGGACCGCGAGGCCGCTTTTTCGTAACTCTCGCGAATGGTTTCGAAGTGATTTTTGTCGGGCGGCCCAGCGCCTGGCCGGCGCCGCGCTTCCGTCTTTTCGTGCCGCGTCTCGATGTCTTCGATGTGGCCCAGGTCATAGGCCTGGAGCCGGATGTCCTCGGTCCTCTGTTGGGTCCAGTCGTCGTCGATGTGGACGCTCTTGACGTACAGCCAATGCGCGGCGACGGCAACGCCCCAACCGAACATCGGCCACAGGAACCACCATGAGCCGGGTGTCAGCAGGTCGATCAGGAACAAGACGGCGTTGACCGCGACGTAAGCCAAGAGGTGACGGCGCAGGCGGCGAACCGCGCGATCGCGTTCGGCGGTTTCGTCACTTGCGGCTGGAACGTCGTTCATGGACCGTGGCCTGGGTAGAAACAGGGGCCCCTACCCGCCCCCGACCGCATCCGGCATGTTCGGATAGGCTTTCGCTATGGCCACCACCCGCGCGGAATAAACCAGCAGACCCAAAGTGACGGCAACGAACAGCCGTTTGTCGATCGCACCGAGCCCGGCGGGAAATCCTTCAAGGAAGAAATACAGCAGTGCGGCCAGCGGCGCGGATGCGCAAACAAGAGCGGCGGCGGGGCTTTTGGTGGTGGCGAGGACGATGGCGCCGCACACCACGCAAAACCCATAGATCGAAACCACCTCGGACCGTCCCTGGGGAGCTTGCTCGGACAGCGATGCGATCGAGATCACGGCGAACAGGATGGCGAGGAACAGCGAATAGGAAAAAATTTCATACCCGGCCTGAACCTTACTTAACTTGGCCACGCGCACGAAATACGGCGTCTTGACGTCGTCCCAGACATATTTCTTTACGAATTTATCCCAGGACATCCAATCACCAATCTCAACCGGGCCAAGGACCTGGACGGCTTTATCGGCCTTGGTCGCCACGCCCGCGGTCCTGTCGACGCCCGACTTCCCCGGGTCCACCGCCGGCGCACCGCCATCTCGAACCGCAAGGGGTCTATCCCCCGGCTTCCTGCCGATCCGGCACCATGGCTTGTGGCGCCGAGGCGCGCACCTCGAGCTGGTCGTCCGCGGCGTCCAAATCCAGCCGCTCCTTGCCCTCGACCGCCTTGCCGACATCCTCCGGCCACTCGATGGTCATCAGCGGATAGCGCCAGTGTTGCGGCCCGAACAGCGCCACCGCCACCTGGAGCCAGACGGCGATCCCGGCGAGCACGGCAACGATGAGGCCGATCGCGAGGACGGACTTGATGACCCAGCGATGAGGCATCCCGACCAGGGACGCCGAAATCTCGCCGATCACCCAGGAATCATAGGCGTACACGACCGCGAAATAGACGATGGTAGAGCCGAAGGGCAGCAGAAAGACGGTCAGCCCGATAAGCTCGATCCAGGCCTTCTTCCGGAAATCGAGCCGTTCGCGGATCAAATCCACCCGCACGTGCGTGTTCCGGACGTAGCCGAAGCCGAGGACCAGGGAAAACAGCACGGTGTGGGCGTGCCACTCGAGTTCCTGCAGCAGGGTCGAGCCGAAATACTGGCTCACGTTCTCGACCAACCAGATCTGCACCACGCCGGTCTTGCGGATGAACAGGTCGAAGGCCGTGATCAGGATCATCGGCATGGCGAACCACGACCCGAACCGGCCGACCCGGTCGACCAAACGTCTCAGCATCTCGCTGAAACGCAAGATCGCCGGCATCTCCTCCGCGGTGAGGTGATGCGGTTCCATGGGCTCCACGGCACCGCCGGCGGCGGGATCGGAGGTCGTCTCATTCACTCGCGTTCTCTCCAACGGTCTCGGGCCGCGGGTTCAATGTTCATAAACCGCCTTCATCAGCCACAGCGCGATGTTCGGCTGCCACATCACCAAGATCAGGCCGGTCAACTGCAGCAGAACGAAGGGGATGATGCCCTTATAGATCGACTGGATCTTGATCTCCTTGGGCGCGATGCCCTTGAGGTAGAACAGCGCGAAGCCGAACGGCGGCGTCAGGAACGAGGTCTGCAGATTGATCGCCATCAGGATCAGGAACCAATAGATAATGTCGGGCTTCGCGATGTGGTCGCCGAAGTCCATGCTCGCCACCAGCGGCGCGAACACCGGCAGCACGATGAGGGTGATCTCGATGAAGTCGAGGAAAAAGCCCAAAAAGAACGTCATCACCATCAGCAGGATCAACAGCCCCCAGGAGTCCACGCCCGCTGAAAAGACAATGTACTCGACGATATCGTCGCCGCCGAGAGACCGGTAAACGTAGGCGAAGCAGGTGGCGCTGATGATGATGAAAAAGATCATCGCGATCGTGCGGGCCGCGCTGTGGCACACCCCTTGCAGCACCTTGAAGTTCAGCCGGCCGGCAACCATCGTCAGTAAAAGCACGCCGAAGGCGCCGACCGCGCCGGCCTCGCTGGGGGTGGCGATCCCGAACAGGATCGAGCCCTTGATCATGCCGATCAGCACCACCGGCGGGATGAAGGCCTTACGGATCAGCGGGCCGGTGAACAGGAACAGGGCGGGAACGGCGAAACCAATGCCCAGCCACGTGGCCCACGCGGTGGGGATGACGCCCATCCAGCCTGCGAGGGCGAGGGCCACGGCCGCGAGGCCAAACGCGGTCACCTTGATGTCAAACCCGTGGAGGAGTTGGCCTTTTGGCACGTGGAGCAGTTCCGGCGGCAGCGGCGGCGCCACCTCGGGCCTGAGCCTGGCGTAGGTGGCGACGAAAATCAGATAGAGGGCGGCGAGAACCAGACCCGGCAACAGCGCCGCCATGAACATGCTGCCCACCGAGACGGCCATCAGGTCCGCCATGATGATCAGCATGATGCTGGGCGGGATCAGGATGCCCAGCGTGCCGGAGGCGGCGATGACCCCGCAGGAAAGCGAGTGGCTGTAGCCCTGGCGCATCATGGTCGGCAGGGCGAGCGACGTCATCATGGTGACCGATGCGCCGATGATGCCGGTCATCGCCGCCAGGATGGTGCCCATGATGGTGACGGCGAGGGCCAGCGACCCCGCGACGCCCTTCAAGAGGACCTGCACGCAATACAGCAGATCGTCGGCGATGCCGCCGCGCTCCATCATCACGCCCATGAAGACGAAGGCCGGTATCGCGACCAGGACCAGGTTCTCCGCGCCCTGGAACCAGATCCGGGGCATGAAGTTGAAAAACTCGATCAGTGAAAAGACGTCGAGGAAATAGCCGATCAGGCCGAACAAGAGCGCGATGCCGCCAAGGATGAAGGCGACCGGGAAGCCCGAGAAAAGCAGGACCGCCAGCGACAGGAACATGAAGATCGGCAGGAAATCCTGGACGGTATAGAGCAGCGACTGCTGCTCCTCGGGGCTCATCGCCAAGATCGAGGCATACGCGATGCCGACGGCGACCAGCAGGATGACGCCAACCGTGGCCCCTGTGTTCCGGCTCACCGTTTTCAGAATGGCTTCCATCCGTCGCCTCCCAAAGCGGGGACGTTACCTATGAACGCACCTGCGTTTGACCTATGAGAGAAACGGCCGGAGCCCAGGGCGGACTCCGGCCGCTGTCTCAAAATCAGCGGAACTTAGGTCGCGTCCCGCTCGGTCAGTCCAGATAGGTCGGCTTCAGAGCTTGGGCGTTACCCCAGATAGAATAGGACTCGCGGAAACTGTAGTAGCTTTCGGCCACTTTCTTGAACAGCGGATCCTTGGCCGAATCTTCCGCCACGACCTCGTTCCAGGCTCTCTCGAACACGGCCAGCTGATCGTCGGTCCAACGGCGGACCTTAACGCCGTATTTTTCGCTCATCTCGACCATCGCGAAGGGGTTCACGTACTCGGTCTCCGCGTAGGTGAACGTAATGCTGTCGCCGCAGGCGATCTCGATCATCGCCTGATACTGGTCCGGCAAGGAGTTCCACTTGTCCATGTTGATATACAATGAGTTCACCGACACCTGCTGGTGCCAGCCCGGGAAGTAGTTGTTCTTGGCGATCTGGTAGAAGCCATACTTGATGTCCATGGCGGGCATCGAGAACTCGGTGGCGTCGATCACGCCCTTTTCCAGCGCCGGGAAGATGTCGCCGCCCGCCAGCAACTGGGTCGACACGCCGAGCTTCTGCATGACACGGGCGCCGAGGCCGAAGAAGCGCATCTTCATGCCGCGGAGCTGCTCCAGATCCTTGATCTCTTCCTTGAACCAGCCCGAGGTCTCGGGACCGATGGCGAGGCAGTTGATCTGCTTGATGCCGTGTTTGGCATAGATTTCCTGCTTCAAGTCGTTGCCGCCGCCGAAATTCATCCAGGCGAGGTATTCGCCTATCGATGGGCCGAACGGCACGGCGGTGAAGAACGACAGCGCCGGGACCTTGCCGACATCGTAGCCGGCCGTGGTCCAGGCGGCCTCGATCGAGCCCTTGGAGGTGGCGTCGAAGCCCTCGTTCGCCGGAATCAAGGCGCCCGGCTCGAAGAATTTCATCGTGAACTTGCCGCCGGAAAGGCGCTCGATGTTCTTCGAAAAGCGCACGCCGGAGGTGCCCAGATGAGGCAGGCTGCTGCCCCAGGCGCTGTGCATCTTCCACTTGACGCGCTCCTGCGCATCGGCGGTCGCGGTGACGCTGACCAGGCCGATCGCCAAGGCGGCGACGGCGGCCACGCTCAGAAAAGTATTTCTATGCATCCCAGATGCCTCCCTTTTTTTTGCCGTTCGAGTAACCGGGATTTCCCCGGTCGGCTCCTTCCAGACAAGGTTAACGCTAGCATAACCGTAACCGGACCGCGAGTCCAAGAATGCGGCCGCGCGTCGGGACGCGATTCAGGCGTCGGGCCAAGGGGTTGGAGCCGCCACGCCCGGGGCCGCGGAAGCCCTGGCGCGCGTCGTTATTCGCTCGCCAGGGTGCAGAGCTTGCGGTTGCGCTTGGCGATCATCGGGCCGGTGTCGGCCAGGTATTGCTTCATGTAGGGGGTTTGCATGTGATGGTCGATGGCGGCCTGATCGGCGTAGACCTCGTAGAGGAAGACCGTGTCGCCGTCCTCGGTCGGGACCAGCAGCTCGAAACCCTTGCAGTCCGGCTCGTGGCTCAGCACGTTGCTCCGGTGCTCGCGGGCGCGCGCCAGGAAGGCGTCCATCCGTCCGGCGTTGATGGTCAGCTCGACCAAGAGAACCAGGCTGCTCATGCGATCATTCCTCCCCGAAGTTGCGCGATATAGGGGACAGTCCCCTTTATTCGCCTATTTACGTAGTATTGTCAGATGGTTACGGCGCCCGATAGTCCTCGATCACGTCCGGGTCGGGCTCGGCGCCCAGGCCCGGGCCCGGGGGCAGGTGAAACACCCCGCCGCGCGGTGCGATCGCCGCGCCGTAGAGGCAGGCTTTGCGCTCGAGATAGAACCACTCGGCCAGCCCGCTGTCGGGCAGCGCCGCCATCAGCTGCAGGGTCGCCAGGAAGCCCGGGCCGAAGTAGGGCGCGTGCGGCATCAAGGCCACGCCGTGGGTGCGCGCCAGCGCCGCCACCTTGCGGAACTCGGTGATGCCGCCCACCTTGGTGACGCTCGGCTGGGCGTAGTCGACCGCGCCGGCGGCGAACATTTCCTGGAACTGGAACGCGGTGCAGGCGTTCTCGCCGGCGGCCAGCGGCACCCCGGTCTCGGCGCGCAAGCGCGCGAGCGCGGCGAAATCCTCCGGCGGGAAGATCGGCTCCTCCAGCCAGTGGATGTCGTAGCGCTTGAACCTGAGCGCCATCTCGCGCGCCTCCGCCGGGCTCCAGGGGCAGTTGGCGTCGACCATGATGGTCACCGCCGGCCCGGCCGCTTCGCGCGCCGCGGCGACCTCCGGCTCGCGAATCTCGTGCAGCTTGATATGGCGGTAGCCCTCGGCCAGCGCAGCAGCGGTCCGCTCGGCCACGGCCTCCGGCTCGCCGAGGCGGAACAGGCTGGCGTAGCCGGGGATTTCGCGCGCGCCACCCTCACCCCCGGGGCCGCCAAGAAACCGGGCGAGCGATTGGCCCGCCGCCTTGGCGGCCAGGTCCCAGAGCGCGATGTCGAGGCCGGACAGCGCGAACATGGTGATCCCGTCGCGCCCGACGATGGGCA
>JACZVL010000084.1 GCA_022572685.1 Pseudomonadota bacterium
CACCACGAAGCGGCCGGCCTCGCGGGCGAAGCGGATGCGGTGGGTCCCGATCGCCACGCCGTGGCGCAGCACCAGGAAGTCGAGCTCGCCGTCGGCCGGGAACACCGGGCAGGCCCCCGCCGCCGGCCCCGGCGACAACATCCCCGCCGCCGCCCCGACCGCCGCCCCGACTGCCGCGAACCCGAGTTCGAGAAATCTGCGCCTGCGCATGAACCTCGCCCGCCCCGGCCCTATGTGACCCACCGAGCCTGACCCAAAGCGCGAAGCCCGGCAAGTCGGCGCGCGCCCGATGGCGCCCCACCCGGCATGGCACGCCCCCTACATTGCACGCCCCCGGCGCCTGTGCGACCTTCGGCGCCATGGAGGAGGCGCGCCCCAGGGGCAATTTCTATAGCGGCATGCGCCTGGACCGGGCCGACCATCTGCGCCGGGACGGGGATTGGCTGACCGCGCGCCTGGCCGACCCGGCGAGCCGCTTCGTGCCGGTGTGGCGCGCCCGCAACCTGATCCGCAGCGAACAGGACCCGCGCGCGGTCTGGCTCGATGCCACGGTGGGGGACGCGCTCCGGGCCCGGGCCAGCGAGACCGTGTTCCTGGGGCTGGACGGCGAGACCGCCTATTTCGCCCTCGACCTCTCGGCCATCGAGGACCCGGAGAACGCGCCCGAACTGGCGGGCGGCGGCGCACCGCTGGGCAGGTTCCTGGACCTGCGCGCGGTCGGGCCGCTGGTCGAACGCGGCGAAGGCGCGATCCTGGCCTACGCCCGCGGCCTGATCCATTGGCACCAGCGCCACCGCTTCTGCGGGGTCTGCGGCGGGGCCACCACCAGCACCCAGGGCGGTCACCTGCGCCTCTGCCGCGACCAGGATTGCGGGACCCAGCACTTCCCGCGCACCGACCCGGCGGTGATCATGCTGATCCACGACGGCGAGCGCTGCGTGCTCGGGCGCCAGAAGATCTGGCCCAGCGGCATGCACTCGACCCTCGCCGGCTTCGTCGAGCCCGGCGAGAGCCTGGAGGAGGCGGTCGCGCGCGAGATCATGGAAGAGGTCGGCCTCGAGCTCGACCAGATCAGCTACCAGTCCTCCCAGCCGTGGCCGTTTCCCGCCTCGCTGATGCTGGGCTTCCACGCCACCTGCCGCCACCGGCCGCTGCGGATCGACCAGAACGAGTTGGCCGCCGCCGCCTGGTACAGCCGCGACGCGCTCAAGGCCTCGCCGGAGGACGACAGCTTTCGCCTGCCACGCCGGGACTCGATCGCCCGGCGCCTGATCGACGACTGGTTGGCGGAGGATTGAGCCCGGGCCAACGCGGGCTGGCCCGAACTAAACGAAAAACGCCTTAGAAAATAAGGTAGAACAGGCCGACCGCGCCGAGCGCCACGATCGCCAGGCGCAGCAGGGTCGCCTCGAGCGCCGGATGCAGGCCGATCGATTTCTCCGTGGTCATCAGCATGCCGAGCCCGATCAGCAGGCCCGAGACCACCGCCAGCTCGTTGGAGCGCAGGGCGAAGCCCAGAACGGCGAGCGGAATCCCGGTGTTCTGCAGGAGCGCCGGCAAGAGCGGTGGCCCCAGGACCCGACGGGTCTCCGGCCCCTCGATCGCCAGCTTCCATAGAAGCAGGCTGTTGACCCCGAAATAGAGGAACGCGCAAATCGTCACGAGAAGGGCGACCACGCCCGCTGCTATACCCAACATCCCCAAGACCCCATCTAATGTTTTTGCTTTGCAGTCCGCGGCTAAAGTATTAATGGCAACTATTAACCGCAAAGCGTCCCAACGTCCCACTGGAAATAACTGGCGTATTTAGTTATCTCTTATTTCGATTCGAAAATCTAGATTAATTTTACGAAAATTTTATCGATATTAATAGTTATGGTTAACGCCCCGCCGGGGCGAATAGCGGCCTTTTACACCTAATCCAGGGATCAGTGATAACGACCCGTGGGTTCAGATCGTGCCTTCGACGCCGGTCTGCCGGAACGGGTTGGCCGGATAGACGCCGAGGATTTTGACCTCGCGGGAGAAGAAGCCGAGTTCCTCGAGGGCCAGCCGCACCATGCGCTGGTCCGGGTGGCCCTCGATATCGGCGTAGAACTGGGCCACGGTGAAGCTCGCGTCCAGAATGTAGCTTTCCAGCTTGGTGATGTTGACCCCGCAGGTCGCGAAGCCGCCGAGCCCCTTGTAGAGCGCGGCCGGCACGCTGCGCACCCGGAACACGAAGGTGGTGACCACCGGCCCCTCGGCGGGATCGGGGTCGACCGGTTCCTTGGACATGATCAGGAAGCGGGTGGTGTTGTGTTCGAGGTCCTGGATGTCGCTGCCCAGGCTCGACAGGCCGTAGATCTCGCCCGCCAGCCGCGAGGCGATGGCGGCGCGGGTCGGATCGCCGCGCTCGGCGACCTCGGCGGCGGCGGCGGCGGTGTCGGCGTGGACGACCGGCTTGAACCCGGCGCCGCGCACGAACTTGCGGCACTGGCTGAGCGCCTGGACGTGGCTGTGGACCTCCTGGATCTCACCCATGGTGGCGCCCTTGAGGGCGAGCAGCTGATGGTCGACCTTCTGGAAGTGCTCGGCGATGATGTGCAGGCCGGATTCGGGCAGCAGGTGATGGATGTCGGCGACCCGGCCGGCGCTGGAGTTCTCGATCGGGATCATGGCGAGGCCCGCGCGGCCCTCGTTGACCGCGGCGAAGGTGTCCTCGAAGGACGGGCAGGGCAGCGTGGTCATCTCCGGATGGACCGCCCGGCAGGCCATGTCGGAATAGGCGCCGGCGACCCCCTGAAAGGCGATCAAACTGCTGGCGGCGGCTTCGGCCATGGTCCGATCGAGGTCCTGTTTACCGGTGGAACGACGTCTCTACTGGTGGGACGACTGCGCCCGCGGAGCCAGGAGCTCGCGGGCGCGCGCCAGGTCGGCGGGAGTATCGACGCCGAGCGGAACGGTGTCAACGAGGGCCGCGTCGATGCGCATGCCGGCCTCGAGCGCGCGCAACTGCTCCAGCCGCTCGCGCCGTTCCAGGCCCGAGGCGGGCAGCGTCACGAAGCGCTCGAGCGCCGCGCGGCGATAGGCGTAGAGCCCGATGTGGTGGTACAGCGGCCGCTTCGGATCGGCGTCGTCCCCCAGACCGCTACCGTCCCACGGCACCGGCGCGCGGCTGAAATAGAGCGCGCGGGCGATGGGCGGCGCCTCGGCGGAATTCCCCGGCGCCGAGGCGGGAAAGGCGAGCGCGGCCTTGACCACGCTGGGGTCGGCGCGCTCGGCCGGGTCGGTGATCTCGGCCACCAGGGTCGCGATATCGACCGCGGGCTCGGCGAGCGGCGCCAGCACCGCGCGCAGCACCTCGGGCGCGATGGTCGGCAGGTCGCCCTGCAGGTTGATCACCACGTCGTGGCGGCCCTCGGGGTCGAACGCCTCGAGCGCCTCGAAGATGCGGTCCGAACCCGAGCCGTGATCGGGCCGGGTCAGCATCGCGCGCCCGCCGGCCGCCGCGATCGCATCGGCGATTTCCGGCTCGGCGCAGGCGACCACCACCGGCCCCAGGTCCGCCGCCACGGCCCGGCGCCAGACGTGGACGATCAACGGCAGGCCGTGGATATCCGCGAGCGGCTTGCCGGGCAGGCGGGTCGCGGCCAGACGGGCCGGGATCATGACGATGGGGGACCGGGGCAGGCTCATGAGAGGGACCTTTGGTATCATTCCGCCGTGGGCCGCGCCCGCGCTATTGAACCCCATGGGGCGCGGAGCTATTGTCCCGCAGCAATTTCGAGGCTGCAAGGGTGAGGGCATGAACTCCATCGAGTTCACCAAGATTATCGGCGTGCTGTTGACCGTGGCGCTGGTCGTCTCGCTGTCCAACGTCATCGCCAACGAGATTTTTCCGAAGCGCCGCGACGAGGTCCGCGCCACCATGGAGGCGGCGACGGAAGCCGAGCCGCAAGAGGCCCCGGGGGCGGTCGAGGCGGTGAACACCGAGCCCGCGCAAGCGCCGATGGGCGTGGCCGCGCTGCTCGCCGCCGCCGATCCGGCGGCCGGCGCCAAGGCGGTCAGGAGGTGCACCGGTTGCCACACCCTGGACAAGGGCGGCAAGCACAGGCTCGGCCCCAACCTCTGGGACCTGGTCGGCCGCCCGGTCGCCTCGGCGGAGGGCTACGGCTATTCCGCCGCGCTCAAGGACAAGTCCGGCGAGACCTGGACTTACGAAAACCTGGACGCCTTCCTGACCCGGCCCAAGGGCTGGGCGCCGGGCACCAAGATGCTCTTCGCCGGGATCAGGAAGCCCGGACAACGCGCCGATCTGATCGCCCACCTGCGCGGCCTGAGCGACAACCCCGCCGCCTTGCCGGAATAGGCGTAGCGTCCCAGCCCGCCGCCCGCCGCCCGCCGCCATGTCGGAAACCACCCCGCGCGCAGCCTGCCCCGAGGTCTTCGTGACGCTCGCCGGACGCCTGGCGGACGCCGCCGGAGCGATCGCGCGCGGCCACTTCCGCGGCGCGATCGAGATCGAGCGCAAGGACGACGAGAGCCCGGTGACGATCGCCGACCGCGAGGCCGAAGCCGCCATGCGGGCGCTGATCGCGGAAAGCTTCCCCGATCACGGCGTGGTCGGCGAGGAACATGGGTCGGAGCGCGCCGGGGCCGAGTACGTCTGGGTGCTCGACCCGATCGACGGCACCAGGCGCTTCATCTCCGGGCACGTGCAGTTCGGCACCCTGATCGCGCTGCTGCACCAGGGCGCGCCGGTGCTCGGAGCGATCGACATGCCGGCCATGGGCGAACGCTGGATCGGCGCCACCGGCCGGCCGACCACCCACCACGACCGCGACGGCACGCGGCCGGCGCGGGTCCGGCCCTGCGCGGAACTGGGCGAGGCGACCTTGTTCGCGACCACGCCGCACATGTTCCCGGGCGCCGACTTCGCCGCCTTCGAGCGGGTGCGCACCCGGGTCAGACAGCCGATGTACGGCGGCGAGTGCTACGCCTACGGCCTGCTGGCGCTCGGCTTCGTCGACCTGGTGATCGAGGCGACCATGGGCCCCTACGACTACCTGCCGCTGGTGGCGGTGGTGGAGGGCGCGGGCGGGACCATCACCGACTGGGCGGGGCGGCCGCTCGGGCTTAAGTCCGACGGCCGGGTGCTGGCCGCGGGCGACGCGCGCGCCCACGCCGCGGCGATGACCCTGCTGAACCCGGAATAACCCCGGATCACGACGCCTTGACCGGCGCCGGGCGAACATGGTCTTGGAAGAGGGAATCGGCCTATACTACGTACCGCTCTAGCCTGTTGCCGGAGGCCATGCGCCTTATCCTAGCGACCCTGATCGGGCTGACCATCGTTCTCGCGCCCTCGGCCCGGGCCGACCCACGGCCCGGCGCGCCCGATCACGTGCACAAATCCCACGCCATCGCCATGCACGGCGAGCCCAAGTATGGGCCCGACTTCACCCACTTCGACTACGTCAATCCGAACGCGCCCAAGGGCGGCACCCTCCGCCTGGCTAGCCAGGGCACCTTCGACAGCTTCAATGCCTTCATCCCCAAGGGTAACGCCTTCGGGCCGTGGAGCGCCGAGAGCCTGCTGGTCAGCAGTGGCGACGAGCCTTTTACCAAATACGGGCTCATCGCCGAGACCATCGAATGGCCGGAGGACCGCTCTTGGGTGATCTTCACGCTCAGGCCGGAGGCGCGCTGGCACGACGGCAAACCGATCACGGTGGAAGACGTGATCTGGTCGTTCGAAACGCTCAAGGCGAAAGGGCATCCGGGTTACCGTTTCTATTACGGCAGCGTTGCAAGCGCGGAACAAGTTGGCGAGCGCCGGGTGAAGTTTACCTTTAGCGAGAAGGGCAATCGGGAACTGCCGCTCATCGTCGGAGAGCTATCTATCCTGCCGAAGCATTATTGGGAGGCGGAGGATCGCGATTTTACGAAGACCACCTTGGACCCGCCGCTGACCAGCGGTCCCTACCGCGTGGTCAAATTCGAGGCCGGCCGGTTTGTCATCGGCGAGCGGGTAAAGGACTATTGGGGCAACGACCTGGCGGTCAATCGCGGCCAGAACAACTTCGACCGCATCCGCTACGACTATTTCCGCGACGCCACGGTGATCCGGCTGGCACTCAAATCCGGCGACATCGACTTCTTCATCGAGAATCAGGCCAAGGCCTGGGCGGTCGACTACGACGTGCCGGTGGTACGCGACGGTTGGCTCCAGAAGATCGAGGTGCCGCACCAACGGCCGACGGGCATGCAGGCCTTCGTCTTGAACACGCGCCGGGCCAAATTCCAGGATCGCCGCGTACGCCGCGCGCTGACCTTCGCCTTCGACTTCGAGTGGACCAACCGCAACATCTTCTTCAGCCAGTACACGCGCACCGAAAGCTACTTCTCCAATTCCGAGCTGGCGGCCACCGGCCTGCCCGAGGGCGAGGAGCTGGAGATTCTCGAGCATTACCGCGGGCGAATTCCCGAGGCGGTCTTCACCACGCCCTACTGGGCGCCTTCGACCGACGGCACCGGTTGGCCGCGCCAGAACCTGGAACGCGCCTTCGAGCTGCTGGCCGAGGCCGGCTGGGTGGTCGAGGACATGAAACTGGTGAACGCCGAGACCAAGAAACAGATGACCTTTCAGATCCTGCTGGTCTCGCCGGCCTTCGAGCGGGTGGTGCTGCCTTTCGTGCGCAACCTGAAGCGCCTGGGCATCGAGGCGCAGGCGCGCCTGGTCGACGAATCCCAATACATAAACCGGCTGCGGTCCTTCGATTTCGACATGATTATCGGGAGCTGGGGGCAATCCGAGTCGCCGGGCAACGAACAGCGCAGCTATTGGAGCAGTGACGCCGCGGATTCCAACGCATCGCGGAACTACGCCGGAATCAAAGACCCCGTCATCGACGAGCTGATCGAACGGCTGATCTCCGCCCCCACGCGGGAGTCTCTGATCGCCCGGACCCGGGCGCTCGACCGGGTGCTGCTGTGGGGCCACTACATGATTCCCAACTGGCACCTGCGCAAGCAGCGTATCCTCTATTGGGACAAGTACTCGCGGCCCGAACAGCCGGCGCGTTTCGGCACCTCGACCGACCTCTGGTGGTTCGACCCGGCCAAGGCGGCCAGGCTCGAGGCGCGCCCCGAGACCGAGGCGCCGAGCGCCGAGGTCGAGGGCGGCGGCCCCGGCCTGACCGTGACCCTCGCCCTGCTCTCCGGCCTGCTGCTGGCCGGCTATTTCGTGTTCCGCCGCGCCCTGAACCGGCCGCAAGCGTGAGGTTGACCCGCATATGACCGCCTACATCGCCCGCCGCCTGCTGCTGATGATTCCGACTCTGTTCGGCGTCATGGTGATCAATTTCTTCATCGTGCAGTTGGCGCCGGGCGGGCCGGTCGAGCAGGCGATCGCGCAGTTGACCGGCGAAGGTTCGGCGATCACCGAGCGCATCACCCGCAGCGGCGGCGGCGACGCGGTCGGGCCTGCCCAGACCCAAGCCATCGGCCAGGAGAGCACGACCAGCCGCTACCGCGGCGCCCAGGGCCTGGATCCCGAATTCATCAAGGAACTGGAAATACGCTTCGGCTTCGACAAGCCGATGCACGAGCGCTTCATCCAGATGATGGGCAACTATCTGACCTTCGATTTCGGCGACAGCTTCTTCCGCGACCGGCCGGTGGTCGACCTGGTGCTCGAGAAGATGCCGGTTTCGATCTCGCTCGGCATCTGGACCACGCTTCTGGTCTACCTGATCTCGATCCCGCTCGGCATCGCCAAGGCGGTGCGCGACGGCAACCGCTTCGACATCTGGACCAGCGGCGTCGTCATCGTCGGCAACGCCATTCCCGGCTTCCTGTTTGCCGTACTCCTGCTGGTGGTGTTCGCCGGCGGCAGCTATTTCGACTGGTTCCCCCTGCGCGGCCTCCAGTCGGAGGAGTACCTGGATCTTAGCTTGCTCGGTTGCGCCACCTCGCCGGCTTGCGTCGCCGACTATCTCTGGCACCTGGTGCTGCCGATCACGGCCATGGTGATCGGCGGCTTCGCGACGCTCACCATGCTGACCAAGAACTCCTTCCTCGATCAGATCAACCAGCAGTACGTGGTGACCGCACGCTCCAAGGGCCTCTCGGAGCAACGCGTGCTCTATGGCCACGTGTTCCGCAACGCCATGCTGATCGTGATCGCCGGCTTCCCCAGCGCCTTCATCTCGATCCTGTTCACCAGCTCGGTGCTGATCGAGATCATCTTCTCGCTCGACGGCCTGGGGCTTCTTGGTTTCGAGGCTACTTTCGCGCGCGACTATCCGATCATGTTCGGGACGCTGTTCTTTTTCTCCCTGCTCGGCCTGGTGATGGGGCTGATCGGCGATATCATGTACACCGTGATCGACCCGCGCATCACCTTCGAGCGCGTGGGGGCATGAGATGAGCCGGACGCCCCAAAGCACCCCAAAATCCACGGAGGATCGCTTCCTGGGCCGCCGGATATCGCCGCTGACGCGCCGGCGCCTGCACAACTTCCGCGCCAACCGGCGCGGCTTCTGGTCGCTATGGATCTTCCTGGTGATCTTCGTGGTCGCCCTGTTCGCCGAATTCGTCGCCAACGACAAGCCGTTCCTGGCCTATTACGACGGCGAGCTCTATGCGCCGATCTTCAAGGACTATCCGGAGACCGCCTTCGGCGGCGACTTCGAGACCGCGGCCGACTACCGCGACCCCGTCGTTGCCGCCAAGATCAACGCGCGCGGCTGGATGATCTGGCCGCTGGTGCGCTACCACCACCGCACCGTGGCCTGGGACTTACCCGTGCCGGCGCCCTCGCCACCCGACGCCGAACACTGGCTGGGCACCGACGACCAGGCCCGGGACGTGGTCGCGCGGCTGATCTACGGCTTCCGCATCTCGGTCTTGTTCGGCTTCGTCCTCACCGTGATCAGCGCCGCCATCGGGGTCACCGCGGGGGCCATCCAGGGTTATTTCGGCGGCTGGATCGACCTGGTGTTCCAACGCTTCATGGAGATCTGGTCCGGACTGCCGACCCTTTACCTGCTGATCATCATGGCCAGCGTGGTCGAGCCCAATTTCTGGTGGCTGCTCGGGCTGTTGCTGATGTTTACCTGGATGGGTTTCGTCGGCGTGGTGCGCGCCGAGTTCCTGCGCGCCCGCAACTTCGATTACGTGCGCGCGGCGCGCGCGCTCGGGGTCTCGGACCTGACCATCATGTACCGCCACGTGCTGCCGAACGCGCTGGTCGCGACCATCACCTTCATGCCGTTCACCCTGGCCGGCTCGGTCACCATGCTGACCTCGCTCGACTTCCTGGGCATCGGCCTGCCGCCGGGCTCGGCCTCGCTCGGTGAGATCCTGGCCCAGGGCAAGGCCAACTTGCAGGCGTACTGGCTCGGGCTGACCGCCTTCTTCACCATCGCGATCATGCTGAGCCTGCTGATCTTCATCGGCGAGGCGGTGCGCGACGCGCTCGACCCGCGCAAGCTGTTCGCCGGCGAGCCCGCGCCGGCCGAGGAGGCCGTCACCCTTCAGCCCGGGGCCGCCCCAAAGGCCGACCTGGAGGGCGCCGAGTGATGGCCGAACCCCTGCTCCGGGTGCGCGGGCTCTCGACCCGCTTCATGCTGCCGACCGGCCCGGTCGACGCGGTCAGGCACGTCTCCTTCGACATCGCCAAGGGCGAAACCCTCGCGCTGGTGGGCGAGAGCGGCTCGGGCAAGTCGGTGACCGCGCTGTCCATCGTGCAGCTCCTGCCCTATCCCCTGGCGCGCCACCCGACGGGCTCGATCCGCTTCAAGGGCCAGGAGTTGGTCGGCGCCTCCAAGGCGCTGCTGCGCGACGTGCGCGGCGACGAGATCTCGATGATCTTCCAGGAGCCCATGACCTCGCTCAACCCGCTGCACACGGTCGAGAAGCAGATCAACGAGATGCTGATCCTGCACAAGGGCTTGAGCCGCGAGGCGGCGCGGGAGCGCACGCTCGAGCTGTTGAAGGTGGTCGGCATCCCGGACGCCGCCAAGCGCCTGGGCGCCTATCCCCACGAGCTCTCCGGCGGCCAGCGCCAGCGGGTCATGATCGCCATGGCGCTGGCGAATGAGCCGGACCTGTTGATCGCCGACGAGCCGACGACCGCGCTCGACGTCACCATCCAGGCCCAGATCCTGAAGCTGCTCAAGGACCTGCAGGCCGAGTTCGGCATGGCGCTGCTGCTGATCACCCACGATCTCGCCATCGTACGCAAGATGGCCGACCGGGTCGCGGTCATGACCCAGGGCGAGATCGTCGAGCAGGCGCCGACCGAGGACGTCTTCCAGCGCCCGCAGCACGCCTACACCCAGCGCCTGCTCGCCGCCCAGCCCAAGGGCGACCCGATCAAGGCGCCGCCGGACGCCCCCATCGTGATGGCCGGCGCCGGGATCAAGGTCCACTTCCCGATCAGGAAGGGCTTGCTCAAGCGCACGGTCGACTACGTGCGCGCGGTCGACGGTATTTCTCTCAAGGTGCGCGAGGGGCACACCCTGGGCGTGGTCGGCGAAAGCGGCTCGGGCAAGACCACCCTCGGTCTCGCGCTGCTGCGCCTGATCTCGAGCCAGGGCGAGATCAGCTTCCGGGGCGCGGGCATCCAGGGCCTGGGCGCCAAGCAGCTGCGCCCCTTGCGGCGCCAGATGCAGATCGTGTTCCAGGACCCCTACGGCTCGCTCAGCCCGCGGCTCTCGATCGGCCAGATCGTCGAGGAGGGCCTCAAGGTCCACGATCTGGGCGGCACGGGCGAGGAACGCGAGGCCATGATCGTGGCCGCGCTGGAAGAGGTCGGCCTCGATCCCGAGAGCCGCCACCGCTACCCGCACGAGTTCTCCGGCGGCCAGCGCCAGCGCGTCGCCATCGCCCGCGCCATGGTGCTCAAGCCCAAGTTCCTGGTTCTCGACGAGCCGACCTCGGCGCTCGATATGTCGGTCCAGGCCCAGATCGTCGATTTGCTGCGCGAGCTTCAGGACCGCAACAACCTCGCCTACCTGTTCATCAGCCACGATCTCAAGGTGGTCCGCACGCTCGCCGACGAGGTCATCGTCATGCGCGACGGCAAAGTGGTCGAGCACGGCCCCGCCCAGCAGATCTTCGAGGCCCCGAAAGAGCCCTACACCCAGGCCCTGATGAAAGCCGCCTTCGAGCTCGAAGCGGTTGAAGGCGACGTGGTGCGGATGTAGGGGAAGCGAACCACAGAGGCCCAGAGGCACAGAGAACCAACAGAAAAAGGTCACCACGAAGACACGAAGGCACAAAGAATATTTGGTTGCGCGCTATGCGCGCTGCAAACCTTCTTCGTGTTCTTCGTGTCTTCGTGGTGTTTCTTCTTTCTGGTTCTCTGTGCCTCTGTGCCTCTGTGGTAATTTTTTCTTGGCAGGCTCCAACGTAACCAACGAGGCACCATGGCACTTCTGTTCAAGTTCGATATCGGCCGCGGCGATTCCTGGCGGCGCGCGCTTCTCGAGCTCGATCCCGGACTCGATCTGCGCGCATGGCCCGAGGTCGGCGATCCGGCCGACATCGACTACGCGCTGGTCTGGAGGCCGCCGCCGGGCGAGCTCAAGAGCTACCCGAACCTGAAGGTGATCTTCTCCATCTTCGCCGGCATCGACCACCTGTCCTCGGACCCGGAGCTGCCCGCCGGCGTGCCCGTGGTGCGCATGGTCGAGCCGGGGCTGACCGCGGGCATGACCGAGTTCGTACTGATGTCCGTGCTCTACCACCACCGCTTCATGCTCGACTACGCGGCCCAGGCGCGAAAGCATATCTGGCGCGAGATCGACCAGGTGCCGGCCGGGGACCGGCGGGTCGGGATCATGGGCCTGGGCGTGCTCGGCGGCGACGCGGCCGAAAAGCTGGTGGCCTTGGGCTTCGACGTGGCCGGCTGGAGCGGCAGCCCCAAGGACCTGCCCGGGGTCACCAGCTTCCACGGCGCGGACGGCTTCCTGCCGTTCCTCAATCGCAGCGACATCCTGGTCTGCCTGCTGCCGCTGACCCCGGAGACGACCGGCATCCTCGACGCCCGCGCCTTCGCGGCCCTGCCCGAGGGCGCTTCGCTGGTCAGCGTCGGCCGCGGCCCGCAGGTGGTCGAGGCGGACCTGCTGGCGGCGCTCGATTCCGGGCGATTGAACGGCGCCACCCTGGATGTGTTCCGGGACGAGCCGCTGCCGGAGGACTCGCCGTTCTGGGACCACCCGCGGGTCGTGGTCGTCCCCCATATCGCCTCCATGACGATGGCGCGCGGCGCCTGCGCCTTCGTGATCGACAACATCCGCCGCCTCGAAGCCGGCCAGCCGCTGCTGCACGTGGTCGACCTGGACAAGGGATATTAGGAGCGAAAAAGGGACTGTCCCCTTATTCTTTTCTCTTTCCTTCAATCGCGGCGGATCAGGGTGCCGATGCCGCGGTCGGTGAAGATCTCGAGCAGCATGGAATGGGGCACGCGGCCGTCGAGGATGACCGCCGCGTCGACGCCCTTGGACACCGCCTCGACGCAGGTCTCCAGCTTGGGGATCATGCCGCCCGAGATGGTGCCGTCCGCGCGCAGGTCCCGCACCCGCTCGACCGTCAGGTCCGTGAGCAACTCGCCGTCCGTGCCGAGCACCCCGATCACGTCGGTCAGCAACAGCAGGCGCGAGGCCCCGACCGCCGCCGCGATCGCGCCGGCCACGGTGTCGGCGTTGATGTTGTAGGTCTCGCCGTCCGCGCCGATGCCGATCGGCGCGATCACCGGGATCATGCCCGACTGCTCCAGCGAGGTCAGGATCTGCGGGTCGATCCGCTCCGGCTCGCCGACGAAACCGAGGTCGAGAATCTTCTCGATGTTGGAATTCTCATCGCGCCGGGTGCGGCGCAGCTTGCTGGCCTGGATCAGGTTGCCGTCCTTGCCCGAAATGCCGATCGCGGTGCCGCCGGCGGCGTTGATGGCGCTGACGATCTGCTTGTTGATGCTGCCCGACAGCACCATCTCGACGATCTCCACGGTCTCGGCGTCGGTCACCCGCAGGCCGTCGATGAACTCGCTCTTGATCTTGAGGCGCTCCAGCATCTGGCCGATCTGGGGGCCGCCGCCGTGCACCACCACCGGGTGGATGCCGATCTGCTTGAGCAGCACGATGTCGCTGGCGAACAGGGGGGCGAGCTCGGCGTCGCCCATGGCGTGGCCGCCGTACTTGATCACGAAGGTGCGGCCCGCGTAACGGCGCATGAACGGCAGCGCCTCGGTGATGGTCCGGGCGGTGCGCAGCCAGTGCTTGGTCTCGGAAAAGCTTCGCTGGGTCATGGGACATATTCTAGTACAGTTTCCGCATGCGCGGAAATCGCACCGGCCCGCACCCCCGCCCGGCCACAGGTTCGGGGTTGGCTTGGCCGGCCGAACCAACCCCAAGCCTCATCATCCCATGGGTGGCCGGGCGGGGGTGCGGGCCGGCGCCGGTTCGCCGGGTACGGCGTCAGCCTGGGTCCGCCGCCCCCGCC
>JACZVL010000258.1 GCA_022572685.1 Pseudomonadota bacterium
GGCGCCCCGGAAGGTCCCCGGCTTGTTCGCCAAGATGACCGGCGGCGCCTCTCGCGCCATCCAGGCCGCGACCCAGGGCGGCGAGCAACGCGGCCCCGGGGAGGCCGTCGCCACCAAAGGTCCGGCCCAGCCGGCGGCCACGCCCCGGGCCAGCGCCGAGCCGAAGCCGAGAGCCCCGGCCGGACCGGCGGCGCGCGCCGCTGAGCCACGCCTGTCGGGATTCGATTCGGCACGTCCGGAATCGGCCGGCCAGGTCGACGAGGACCTGCTCGACATTCCGGCCTTCCTGCGCCGGCAGGCGAATTAGGACATCGCCGCCGAGCCGCTTCCCGGAGTCCGGAAAAACGGCGTAACAGACTGTAACAAAGAGTGATTTGGGCCTTCAGGGGAACTTGCCTATAAGTTCCCCTGAAGTGTTCTACCGCGATTCTTTTTGTTGGGGGAATTCCGTCTCGACCACGACGCCAGCGATGGCGCCAGCCAGGGTGCAAGCCCCGGCACCAGCCATGGCGTCGCGAGGCCGATTCGGATAACGATCCCGCCGCAACGAACGGCAGGAAGAGACAGAAGAATGGAAATGAAACTGGGGGCCACCAACGGGTCCCTGCGTCAACGAACGCTCAAGAACTCGATCCACTGCTCGGGTATCGGCTTGCACAGCGGCGTCAAGGTCAACATGACCTTGCATCCGGCCGAAGCCGGCACCGGCATCCGGTTCCGCCGCAACGGCACGCTGCGGCGCACCGAGGTCGCGGCGACGTGGCGCAACGCCATCGAAACCCCATTGAACACCACGCTCGAGGGCGAGGCCGACATCAAGGTCGGCACCGTCGAGCATCTGTTGTCGGCCCTGTCCGGCTGCGCCATCGACAACGTGGTGATCGAGTTGAACGGGCCCGAGGTGCCGGCGATGGACGGCAGCAGCGCGCCCTTCGTGTTCCTGATCGAATGCGCCGGAACCACGACCCAGGACGCGCCGCGCCGGGCGCTGGAGATCCGCCGGGAGGTCACGGTGTCGGACAGCCGGCGCTCGGCCACGGCGATGCCGGGCCGGGGTCTGTCCATCGACTTCGAGATCGACTTCGACAGCCCGGTGGTGGCGCGCCAGCGGTGGTCGTTCCAGGTCACCCAGGCGAGCTACAAGCGGGAGGTGTCCCGCGCCCGCACCTTCGGGTTCCTCGAGGAGGTCGACAGGCTGCGCGCGATGGGCCTGGCCCTCGGCGGTTCGCTCGACAACGCCATCGTGATCGACGGCGATCGGGTGCTCAACGATGGCGGCCTGCGCTACGACAACGAGTTCGTACGCCACAAGGTTCTCGACCTGATCGGCGACCTGACGCTGATCGGCGGACCGGTGATCGGCAGGTTCCGCTGCGCGCGCACGGGCCACGGCATGACCCTGCGCTTGCTCCAGACCCTGTTCGCCGACGAGCAGGCCTGGCGCTGGCGGGAGCTCACGGAGGCGGACCTGGAGGTCGAGCCGGAGACGGGTCCAGAGACGGGTCCAGAGACGGGTCCAGAGACGGGCCCAGAGACGGGCATGGGGGCCTCGGTCCCGCCGGCCCGCGCCGTCGCCGCCCGGGCCTGACGGCCACCATCCGGCGCCATCGGCGGCGTCCCACGGGGCGCCGTTTCGATTCTGGCGGCTTGAGACGCCCTGGCCCTGCACCTATAATTCACTCCGAACGGCCCCGCGGGGAAGGGGCCCGGTGAGCCGTTGGGAGGCGCGGAAGTTTGCGGAGACTGGGAACAACGGGCGAAGCCGGCGGCGGCTTCCGGCGCGCCGGACGGGCCCTGGCGGTGGCCGGGCTGTGCCTGTCGCTGTGGTCCTGCGGGCTGTTCGACGAGGAGCGGGCCGAGTACGTCGAGCAGCCGGTCGCGACCCTCTACAACGACGCCATGAACGCCATGCAGGCCGGCGACCTGAGCGATGCCGCGCGCCTGTTCGACGAGGTCGAGCGCCAGCACCCCTATTCCACCTGGGCCGCCAAGGCCCAGGTCATGGCGGCCTACGCCAACTACCAGGACAACCGCTACGACGAGGCGATCAACGCCCTCGACCGCTTCATCGAGCTGCACCCGGGCAACACGGACATCGCCTACGCCTATTATCTGCGGGCGATCTCCTACTACGAGCAGATCTCCGACGTCGGACGCGACCAGCGGGCCACCCAGCAGGCGCTGAAGAACCTGGAAGAGGTGGTCCGCCGGTTCCCCGAATCCCGCTACTCGCGCGACGCGGCCCTCAAGATCGACCTGGCGCGCGACCATCTGGCGGGCAAGCACATGGAGATCGGCCGCTACTATCTGGACCAGGGTGAATACCTGGCGGCGATCAACCGCTTCCGCCTGGTGATCGAGAACTATCAGACCACCACCCACGTGGCCGAGGCGCTGCACCGGCTGGTCGAGTCCTACCTCGCCCTCGGGGTCACCGACGAGGCCCAGTCGACCGCCGCCGTGCTCGGCTACAACTATCCGGGCAGCATCTGGTACGCCGACAGCTACGTTCTGTTGACGGGAATCGACCTGCGGCCCGAAGAATACCAAGACTCCTGGATCTCCCGCATCTGGAAGTCGCTTATCTAGGTTTGGTTTCGCCCAGTCTTCTCATGAGGTCCGCATGCTGGTCGGCCTGTCGGTCCGTGACGTCGTTCTGATCGACCGCCTCGATCTGTCCTTCGAGAGCGGGCTTAGCGTGCTGACCGGGGAGACCGGCGCCGGCAAGTCGATCCTGCTCGACGCGCTGGGGCTCGCGCTCGGCAACCGCGCGGACGCCGGGCTGCTGCGCCCCGGCGCCAAGCAGGCCTCGGTCGCCGCCGTCTTCGAGGTCGAGCCCGGGCACCCGGCGCGGGCGATCCTGGACGAGCGTGAGATCGAGGCCGAGG
>JACZVL010000085.1 GCA_022572685.1 Pseudomonadota bacterium
GGCCAACTCGGCGAGCAGGGCGCGCGCCGCCTCGCGCAGGCTGGCGGCGGCGGCCTCCAACTCGGCGGGTTCGGCCAGGCCGAGGGCCAGCGCCAGGCCGCGCGGCGTCGGCGTGCAGAAGGTAGCCGGCCGCACGAAGGCGTAGAGCTCCAGAAGGTCGTAGGCCGGAAAGGGATCGAGGCCGAGGCGGCGCGCGGTCGCCCGGCCGTGGCACAGAATCGGCGCCGCGTCTCGCGCCCGCCGCGCCGCCGCCTCGGGGTCCAGATGGGTGACCTCGCCGTCCGGCGAGATCCAGACCGCCGCGCTCAGCGCCGCCACCAGGATCGGCGCCTCGGGCAGCAGCACGCGGTTTCCCTTGGCGGCGGTCACGAGGCTTCGGCCTCGCTTCGCTCCGGAACCCGCGGCACCTTGGCGACCGCGATCACGATATCGGCCATGCGCATCCCACTCCCCGTTCGGATTCGTACCCGTTCACGCCCGACTATAGCGGCGCGGGGGCGCGCGGTGTACCACTGTGCCATGATCCGGGCCATGCCACGACGGTTGACGCAGCGGTGAGCGAGCAGTTCGACGGCCTGGACCGGCTGGTCGCGGGCGACAAGGCGGCCTGGGACCGCTTCGTGATCCGCTTCGCCCCGGTGATCTTCGCCGCGGTGCGGCGCAAGCTGGTCCCGGCCGGGCGCGGCGAGGACGCCGAGGACGTGGCCCAGGACGTGTTCGTCCGGCTCTGCGCCCGGGACTTCCATGTGGTGAGGAACTACGACGCCGGCCGCGCCAAGCTCACCACCTGGCTGAGCGTGATCGCCCACAGCGTGGCGATCGACCACCTGCGGCGTCAGAAGGCCCGGGCCCAGCCGATCGAGTCGGTGCCCGAGCGCTACCTGGCGGTCGATCCGCCCAAGGACCCGGTCAAGGTCGACATCCCGCCGGGCTTGCTGTCGCCGCGCCAGGCGCTGGTGCTGGAGATGCTCTACCCGCGCGAGATGGAGGTCGCCGAGGCGGCCCAGGTGCTGGGCGTCGAGCCCCAGACCGTGCGCAGCACCCACCACAAGGCGCTGGTCAAGCTCCGGGCCCATTTCCGGGAACCGGAGGATTAGGGTAGATTTTCCGGGGATGCCGCGGCCGGGAACAACGTAGAACAGGCAATAACGGAGCAAAGGGGCCATGAGCGAGGAATACGGGAACGGCGGCGACGGGGCCGGGCTGTGGGCCCGGGCACGCCCCGGTTGGCGCTCGGCGATCGCACCAGAGACACCTAACCCATTGATGTTAGCGGCCTATCTGGACAACACCTTGAATGAGGCCGGGCGCGAGGCGGTCGAGGCCTGGATGGCGGCCACCCCGGAAGCCCTGGAGTTGATGGTCGCGGCCCGCGTCCAATCGAGGCAGGCCCCCCAGGAGGCCGCCCCGGCGAGCCTGGTTTCCCGGGCCCAGGGCCTGGTCCGGGCGCCGGTGGCGGTCTCCGCCGGGCTCGGCTGGCTGCGCGGCCTGATCGGGTTCGAGCCCGAGGCCTGGCGCCCGCTGGCCTGGGCCGGGGTGACGGCGGCGCTGCTGGTGGTCTCGGCCGGCGCCTTCGAGCTCGGCCGCCTGGGCACCGAACGGCTGGTCCCGGTCCAGACCGCGGCGCTCGGCGACGATCTGGAACTCGGCCTGGACGACCCGGCCGACGATCTGATCTAGGAGAGGTTCCATGAAAGGCAAGCTGGTCTGGATTCTGCTGGGGGTTTCGCTGGCGGCCAACCTGTTCTTCGCCGCCGGCGCGATTTACTCGTTCTATGGCGGGGAGCATCGCGGGCGGTACACCGCGGTCAGTATCGACTCCGTGGCCGAGCAGCTCACGCTGAGCCCGGCCCAGCGCGACGCCCTGCAGGCGCTGCGCGACCAGGCCCGGGACAGCCCCCGGCCCAGCCGCGAGGAGTACCAACAGCGCCGCGCCAGCTTCCTCGCCGGCCTCGCCGCGCCCGAGTTCAACCGCGCCGCGATGCAGGCGATGATGGAAGAGCGCAGGGCCAGGCGCCAGGAGCGCATCCTGGGCCGCGCCGAGGCGCTGCACGGCTATCTGGCGACGCTCGACCCCGAACAACGCGCCGGCTTCCTGGAGATGGCCCGGGCGCGCGGTTTTCTGCGTGGGCTGTTCGGCCGGCCGCGGCCACCGCGCGAGCGTTGACGGAGAGGGCGCGCGCCCGTTGACGGCACCCGCCCGCGCCCCTAGGTTCCCTGGCACCGGGAACAGATAGCGAATCGGTGCACCACATCATGACCAGCGAGCGCGAGCTGGCCGCGGCGGCGCGGGCCTGGCCTTTCGCCGAGGCGCGCAATCTCCTCAAGCGCCTGAACGGCAAGACCCCGGACAAGGGCTACGTCCTGTTCCAGACCGGCTACGGACCCTCCGGGCTGCCCCACATCGGCACCTTCGGCGAGGTCGGACGGACCACCGTCGTGCGCCAGGCCTTCGCGCGCTTGAGCGATATCCCGACCCGGCTGTTCTGCTTCTCCGACGACATGGACGGCCTGCGCAAGGTGCCGGACAACATCCCGAACCGGGACATGCTGGCCCAGCACCTGGGCCAGCCGCTGACCGCGGTCCCGGACCCCTTCGGCACCCACGACAGCTTCGGCGCGCACAACAACGCGCGGCTCCAGGCCTTCCTCGACGACTTCGGCTTCGACTACGAGTTCCAGTCCTCGACCGAGTGGTACACCACGGGCCGTTTCGACAGGGCGCTCATCAAGGTGCTGGAGCACTACGACGCGATCATGGCGATCATGCTGCCGACGCTCGGGGCCGAGCGGCGCCAGACCTATTCGCCGTTCCTGCCGATCTGCCAGAAAACCGGGCGGGTGCTCCAGGCCCCGGTGGTCGAGCGCAACGCCGACGCCGGCACCATCGTCTACCGCGACGAGGACGGCTCGCTGGTCGAGACCCCGGTCACCGGCGGCCGCTGCAAGCTGCAATGGAAGCCGGACTGGGCCATGCGCTGGTACGCGCTCGACGTCGACTACGAGATGTCGGGCAAGGACCTGATCGATTCGGTGACCGTGGCCACGCGCATCGAGAAGGTGCTCGGCGGCCGGCCGCCGGCCGGCTTCAGCTACGAGCTGTTCCTCGACGAGAACGGCGAGAAGATCTCCAAGTCCCGGGGCAACGGCCTGACCGTGCAGGAGTGGCTGACCTACGCGCCCCAGGACAGCCTGGCGCTGTTCATGTATCAGAAGCCGCGCGCGGCCAAGCGGCTCTACTTCGACGTCATCCCGCGCACGGTCGACGATTATCTGTCGTTCCTGACCCGCTTCGAGGGCGAGGACGCGGCCAAGCGCCTGGAGAACCCGGTCTGGCACCTGCACAACGGCGCGCCGCCCAAGCCCGACGCCCGGCTCGGCTTCGCCATGCTGCTCAACCTGGCCAGCGTCTGCAACACCGAGGACCCGGCCGTGCTCTGGGGCTTCATCTCGCGCTACGCGCCCGGGGCGGCGCCAGAGAATTCGCCGATCCTGGACACCCTCGTCGGCTGCGCGATTCACTACTACCGGGATTTCGTCAAGCCCAACAAGAAGTACCGCGCGCCCAGCGAGATGGAGCGCGCGGCGCTCGCCGATCTGCTGGCTGTGCTCGAAACGCTGCCCGAGAACGCCGACGGCGAGACCGTGCAGACCCAGGTCTACGAGGTCGGCAAGCGCCACGATTTTGCCGAGCTGCGGGCCTGGTTCAAGGCGCTCTACGAGATCCTGCTCGGCCAGGAGCAGGGCCCGCGCATGGGCTCCTTCATGAGCCTCTACGGCCTGCCCGAGAGCATCGCCCTCATCCGCCGCGCGCTCGCCGGCAAGCGTCCCGACGTAGCGTAGATAACGGCCACCAGCGTCGTACGCCGGCGGAACCGATCGTCGCCGAAACCGGATATTGTTACACGGACCGGCGTCGCCTCGCAGGACGACCATAGTGGAAATCTTACCACGATGTCGGCGCGCGCGGGCTCCTCCACCGCTGTCCGCGTTCGGCGTCGACTGGCACTGATCGCGACCCCGTCGCGCCGCACGCCGAACCGCCAAGGCAGGTCTGCATATTCGACGTCGGCAAGGAAATTACGTTGGTTCTCTTGAACCCTAGGGTGCCAAGGGCAAGCACGGCAAACGCGCCCTTCCTGAATGCCGTTCGGTGCGTTCCGACCTGTGGGATCGGTATGGGCCGTGTGCGCAATGGCGGCCGCTCAAGGAGCAGATGGCGTTCGCATCTCTTTTCGTCACCTGGAGCCTTGCAATTCGCGATAGTGCATTCTCATACAGAGAGAATTGTGCTATAATATATCAACTATCAATAGAACGAAGCGGACAATCGCGCGATTGAGCTTGGGAGGACACGGACATGTTGAATCAATCTCTCGATCATATCACTGCCTACGTTTCGGTGCAGTCGCTCGGTGGGGTAAGCCTTTTCGACGGCAAGGCCGTGGTCAACAGCGAGTCGGTCGAACAATTCAAATCCTCCGATGAAATGTGCCGTTCGGCGTGTGTCGAGTTGGATGAAATGGGGTTCCGAGTCGAGAAGGTCACCCCGCTCAGCGTTCGCATTTCTGGACCCGCTGACCTGTTCACGAGCAAAATGGGCTTGCGCTTCGAACGATACCGGTCAGTCGAGCTCGAATTGGGATTCGAATCGACCTCGGAGTCGGATCCTTGGATACCGACGGTAGAAACGGGGGCAAACCTGCTCGATGTCGGCAGCGATTTGCTCGAAGGCGTGGTCTTTCCACAGCCGGTTGCTTTGCATCAGCACGCGCCTCCGAGCGCGAACCCTCCGGTGCCGAACTATCATCACCTGCAAGTTCCTGATGACATCGTTGCTCGCCTCAATGCGGAACCGGTGCATGACGACGGCTTCCGCGGCCAGAACGTGCGCGCGGCAATGATCGATTCCGGGTTTCATTGGTCGCACCCGTATTTCCGCGCAAGGAACTACAATCTCAGGGTGGCTTTACAGCCCGCGGGCATCCTTCAGGACTCGAACGGCCATGGAACCGGCGAGAGTGCGAATCTCCTCGCCGTAGCGCCCGACGTTGAGCTTTTCGGCATCGCGATGGACGACATCATCGAAGCGTTTCAGGTGGCGCGCGATGATTTGGCTGTTCAAGTCGTCTCCAACAGCTGGGGTTCACGCTGGCCAACCGACGGCCCCAACGGCACGTGGGATTCCTTTTGGTCCCTGGTACAGGCCGAAATTGCCCTTTGCGTCGCGCAAGGCATGATCGTGCTGTTTTCCGGTGGCAATGGCGGCATGTCGTTCACCGCTAGCATGCCAGAGACGATCAGCGTTGGCGGGGTCCACGCCGACGAACAGGGAACGCTCAACGCGAGCGATTACGCGAGCAGCTTTGACAGCACGCGGTTTCCCGGCCAGCATGTACCGGAGGTTTGCGGTTTGTGCGGCATGCAGCCGAGAGCCATCTACATTACGTTGCCTATACCGCCGCGGAGCGAAATCGACCAAGGACTAGGTGGCGGCAACTTCCCGAACGGGGACGAGACCAGGCGCGACGACGGTTGGGGCGTGTTTAGCGGCACCTCGGCGGCTTGTCCAATGGTGGCCGGTGTGGTGGCTCTGATCTTATCCAAATACCCCGGAGAAGATTTGAACGGTATTCGGAATCGGCTCTACAATGCCACCGACGTTACCATGGGTGCGAGTGCTCATGGCGATGCGGCAGGGCCTGGCTATGACGCCGCGACCGGGCACGGCTTGGTTAACGCTCAACTCGCGTGTGCTTAACGACATGGCAAAGACGGTGCCAACAGAACGACCCGTCCGGGCCTACGTGATCTTGAAAGGCAGCCAGCGTAGTGTCGCAACGGACGCTCCGGTCACCGCGGCATCCGCACGGCAGTATGTCGCCACGCCGGAGGTTCGTCAGCGGGTTCGCGACGCGTTGATAAAACTTGGTTTTTCCGTGCGTCGCGTCTCGCCCATGTCGATTACCGTTGAGGGTGATCCAGAGTGCTTTGGCCGCGTGTTCCGGGCGCGGGTGGGCTACCACGGTGACGAGGCAACCCCCGAGTCGGGCGGCCGGATGTCTCGTCTCGCGCCCGGTGCACAGAGCCCATTCTGGTCCGAACCACCGACCATCCCAGATAGTTTGCGGGACGATGTCGACGAAGTTGTCTTGCCACAACCGATCGAACGACACAGCTGAACCTCGGCCGACTCATACCAAGGAGCGCTAATCGACATCGGATCGGACTGGCTTCGACGCACGGTCTTGATGCGCGCCACGGATGCTGCGGTGCGGTGCGTGAGGCGTTGACGCCCGAAGGGTGGTGGCGCTCGCCGGGAACGCCTACTTGAACGCCCAGTCCCAGTAGAGCTTGCGCGCCTGGTGGTAGAGCGGGCCGGGCTGCAGGTCGCGGGCCTCGACCCGGGTGATCGGCAGCACCTTGAGGTAGTTGCCGGTGGTGAAGACCTCGTCGGCGTCCCGCACCTCGTCCCAGGTGATGCGGCGCTCGTAGACCGGGGTTCCGGCGTCGCGCAGCAGCTTGGCGACCCGGTTTCGGGTGATGCCGCAGAGGAAGGTGCCGTTGGGCACCGGCGTGTGCGCGGCGCCGTCCTTGCCGATGAAGATGTTCGAGGTCGCCAGTTCGGCGACGTTGTCGTTGGCATCGAGCACGACCGCGTTGTCGAAGCCCTTCTCCGCGGCCTCGATCAGCGCGCGGCCGGAATTGGGATAGAGGCAGGAGGCCTTGGCGTTGGTCGGCGCCATGGAGGGCGCCGGGCGCCGGATCGAGGACAGGCAGATCGAGAAGTCGCCCGGCTCGGGCAGCGGCGCCTCGTGGACGGTGCAGCAGAACCGGGTGCTCTCCGGGTCCGGCATGACGAAGAACTTGTCGGCGCCGGCCTGGGCCCACATCATGGGGCGGACGTAGAGGTGCGTGCCGGACGGGAAGCGGGCGATGCCGTCCATGGCGATCTCCAGGATCTCCGCACCCGAATGCATCGGCTTGAGGCCCATGGCCTTGGCCGACTCGACCACCCGCTGGCAGTGCAGGTCGAGGTCCGGCGTCGCGCCGTCGAAGGCGCGGCCGCCGTCGAACACCGTGGAGCCGAGCCAGGCGGCGTGGTCCAGGGGACCGAGGATCGGCGGATTGCCCTCGACCCACGCGCCGTCGATGAAATGGATCGCCGCCATCAAGGCCTCCTTAGGCTCCAGCCGGGGCGGGTTCTTGCGCCCCCGCGGATGGCCTTGTTCTAGCACAGCGGCGCGCCATCGCCAGCCCCCAGCGGGGCCGCGCCGTCGTGCTCGAGACTTGTGCTGGAGATTGGGGCGGTGGGACTACTGGCTGGCCCAGACGATGCGGGCCATCCAGTCGATCTCCTCGACGCCCAGGCTGCGGTCGGGATGGTCCTTGTTGAGCGAGGCCAGCTCGATCTTGCGCGCCGACTGCCGGGACAGCTCCTTGGCCATGATCTCGCCTTCCTTGGTTTTGACCACGACCCGGTCGCCGCGCCGGATGCCGGCGGCCGGCGAGACCACGATGGTGTCGCCGTCGCGGTAGATCGGCTCCATCGAGGAACCGCTGATCTCGAGCGCGAAGGCGTGCTGGTCGCCGATCTGCGGGAACAGCACTTCGTCCCAGCCGCTGCCCGTGGGGTAGCCGGCGTCGTCGAAGTAGCCCTTGTCGCCGGCCTGGGCGTAGCCGATCACCGGCACGCGCTGGGCCAGGATCGAGGCGTTTTCCTCGCCCATCAGGGCCACGAACTCGGCCAGCGAATCGCCGGTGGCGGCCAACACCTTGGAGACCGATTCCGTGCTCGGCCAGCGTTGCTTGCCTTCCTTGGTGATCCGCTTGCTCTTGTTGAAGGTGGTCGGATCCAGTCCCGAGCGCCGGGCCAGGCCCGAGGCGGACATACTGTGTTTGGTGGCGAGCCGGTCGATGGCCCGCCAGATATCTGCGTGTCTGAGCATATCAATCTTTTTCTAGACCAGTTGAAGAACCATAGCGAAGGAAAAATCGGCGCACTCACCGGCGCCTGACGCCCCGCCGTGCATTGCACCCGAAACCACCGGGCCGCGTCAACGGCGCGGGGCGCGAGCTTTCGATTAGGAATGTCGCGCAACGGTGTTCCAGTCGGAACGCCGGTTTGCGACCACTCGTGCGCGGGGAACCGTAGGGCCGTCGAACCGGACTGCCGGCCGCGCCGCCGTCGGCCGCGACTGCCGCCATGGCGAGATGAAACGCCTTGCTGCGGCGTTTGCACCGAGGTGCGGTTTCGCCTCCGCCCATCCGTCCAGCCCTTCCATTCGACGTTCCCCGACGCCGCTATCCCTCGACACGACACCGCAAGCACCGTGCCAAATGTCTCAATTCAGGCATGATCGCTTGTGAAACGAACAAAATACCCAGGAATTCAGACACATGCCGATGCGATCCGGGGGCGCCGCGTCGGCTCTGCCCGCACGATCGAGGTTCGCAATTTGCGAATCGTCGCTGCGCGCCTCGCGTTTTGCGGGGCGCTTAGGGGCTGGTTTCGTCGACCCAAGAAATAACCTAGGCTCCCCGCCATGGGCGCGGCTCCGATCTACCACATCTGCGGGCGCGAGGAATGGGAGGCGCGGGCCGGCGGCCGCTACGGCGGCTCGTCCCAGGACGCGGCGGACGGCTTTATTCATTTCTCCACCGCCGCGCAGGTCGAGGCGAGCGCCGCCCGGCACCGCGCGGGTCAGAGCGGGCTGGTGCTGCTCGCCGTCGATCCCGAGGCGCTCGGCGCGGCCCTCAAGTGGGAGCCCTCGCGCCGCGGCGAGCGGTTCCCCCATCTCTATGGCGAGCTGCCGCTGGCGGCGCTCCGCGGCGTCTGGGACCTGCCGCTCGGGCCCGATTCGCGCCACGTATTCCCGGCCCCAGTCTTGAAAGCCGCAGTCCTGGAAGCCGCAGTCCTGGAAGCCGCAGTCCTGGAAGCCCGGGTCGTGGAATAGGAGCGCAACGTGGACCGCACCCGCCTGGTTCGCGCCGTCCTCGGCCGTCTCGACCCGGAAACCGCCCACGAGCTGACGCTCTGGGCGCTGCGCCATGGTCTGGGCCCGGCGCGCGCGGTCGCCGACGACCCGGTCCTGGCGGTTCGGCTCTGGGGCCGGGACTTCGCCAATCCGCTCGGCCTCGCCGCCGGCTTCGACAAGAACGCCACGGTGATCGGCCCCACGCTGCGCTGGGGCTTCGGCTTCGTCGAGGTCGGCAGCATCACCCCCGCCCCGCAGCCGGGCAATCCCCGCCCGCGCGTGTTCCGCCTGGCCGAGGACGAGGCGGTGATCAACCGCCTGGGCTTTCCCTCCCAGGGCCTGGCGGCGGCGGTGGCGCGGATCGGCCGCTGGCGCGCCCAGGCCGAGCGGGCACCGGCCCGAGGCTTGCTGGGCGTCAATCTGGGCAACAACCGGGACAGCGCCGATCCGGCCGCCGATTTCGCCGAGGGGGCGCTGGCACTGGCGCCGTTCGCCGACTACCTGGCGGTCAACGTCTCCTCGCCCAACACACCGGGCCTGCGCGCGCTTCAGGGCCGCGATGAGTTGGTTCGGATCGTCGGGCAGGTGCGCGCGGCGATCGCGGCCTTGCCGCCGGCCGCGCAACCGCCGCTGCTGGTCAAGATCGCCCCGGACCTGAGCGCGGCGGTCCTGGCCGAGATCGCGGCCGTCGCCGTGGAGTTGAAACTCGCCGGGCTGATCGTCGGCAACACCACCGTCGCGCGGCCCGAGACCCTGGCCGGAGGCCACCAGGGCGAAGCCGGGGGCCTGAGCGGCCGGCCGCTGTTCGCGCCCTCGACCCGGGTGCTGGGCGAGATCTACCGCCTGACCGAGGGCCGGGTGCCGCTGATCGGGGTCGGCGGGGTCGGCGGCGCCGCCGATGCCTACGCCAAGATCCGCGCCGGCGCCTCGCTGGTCCAGCTCTACACCGCGCTGGTCTACCGGGGCCCCGGGCTGGTCGCCGAGATCAAGGCCGGCCTGGCCGCGCGGCTGCGCCGCGACGGGTTTTCCCAAGTCAGCGAAGCGGTCGGCGCCGACCACCGGTGAGGCGGAGCAAGTACTTGTAGGCGTACGGGGAATCGGGCCCGAAACCCGATCCCGGGCCGGCGATATCAACCCCTAATTAACCGTCTTTCAAGACCTGGGACGGCACAGTGGGTGCTGAACGAAGAGCAGCCCCGCGGGGGACATGCGCACGCTATTCAATCTGATTCTCCTGGCCGGCTACGGCGGCCTGGCCGCCGTGACCGTGGCTTTCGGTCCGCAGTGGGTGCCGTGGCTGAGCCAGAGCCTGGCGTTCGGCCTCGGCGCGGCGATCCTGCTCGGCTGCGGGCTGGCGCACGAGGTCTACGCGCGCCTGCTCTGGACCATCGAGCTGCGCCGGGAGCTGGCCTTCCTCAACCAATACTGCGACGCCCAGCAGGCCGAGCTGGTCAGCCTGCGCACCGAGTTCGGGGAGCTGTCCGAGGCGCTCGAGCGGGCCGCGCAGCCGGCGCCTCCGGCCCAGGGCGGCCAGGGGGGCGGCCAGGGGGGCGGCCAGTCCGGCCGAACCGTCGAAGAGGTCATGGCCGAGGTCAAGGTGCTCAAGTCCCTGATCCCGCAGCTCAACGCCGGAGCGGCCGGCGCCATGAACCCCGACGGCGGTGCCGCCACGCTGCCGGCGATCATCAAGCCCGGCGTCGGCGGCGCGGCCAGCGGCAACCTGCCGCCCGGGTTCATGCCGCCGGTGGCCGAGAACCTGGAGCGCGAGACCGTGCTCGACATCGTGCGCGCGGCGCTGCGCGACGACCGGGTCGATTTGGCGCTGCAGCCGATCGTCAGCCTGCCGCAGCGCAAGCGGCGATTCTACGAATGCTTCTCCCGGCTGCGCACCGAGGGCGGCGCCATGATCCTGCCCGAGCAGTACATCGCACTGGCCGAGCAAGCCGGGCTGATCACCGCGATCGACAACCTGCTGCTGTTCCGCTGCGTCCAGCTGGTGCGCAAGATCCATAGCCGCAACGAGAATATCGATTTCTTCTGCAACATCTCGCCCCACACCCTGACCGACCAAAACTTCATTACCGATTTCGTCGATTTCCTGGAGGGCAACCGGGCCCTTGCGTCCCATCTGGTGTTCGAGTTCGGCCAGGCCGATTTCGCGCGCTGGAGCAAGGCCGGCGCCCGGCTGCTCGACCGCCTGGCGGTGCTCGGCTGCCGGTTCTCGCTCGACCAGGTCGAGAACCTGGATTTCGACGCCGCCGAGCTGGCCGCCCGCCACGTCGCCTTCATCAAGATCGAGGGCGACCGGCTGCTCGCCGCGGTCGAGGACAACATCGGCATCCTGCGCGCCCTGCGCCGCCATCGGATCGACCTGATCGTCACCAAGGTCGAGGATGAGAGCCGCCTGCTGGAGATTCTCGACTACGACGTCGACTTCGGCCAGGGCTTCCTGTTCGGCGAGCCGCGCCTCGCCCGCCCGGCGGCCTGATACATAGCCCAATTCCGGGGGGTCACTCGCCCGGGCCGATGGTACGGGGTATGCGGCAACGCGCCCTACTAGGCCCGGACAAGGAGAGCGACCAGGGGAGAGTATGTCGGATCGGACGTTTCGGAAGAAGAGACGGCGTTTGGCGTGACGGACGGGGACGGGAAGGTTTCGGCGCCGGGGGGTTCCTACAACGGCCGGTCCGCCATCTCCAAATGCAGCTCATCGCCCTCGTAGGGGTGCGCCGCCGCGACGTCTTCGTCGAGCTCGACGCCCAGGCCCGGCGCGGTCGGCGGGATCACGTAGCCGTCCTGCCAGACGATCGGTTGCTTGAGAATCTCGGCGTGGAAGCCGCCCCAGGTCTGGATGCTCTCCAGGATCAGGAAGTTGGGCGAGCAGGTGGCGATCTGGATGTTGGCGGCGCCCTCGATCGGCCCGCAGTAGAGGTGGGGGGCGATCTGGGCGTAGTGGGCCTCGGCCATGCCGGCGATCTTCTTGGCCTCGAGCAAACCGCCGACCCGCCCCAGCGCCATCTGCAGGATCGAGGCGGCGCCGGTCTCGAGCACGCGCGCGAACTCGTACTTGGTGGTCAGGCGCTCGCCGGTGGCGATCGGGATCGAGGTGGCGCGCGCGACCTTGGCCATCTCCTCGGGCATCTCGGGGGGCACCGGCTCCTCGAACCACAGCGGGTCGTAGGGCTCGAGCCGCTTGGCCAGGCGGATCGCGCCGGAGGTGGTGAACTGCCCGTGGGTGCCGAACAGCAGGTCGGCCCTGTCGCCGACCGCCTCGCGCAGTTTCCGGGCGAAGGTCTCGGCGCGGGTCAGGGCCTCGAGGGAAGGCTGTCTTGGGTCGAAGGCGGAATAGGGCCCGGCCGGGTCGAACTTCACCGCGGTGAAGCCCTGGGCGAGGTAGTTCGCGGCCATCTCGGCGGCCGCGTCGGGGTCGTCGTAGACCCGGGTGTCCGCGGGATCGACGCTGTCCGGGTAGAGGTAGCTGTAGGACCGCAAACGCTCGTGGACCCGGCCGCCGAGCAGCTCGTAGACCGGCTTATCGACCTCCTTGCCGATGATGTCCCAGCACGCCATCTCGATGCCGCTGAGCACGCCGAGCAGGGACAGATCCGGGCGCAAGGTATAGCCGCTGCCGTAGACCCGGCGCCACAGCGCCTCGATCTTGAAGGGGTCGGCGCCGAGGACGTGGCGCGCGCAGACGTCCTCGATCATGCGCGCCAGCGTGTGCGGGCCGAAGGTCGCGGCGTAGACCTCGCCGAAACCCGTGATGCCGCTGTCGGTGACCAGCTTGAGGAACAGGAAATAGCGGCCGCCGTAATGGGGCGGCGGGTTGCCGACCACGTAGGTCCTGGCGTCGACGATTTTCATGGGCCGTCCTCCAGCATCATCTCGGCGCACTTCTCGCCGATCATGATCGCGGCCGCGTTGGTGTTGCCGGAGACCAGGGTCGGCATGATCGAGCAGTCGGCGACG
>JACZVL010000259.1 GCA_022572685.1 Pseudomonadota bacterium
CCAGGTCGTAGCCCCGCTCCGCGGCCGCGCGCGCGAGCGCCTCGGCCTCGCCCCGGCGCGCGGTCGCCCAGACCTCCGGCACGCTGCCCAGGTCGCGCAGCCGCGCCAGGGTGGTCTGCAGACGGCCCCGGCCCCGGCCCGCGGCCGGATTGTGGATCAGCAGGATCCGCGGATTCCGCGGCGCCTCCCCACCGGGCCTGGATGATGCGGGCTTGGTGCCGGTCATGCGGGATCGGGTTCCAATCGCCAAAACACGGCCGATTATGCCTGAAGGACGCGCCACCTCCGGGGTGTTTTTTTTGACATGGCCGCATATATGGGATTAACCGGACGCCCGTGCTATCCTTTGGAGGCGCGACGGAACCACTCGAACAGCCCGACGGCCGCCCCTTTGTCCGACCCGACATCCAACCACGCAAGCCGAACCGAACCGGCGCGACCGGCCGGCGGGCTGCCCCGCCTCGACGAGACGACGCAGGCGCTGGTCGCGCGCCTGGCCCGCGATTACCTGCGGCCCCAGACCGGGCGAATCGTCGCGGCGCTGCTCTGCATGGTGCTGGTGGCGCTGAGCACGGCGGCGTTCACCCAGCTGATCAAGCCGATCATCGACGAAATCTTCGTCAACCGGCGCGAGGAGATGCTGCTGCCGATCGCGCTTTCGGTGTTCGCCGTCTTCGCGATCAAGGGCCTGGCCACCTACGGCCAGTCGGTGCTGATGAGCTACGTCGGCCACCGCGTCGTCGCCGAACTCCAGCGCGGCCTCTACGCCCGCGTGATCGGGGCCGATCTGGCGTTCTTCAACCGCACCTCGCCGGGCGAGTTGATCGCCCGCTTCATCAACGACATCAACCTGCTGCGCAACGCCGTCTCCAACACCCTGGTCGGCTTCGGCAAGGATTCGCTCACCGCGCTCGCGCTGATGGCCGTGATGTTCTACGAGGACTGGCTGCTGGCCGCGATCGCCTTCGTGGTTTTTCCGACCGCGATCCTGCCGATCGTCCGCATCGGCCGCCGGATGCGCGTGGTATCGGGCCACACCCAGGCCGAGATCGGGCGCCTGACCACCCTGCTCGACGAGACCTTCCAGGGCGTGCGCTACGTCAAGGCCTACGCCATGGAGGCTTACGAGAAGGCGCGCGCCGGCGGCATGATCGAGGCGGTGTTCAAGCTCAATTACCAGGGCGCGCGCACGCGCAGCATGCTGCACCCGATCATGGAAGTGCTCGGCGGCCTGGCGATCGTCGCGGTGATCCTCTACGGCGGCCAGGCGGTGATTTCCGGCGCCAAGACGCCGGGATCGTTCTTCGCCTTCATCACCGCGCTGCTGCTCGCCTACGAGCCGATCAAGCGCCTGGCCCGGTTGAACGCCAACCTGCAGGAGGGCCTGGCGGCCGCGACCCGGGTGTTCGAGCTGCTCGACCGCGAGCCGGAGATTCGCGACGCAGCCGACGCGGTCGCGCTCCAGATCGCCGGCGGCGGCGTCCGCTTCGAAGGCGTCACCTTCTCCTACAACAACACCGAGGGACCGACGCTGCGCGATATCGAGATCGAGATCCCGGCCGGCCGGACCGCCGCGCTGGTCGGCCCCTCGGGCGCCGGCAAGTCGACCATCATGAACCTGATCCCGCGCTTCTACGACCTCGACGGCGGCCGGATCACCATCGACGGCCAGGACCTGCGCGCGGTCACGCTGGCCTCGCTGCGCGCCCAGATCGCCCTGGTCAGCCAGGAGATTCTGCTGTTCGACGACACCATCCGCGCCAATATCGCCTATGGCCGGCCGGCGGCGAGCGAGGCCGAGATCGCCGCCGCCGCCGCCGCCGCCGGCCTCGAAACCTTCGTCGCCGAGCTGTCCCAGGGGCTCGACACCCCGGTCGGTCCGCGCGGGGCCATGTTGTCCGGCGGCCAGCGCCAGCGCGTCGCGATCGCGCGCGCCATGCTCAAGAACGCGCCGATCCTGCTGCTCGACGAGGCGACCTCCTCGCTCGACAGCGAATCCGAGCGCCAGGTTCAGGGCGCGCTCGCCGAGCTCATGAGCGGCCGCACCACGCTGGTCATCGCGCACCGGCTCTCGACCGTGGTCAATGCCGACATCATCTACGTGATCGAGGCCGGGCGCGTCGTCGAATCGGGGCGTCACGGCGAACTGCTGGCCCGCGGCGGGCCCTACGAGCGGCTCTACACGCTGCAGTTCGCCGAGCAAGCCGGGGATGCCCAGGATGTTGGGGATGTTGGGGATGTTGGGGATGTTACGGCCGAAACGCCGCCGGCGCCCGCGCGCACCGGAACCGAATCATGAGCCTGCGCAAGCGCCTGCTCCGCTCCGGGCCGGTTCAATCGACCTTGGCCTGGCTGACCGCCCAATTCATCCGCCTGCTGTTCCTGACCACCCAGTGGACCGTGGTCTGCCCGCCGAACACGGAGCGCCGCCTGGCCCAGGGGCGGCCCTTCATCGCCTGCTTCTGGCACGGCCGCATGATCATGATGCGCGCCGCCCTGCCGCGCGGCATCACCATGCACGTGCTGATCTCCGTGCACCGCGACGGCCAGTTGATTTCGCGCGCGCTGACCAGCCTGGGGGTCGCGACGGTCGCCGCCTCGAGCCGCCACGGCGGCGCCGCGGCGCTGCGCAGCATGCATCGCCTGCTGGCCCGGGGCGAGAGCGTCGGCATCACGCCGGACGGCCCGCGCGGCCCGCGCATGCGCGCCAAGGCGGGCGCGATCAAGGCCGCGCAGCTCCCCGGGGTTCCGATCCCGCCGGTCCCCGGC
>JACZVL010000260.1 GCA_022572685.1 Pseudomonadota bacterium
TGGAACCGCGCCGGCCCGCCCCCCCACCCGGCCGCCCCACGACAGTATCATATGGGCGGCCGGGTGGGGGTGCGGGCCGGCGCGAGCTAAGCGGACAGGACCTAAGATGAACGACGCCGCCCCGGTCAGCCTGCACGACGAGCTGGTCGAACGCCTGCGCGAGTTGATCGTCGAGAGCGAGCTCGAGCCCGGCGCGCGGGTTCCCGAACGGGAGCTCTGCGAGCGCTTCTCGGTTTCGCGCACGCCGCTGCGCGAGGCGCTCAAGGTGCTGGCCTCGGAAGGGCTGCTCGAACTCCTGCCCCGCCGGGGCGCCCGGGTCGCGCGCCTGACCGCCGCCGACCTGGACGAGATGTTCCCGGTCATGGGCACGCTCGAGGCGCTGGCCGGCGAGCTCGCCTGCGCCCGGATCACCGAGGCGGAGATGGCCGAGGTCCGCGCCCTGCACTACCAGATGGTGCTGCACGCGACCCGCGGCGAGCTGCCCGAATACTTCCGGCTCAACCAGCGCATCCACGAGGCCATCATGGCGGCGGCGCGCAACCCGACGCTCGCCCGCCTGTACCGGGGCCTGGCCGGCCGCGTCCGCCGCGCCCGCTACCTGGCGAATATGTCCAAGGCGCGCTGGGACCAGGCGGTCGCCGAGCACGAGGCGATCCTGGCGGCGCTGGAAGCACGCGACGGCGCCGCGCTCGGCCGCGTGCTCGAGGCGCACCTGCGGAACAAGTGCGAGACCGTCAAGGAATCCTTCCTGGCCAAACCCGACAAGGAACCCGGCCATGAATCTCCGTAACCTGGGCCACAGCGGCCTGCGCGTCTCCCCGATCTGCCTGGGCACCATGATGTTCGGGCAGCGCAGCGACGAGGCCACCGCCAGGCGCATCGTGGACCGCGCGCGGCATGCCGGGATCAACTTCATCGACACCGCCGATGCCTATGGCCATGGCGCCTCGGAGGAGATCACCGGCCGCGCCATCGCCGAAGACCGGGACCGCTGGGTGCTCGCCACCAAGGTCGGCAACGCCATGGGCGAGGACCCGCACCAGACCGGGCTCAGCCGCAAATGGCTGCTGCGCGCGATCGACGACAGCCTGGACCGCCTCGGCACCGATTACCTCGACATCTATTATCTGCACAAGCCCGACGAGACCACGCCGCTCGAGGAGACCATCGGCGCCCTCGGCGACATCATCGCCGCCGGCAAGGCGCTCCACTTCGGGCTCAGCAATTACCGCGCCTGGGAGCACGCCGAGGTCGTGCGCCTCTGCGACGAGCTCGGCGTCGCCCGGCCGGTGGTGTCTCAACCCTGCTACAACGCCATGAACCGCATGCCCGAGGTCGAGGTGCTGCCGGCCTGCGCCCACTATGGCATCGGCGTGGTGCCCTACAGCCCGCTGGCGCGCGGGGTACTGACCGGCAAGTACCAGCCCGGCGCCGCCCCGGCGGAAGGCACCCGCGCCGGCGCCAAAGACCCGCGCATGATGGAGACCGAGTTCCGCGAGGACTCCCTCGTCCACGCCCAGAAGATCAAGGCCCGGGCCGAGGCGCGCGGCATGACCGCCGGGCAGTTCGCGCTCAACTGGGTGCTGGCCAACCCACTGGTCAGCTCGGTCCTGGCGGGACCGCGCACCGAGGAACACTGGGAGGAGTACCTGGGCGCGCTCGACCACGGGCTGATCCCGGAAGACGAGGAGTTCATCGACTCTCTGGTGCCCCTCGGCCATCCCTCGACGCCGGGCTATTCCGACCCCAGCTATCCGATCACCGGCCGCCCCGTGCCACGCGGGTAGCCGGGCCGGGCGAGGAGCTTAGCCGATACTCAGCAACAGCTTCAGGGCCTTGAAGTAGGCGCCGAGCGCGTCGCGGTAGAGGCCCTGGTCGTAGAGGATGTTGGCGCGGTCGAAGTAGGCCTTGCGGTGCGCGGGGTCGAGCTCGATCGCCGCCCGGTAGTCGGTCAAGGCCTGCTCGGTCCGGCCGTCGTTCTTGTAGGCGAGGCCGCGGTTGAAGTAGGCGTCGGCGTTTTTCGGCTTGCGCCGGATGATCCGGGTATAGGTCGCGACCGCCGCGTCGTAGGCGCCGTTCCGGAAATGATCCAGTCCCTGGACGTCGAGGGCGTAGTCCTCGAGTTCCTCATAAATCGCGCGCGAGGGCCGGCCCGTGACGTCGTAGCGCTGCACGCGTTGATAGGTCTGGATCGCTTCGTGGGTCTTGGGCCCGAGGCTGCCGTCGAGCAGCCCGCTGTAGTAACCGCGGTCCGCCAGGCGTTTCTGGATCGCCCGCACCAGCTCCCGGCCGCGCGGCGCCGGAACCCGGGCCGCGGCGCGTGTGGGCGGTGTCGTTCCCGGATCGCGCGCCGCGGTCCGGCTGCCTCCGGCGCCCTGCCCGGTCTCGGGAGCCGGCGTGGCCAACCCGGTCACCGGTGCGACCATTGGTGCAAGCGGCGCCATGCGCCCCGCCTTGAGGTTCTCCCGGGCCAGGCGCGAAAGCAGCCCGATGCTGGCGCGGCCGTCCGCATGCAGTTTGTTGGCGCGCTGATAGCCGGCGATCGCGGCGGCGAACCGGGTGCCCGACATGCCGTCGAGCGGTCCCGGATCGTAGCCGGCCGCCTGAAGCTCGCGCTGCAGCAGGAGCACCAGCCCCTGGTCCACCGGTTCTCCCGCCACCGCCTGGCCGGCGGCCGGGGCCTCGGGCCACGGAGTCGTGCCGGGCTCGGGCTGTCTGGCCATCGCGGGGGCCGCGGCGATCTGGGCCGCG
>JACZVL010000086.1 GCA_022572685.1 Pseudomonadota bacterium
CGGCCGCCAGGGAAGCTAGGGTATGAAAGGCGCGAACACGTGGAGTGGCATGAGATGCGGGATCGGCAGCGCGATCCTGGTGGTGGCCCAGTTGGCGCCCCTGGCCGTCCCGGCGGCGGCCGTGGGCGCGGAACCGGGCCAGCCGGCGCCGGGCAGCACGATCAAGCGCATCAGCCCGCCCAAAAGCGGGAGCGGTCGGATCGGGGGCCTGGAAGGCTTCCAGGGCCACAGCACCGCGCCCGGCGAGGCCGGCGCGATCCGACCCCAGCCCCAACGTTTCCTCCGCATCGTCACCCAGGGGGCCGAGGGGGCCGAGCTCCGGGTCATCACGCTCGGCTCCCCGGCCAACACCCTGGCCGGGGTGCCGCCGTTGCCCCGGCCGCGCCCGGTCCGGGCGGGAGAGCTCGAGATAGCGGCCCTGGAAAGCGGCCCGCCAAGCTCGGGGCCGACCCGGCTCAGGCCGGGCATGCGGTCGCTGCGCTGGCCGCTGAGAGGTTTCTCGGTGAGCTCGGGCTACGGCCCGCGCCGGCACCCGATCCTGGGCGGCACGCGGGCCCATGCCGGCGTCGACCTGCCGGCGCCCACGGGCACCCCGGTGCGTGCCGCCGCCGATGGCGTGGTGCGCTATTTCGGCCGCAACGGCAGCTACGGCCGCTTCATCCGGCTCGACCACGGCTTCGGTCTGGAGACCGCCTACGGCCACCTGCGCCGCTACGCCTTGAGCCTGCGTCGCAACGGCCGCGTGCGCCGGGGCGAGGTCATCGGCTACGTCGGCTCGAGCGGCCTCTCGACCGGGCCGCATCTGCACTACGAGGTGCGCATCAACGGGCGCGCCATCGATCCCCTGGCGGTGATGCCGACCGTGGCGCGCCGGGTGCATCCGCACTGACCGGAACAACAGCCGAATCGGCGAGTTTCCCCCTGGCCAATGACTGGGGGCGCCCACATATGCATGGATGGGATGTGGAAACGCGGCGCCGGGCTGATATCGCTGCTTCTGCTGACCTCCGCGTGTGTCGCGGGGGAACGGCCAGGCGCGGTGCTGCGCCGCGAATTTCCCGCGGTCGCAATCCAACGTCTCGGCGCCTACGAATTCCTCTACGACGATTTCAGCGACCGGGCGGTGCTCAATGCCCTGCATCGCACCGTGCAAGCCGGTGTTCCCAAGGACAACATCGAGAAAGTGATTCTGTCGATGTTCTACGGCCGGCCCGGCGCGATCTTCCGCGAGCCCGACGGCAGGCCCGACTCCTACGATCTCTGGCTGCGGATCGCCGGCTGCGACAAGCTGGTCTACATGGGGGCCAACTTCAACGGCCGGGTGGTGACCGTTCGGGACCAGGGCGGTTGCCTGAAACCGGCCGCCGTATCCGCGCCTCGGTGAGGCGGTTATTCGGGCGCCTGGATCCGCTTCTCCAGCGGGCCGAGGGTGCTCAGGCGCCGGCGCAGCTCGTCGGTCACCTCCAGCGCCTCGAGCCGGTTGCGCACCACCCGCGGGGTGATCAGCACCAGAAGCTCGGTCCGGCGGGTCTGAGTCTGGGTGGTCTTGAACAGGTTGCCGAGTATCGGGATCGAGGACAGCAGCGGTATGCCGGTGATCGAATCCTCTTCGCGGTCGCGGATCAGCCCACCGAGAGCGATGGTATCGCCGCTCTGCACCGCCACGGTGCTTTGGATGCTGCGTTGCTGGATGGTCGGCGAGTCGATATCGGAGGTGGTGGTCGCGATCACGTCGCTGACCTCCTGAAAGACATCGAGCACGACCAGGCCGCTGGCGTTGACCCGCGGGGTCACCTCGAGGATCACGCCGGTGTCGCGGAACTGGATGGTGTTGACGATCGGGGCGTCGGGATCGCTGACCGAGACCGCGGACTGGGTCGCGATCGGCACCTGGTCGCCGACCTGAAGCCGCGCCGTCTGGTTGTCGAGCACCATGAGCTGGGGCGAGGAGATCACCCGCACGTCGGTGATCTCGGCCAGCAGGTTGAGCGCCACGCGCGCGTCGCCGCCGCTGAAGAAATAGGAGAAGCCGGGGAACGCCGAGGCCACCACGCCGGTCGAAAGCGTGCTGAAGGTGACCGAGCTATCGCCCGATTCGAAGAACCACTGCAGGCCGTAGCGCAGATCGTCGGTCAGGCTGACCTCGGCGATGGTGACCTCGATCAGCACCTGAAGCGGCGTGATGTCCAGGCGCTTGAGGGTCGCCTCGATCATGCGGTACTCGGTGGCGGTCGCCAGGATCACCAGGGCGTTGTTCCTCTCGTCGGCGATGATGCGGATGTCGCCGCTCTCCTCGATCGCCGCGACGGCGCCCAGGTCGTTGCGGCGCGGGGCCGCGACCGCCGGCACCGGCTGGGCCGGCGCCTGGGCCCCAGCTAGCGCGCCGGCGGCCTCGCCTTCGGCCGGGGCGCGGCGCAGCGCGAGCTCCGGGGCGGCCTTCGGGGCGATGGTGACCGGACTCAGGCCCGGCGCCAGCTCCGGCGGCGCCCGCGTGCGGCGCTCGGAAATCCCGGTCTCGAAAATCCGGCCCAGCACGTCCGCCAGGTCGGCGGCGCGGCTATTCTGCACGTGGTAGACGTAGATGCGCCGGCCGGCCCCCTCGGCGCCGCGGTCGAGCCGGTCGATCCAGGTCTCGGCGCGGTCCAGATAGGCCGGCTGCGGCGAGATCACCAGCACCGAGTTGAGGCGCTCGATCGGCACGAAGCGGACCACCCCCTTGAGCGGGCTGTCGCCTTCGAGGAACACGGCCTCCAGGTCGGCCACCAGGTCCTTGGCGTCGGCGACCTGGACCGGGAACAGGGCGAACGACATCCCGGCCATCCAATCGATGTCGAACACCGTGACCATGTCGATGACGTCCGCGGCCTCGGTGCCGGTGCCGGCGAAGATCAGCAGGTTGCGCGCCGCATCGACGCGCAGCACCCGGCCGGGCGCGATGAACGGCTTGAGAATGTCGGCCAAGGCCTGGGCGGCGGCATAGCGCAGCGGGATCACGTGGATTCCGTAGCCGCGCGCCAGGTCCCGGCGGGTCGGCGCGACGATTGGGCGGGTCAGCGCGTTGGCGGCCTGCTGCAGGGTGACCACCTTGTAGATGCCGCCGTCGAGGGTGAGCGCGGCGCCATTGAGCGCGAGGATGTTCTCCAGCGCCGGGATCACCGCCTGGCGCGACAGCGGCCGGCTGGTGCGCGCGGTTATCTGGCCCTGGACCTTGGGGTCGATGATGTAGCTGACGCCCAGGGTCTCGCCGAGCACCACGTCCACGACCTCGCGGATATCGGCGTTGGCGAAATTGAGCGTGACCTGGCCGTTGTCCTGGATGGTGACGTTCAGCGGGTCCGGCGCCAGGCGCCGGGCCAGGACTCCGGTGCCGCGAAACACCTCGGCCTCGGTAACGCCACCCAGGCCCTCGCCCAGCGGCGCCAGGCCCTCGAGCGGCCCGGGCTCGGCGCGCGCGGGCACGGCCTCGGGCGGTTCGGGTTGGGCGGCGACGGCCTCGGCCTCGTCCGGTGGCGCCGCGAACTCGGCGGTCTCGCAGCCGGCCAGCGACACGGCCAACACCGCCGCGAACCAGCCGAGGCGCCCGGCGCGCCCGAAGCGCAGGGGCGCCACGAGAAATGATTCCACACGACGCACCCTTCTTGACCTCTCAAAATCCGGTGCGAGGTGACATCGACTGCGATGCCCTTGATTTGCCCACAGGCATATAAAGTGAAAAACACGTCTCGCGCAAGATAAAACGCAAGATTCAAAATGGCATAGCAGACGTTGATGAACTGAACTTTGAAGAAACACCGGCCCGGCGGCGCGCCTTAATTTCGTCGAGCCCGGGTTGCGGCGACACCGGCCCGCTCAATTCTGTTGCGCCTCGGGCTGTACTTGGGCGGGATCTTGGTTGCGCTGGTTCCGCTGCCTGCGCTTTCGGCGCTTGGGCTTCTGAACCGGCGGCACATCGTAGCTGAGCTCGACATGTTCCTCGACGTCGCCACGGCGGAAGGTGATGCGGCTGGGCTCGATCGAGGCCAAAATCCAGCCCTGAAAGCTGTCGCCCACGCTCAGACGCGCGAAGCGTCCCGCGTCCTTTAGCCGGACGATGGCGATCTGCTCCTCGGAGGAGATGATCACCCCGACCAGCGTGACCTGAAGCTCGGGCTCGGGGGCCGCGGCGGAGACCACGCCTTGCGCCGGCGGCCGGCGGGTCGGCGAGAACAGCGGCCGTTCGAGGATCGACGAGAAATCCTCGACCGGCGCCATCGCGTAGCTGGGTTGGGCCGGCAGCGCCGCCAAGGGTGGCGTCGCGCCGCCCCCCGATGGCGCCGGTCCGGGCGCCTCCCTCTGCAGCTGAAGGTAGACGAACGCCGCCAGCACGAGGCACAGCCCCAGCAAGAGGGTCGAGGCCAGCCAGCCCGATCCGCGCCGCGCGATCATCCCGCCTCCGGGCTTTTTGGTATCAGATATCCGAAAAGATCGAGGCGCACCAGCAGCGTCGGGTCCAACTCCACCGGCCGGTTGCGGCGCCGTCGGGCGCGCCGGTTGCTGACTTCCAGATTGTCGACGAACAGAAGCGTCGATCCGGCCTCGAGCCCGTGGAGCACGCGCAGCACCTGCGCGATGGTGGCGGTCATCTGGACCCGGACCCCGATGCGCCGGAAGCCGCCGTCGGCCTTGACCGGCAGGATCTGCACGCTGCGTAAGCCACCGCCGCCCTTCGCCACCGTCGTGTTGACCAGTTCCTGCAACTCCGCCCCGGCCAGGGCGTCGGTCTCGCCGCTCAGATAGGTGCCGATCTCCGACTGCCGCGCCTTCAAGGCGTCCAGGCGTTCCTGAAGCGCCGGCCGCGCGGCGGCAACCCGGCGATAGCGATCGAGCAGCTCGGCCGCCTGGGCCACCGCGGCACCGGTCTCGGCGTAGCCCGCGACGATCGGCGCCACCACGAAGAGGTAGAGGGCGAAGGCGACCCCGGCCGACAGTGCGAGTGCCGCAACACGGCTGACCCAGCCCGACGCCATCAGCCCGGCTCCCGAGAGGTAAGCGTCGCGGTCAGATTGAAGCGCTCGAGGCCGATTTTCTGGTCCATGGTGACCGGCGAGCTGAACCGCACCTCGGCCAGCAGCTCCGACTGCTCGAGCAGGCCGATCAGCGACGTCGGCTTGGCGGAGTAGCCCGACAGCGTGAGGCGCCCATCGCGGAGCCCGAACTTGAGCACCCAGGTGTGATCCGGCAGCAGCCGGGTCAGCTCGTCGAGCAGCTCGATGGCGCCGTACTCGTCGCGCTTGCGCTCGGCCACGAAGCTGCCGCGCTGGAGCATCTCCTCGATCTGCGTCTTCAGGCCGTCGGCCGCCAGTGCCTCGCCGCGGACCTTGGCGAGCTCGGCCTCGGTCGCGGCCAGGAGGGTCCGCTCGCGCTCCAGCGGCAGGTAGAGCGCGGCCGCCGCCAGCACGGCCGCGACCACCAGGAGCGCGACCGCGAGGCGCCCGCCGAGGCCGGTCCGGGTCCGGAGCGCGCCGGCCGGAAGCAGGTTGAACGGCCGCGCGGTCTCCGCCGGTTCGTCGCCGGCGGCGAGGCGGTCGGGCGCCAGGCCCCAGGATGTGGCGAGTCGCACCGCCTGGTCCGCGACCACCCGCGGGACCACCACCAGGTCGACCTTGATCCGCTTGCGTTCGGGATCGCTGCCCTCGAGGCGATAGTCGAAGTAGACCTCGTCGGCCTTGAACGGGGTGTGGCGGTCCATCTCGAAGCCGAGCACCTCGCGCAGGTTCTCGGCCGCCGCCGCCGGCAGGTCCACCAGCCGCTGCAGCACCTTGTCCCGCGGCAGCCGCAGGACCACCTCGGCCGTGCGCACCCCGGCGTCGCGGACCATTCGGGCCACCGCGTCGCGCTGGCCGGCATCGCGCTGGCCGGCGAGGCCGGCGGGCGAGATCGTCACCTCGCCGAGCGCCCGGGTTTCCCGGCCTTTCTCGAAGCCGAACAGGGCCCGTTGCTCCGAGATCTCGACGGTCAGGCGCTGGCCGCCGCGCCCGAGCCGCGCGCGCAGGGCCGCGGGCAGGAACCCGGCCATTTCGCCGCCCCACCAGCGGAAAAATCCGGAAATGCCCTCGGCTATCGGGTTTGGAAGGTTCGCCGTCGCCATGGAATAGACCGTCAGATCTCGCTTATCCTACACCCGTCCCCCGCGGGCAAGACGAAAACCGCCGCCGCCGCAAACGCCGTCTCAAGCGCCAGAAGGTTCGAATTCGTTAACGAATATAGCTTATTATCCTACTTGGTTACCGTTCGATTAACAGCAGCTATCCGAGGACCCCCATGCGGGTGCTACAGGTCGAAGACGATCCGGCGGCGGCGCGGGCCGTCGAGCAGATGATGAAGTCCAAGGGCTACGCCTGCCAGACCACGGCCTATGGCGAGGAGGCGGTGGAGCTGGCGACGGACGGCCATTTCGACCTGATCCTGCTCGACATCATGCTCCCGGACATCGACGGCTACGAGGTGCTGCGCCGGCTGCAGGCGGCGAACGTCAGCACCCCGGTCCTGATCCAATCGGGCATCATCGGACGCGACGAGATGGACAAGGGCGTCAGTTTCGGGGTCGAGGACTTCCTGGTCAAGCCGTTCAGCCGCAACGAACTCGACGAGCGCATCGGCGCGGTCATGGCGCGCGTCAATCAAATGGCGACGGCGGCGCCGAGCCACCCCGATGACCACGACCGCCGCGATGGTTCCCGAGACGACGAGGCGGTTCGGCGCAGCCATCCCCGGATCCGGACCCTGAAGGGCGGCCTGATCATCTACAACAACGCCAACTGCGTCGCCGATTGCCTGATCCTCAACATGTCCGACGGCGGCGCGGCGCTACAGGCCACCGACGCCATCGACCTACCGATCCACGTCACGCTGAAGGAAAAGCAGGGCAAGAGCTACAAGTGCGAGGTCTGCTGGCAGCACGGCAAGAAGCTGGGCGTCCGGTTTATCTAGGCGCAGGTTTCACGTCACTTCAAATCCCGGAGAATCTGCGGCACGGCCTGACCGATCGTCTCGGCGACGGTCTCCTTGTCGGCGAGAAACCGGAGCCCCAGGTAGTCGCCCTCGCGCCACGCGATCTCGCAGTAGAACTCGCCGAAGCGATCGATCTTGAGCGTTACCGGCGAGGGGATGTCCGAGGGATTGGAGACGTGGGCCTTCGCGCCGCTGAGCGAGACGTCCAGGATGCGGCAGGCGCTCGACCGCTCGCCGGCATGGAGAAAGCCGTTCCATAGGACCTGGACCCGGGTCGCCTCGCGAACGCCGGACGGACCTTCCGAATCCGCCACCAGGGCTTCGTAAAGGCCGAGGGTCTCGGCGTTCTGCTCCGGGTATTCCAGGCCCAGGGTTTCGCCATCGCGCCAAACCAGATCGCAGTCGTACTCGCCACAGGACTCCACCGCCAGGGTCAGCCGCGCGGCGGGCTCGAAATCCAGCGCGACCCGCACCTTCACGCCCTCGGCCGAGATGTTGAGGATCTCGCAGCCCACGCTCTGCCCGCCCGAGTGCAGGCGCGCCGGGCGCAAGACCATGGCTCGCGGCAACTCCTGTGCTTTACGCGCGTCCGGTCGATCGTGCCTGTCGTCGGTCATGTGGTCGCTTGGGGGCTGGCGGAGGCCATAGTTTACATCTCGGGAAATCCGCATAGCACCGCCGGCACCGAGGGCCAAGATGATTTATGCCAAGAATCGACCTGGTCCGGCCGAGGGTCAGCCCGCCGGCCTCGCCTCGCCCAGCTTGGGCGCGACTTGCAGAACCGGCCAGGCACGGCCGTCGCCCTCGGGGAACTCGGCCTCGATCGCGATCAACCCCGGCAGGCCCGCCTCCGCCTCCCAGCGATCGCGCCAATCGGCGATCCCTCCGGAGTCCAGCGCACCGAAATAGCGGAATTGCGCGCGCGCCAAGCCATCGATCAACACCCGCCGCCCGCCCAGGCCGGCCTCGGGCGGATCGCCGCGCTCGGCCTCGTCATCGGCGCGGTACAGGCGCCAGGTGAACTCCAGCCGCACCCCGGCCCCCCCCGGCGCGCCGTCCTCGATCACGGCCAGATCGAAGGCGTAGATACCGCCCACGCCGGCGCGCGAAGGCACCGCCGCGAGAAATTGCAAGGCATCGGGTCCGCCGGAGAAGCCCGCGCGCCGCGCCTCGTCCTCGACGGCCTCGGGTTCCGGCGGCAAGGCCTGGGCGATGCGCCGGCGCAGCAGCGCCTGGACCGCCTGGACCTGCGCCAGCTGCTCGGCCCGGAGGTTGCCCGCCTCCCAGGCCCGGGTGCCGAAACGCAAGCCGCCGAACAACACCACCGAGATCAGGCCGAGCAGGGTGAGCGCGACCAGCAGCTCGATCAGCGTGAAGCCAGCCTCGGATCGGCGGGTGCGGCCATGGCGGCGCGCGGGGCGGGCGCGGATCATGGGCGCGGCGCCAGGCGCAGGCTGCGCAGGGTCACCTCACCGCCACGAGCGCCGGTCACGGTGACCTCGACCTCGTAGGGCAGCAGCGGCAGGGTCTCCGCGGCGGCCCCATCGCCCAACTCGTGCGGCTCGATGACCACGCGCCAGCGGAAGCCGTCGTCGAACGCGCCCTCCTCCGCGCCCGGCTCGAGCGGGATCGCGCTGCCGACCTCCGCCATCTTGGAGCGGGCGTGCTGGACCGCGATCGACGCGACCTCGGCGGCGTCCAGGCCGCGCAGCCCGGAGGAGAAGGCGCGCAGCAGCGCGACCAGCGCGACCGCGAGGATGGTGAAGGCGACCAGCACCTCGAGCAAGGTGAAGCCGCGACTCTTGCGAACGCCGCTAATCAGAGATCGCGACCAGGCCGGTAAGCCAGTCCACCGTGATGTCGAACTTTCGGTCATCCCTGGAAAGCGTAACACGCCCCCCGGTCGAGGTCCCATCGGGAAAGAAGCGAATTCGGCCCCGGGTGTCGTCGAGCTGTTCCGAGGCCGCGGTGACCAGCGAGAGCTGGAGCGCCGCGCTCAGCTGGTGGCCACGCCCGCCCTGGCCGAGCCGGTAGACCTTCGCCTCGGTGTCGATCAGCACTTCGGTCTCGCGGTTGTCGCGGATCGCCTGGCCGCGGGCCTGGCGCAGCACCCCGGCCACCTCGCGCGCCGCCGCCTTCATCTCGATCCCGGGCGCGATCCGGTGGAAGGCCGCGGGCGCCAGGGTAATCAGCGCGCCCATGATCAGGAGCACGACCAGAAGCTCGATCAGCGTGAAGCCGCCTTGGGATCGCGCGCTCACCAACTGGTCAGGTCCCGGCTCTCCCCCTCGCCGCCTTCCTGGCCGTCGGCGCCGAGGGTGTAGAGGTCGTAGTCGCCGTGCTCGCCGGGGAAGCGGTAGAGGTAGGGCCGGCCCCAGGGATCGATCAGGGAATCCGCCTTCTTGAGGTAGGGTCCGTCCCAGTTGGGCGCGTCCGCCGGCTGTTCCATCAGCGCGTTCAGGCCCTCGTCGCCCGGATAGCGGCCGACCTGGAGGCGGTAGAGGTCGAGCACGGCCGATAGGCGTTCGATCTGGATCCTGGCCGAATCGGTCTTGGCGCCGCCGACGAACTTGATCACCTGGGGCGCGGCGAAGGCGGCGATCAGCCCCAGGATGATGAGCACCACCAGGAGCTCCACCAGGGTGAATCCGGCCTCGCGGCGGCGCGCCTGGTGCCGCGCGCCCCCGGCGGCCTGGTGGTAGATCGTGGCGTCGGCTTGCATGGTCGTCCTTTTCGCGCGGAGCCGCCTAAAACGGGCCTAGAACGGCAGGTCGTAGGAACTCAGGATCGCGGCCATCATCGAGCCGATGATGGCGGCGATCAAGACCCCCAGCACCAGCGTCACCAGCGGCACCAGCAGCGACAGCATGCGCTCGATGGTCCGTTTTATCTCGTCATCGTAAATCACGGCAATGCGCAGCAGCATCTGGTCGAGCTGGCCGGTCTCCTCGCCGACCCGGATCAGCTGCAGCGCCAGGCCCGGGAACACCCCGGTCTCCCGCAGCGGCTCGGCCAGCCCCTCGCCCTTGGCCAGGCGCGCCTGGGCCCGTCCCGTGGCCTCGGCGATGGCCTGGTTTTCCAGGGTCTCGGTGGTCAGCGCCAGCGCGTTCAGCACGCTGACCCCGTTGGCCAGCAGGGTACCGAGGGTGCGGCTGAAACGCGCCACCTCGATCTTGCGCACCAGATCGCCGAACAGCGGCGCGCCGGCCAGCCAGCGGTCCCAGCGCAGGCGCCCGGCCGGGCTGCGGTTGTGCTGGCGCAGCGCCAGGGCGGCGGCGAGCAGGCCGAGCGCCACCGCCCACCAATAGGCCTGGAGGAAGTCGGAGACCGCGATGATGACCTGGGTCGAGACCGGCAGCGCCGCGCCCGAGCCCTCGAACAGGGGCCGGAACTCCGGGATCACCGCGGTCATCAAGACGACGATCGAGACCCCGGCCATGATCACCACCAGCGCCGGATAGCGCAGCGCCGAGCGCACGTCGTCGTGCAGCGCCTGGGTCCGCTCCAGGGTCTCGGCCACGCGCGACAGCACCACCTCGAGGGTGCCGCCGGCCTCGCCCGCGCGCACCATGCCGATGTAGAAATTCGGAAACACGTCGCCAAAGCTCTGCATGGCGTCGGCCAGGGTGGCGCCGCCCTGGACCTTTTCGCGAAGGCTCTCGACCAGCTCCCGCACCGGCCCGGGCTCGGCGAGTTCGAGGATCAGGCCGAGGCCGCGGTCCAGCGGCAGCCCGGCGCCGAGCAGGGTCGCCAATTCCTGGGTCAGCAGCATCAGATCCTTGCGCGTGACCCGGCGCGCCTGGAACAGCCGCGGCAGGGCGCGGCGGCCACCGCCGGCCTGGGTGCGCGCCTCGGCCCGGATCGGCGTGTGGCCCTGGGCGTGCAGGCGGTCGATCACGGCCTGGCGGTCGGCGGCGTCGAACTCGCCTTCGATGATCTCGCCGTCGGCACTGACTGCCTTGTAGAGGAAGCGGGGCATCTGCCAAAGGGTCCCTGGTATCAGACTTCAGGTATCAGGCGTCCGGGGGTATCAGGCGTCGCGGGGGTATCAGGCGTCGCGGGTGACGCGCAGGACCTCCTCGACCGTGGTCAGGCCGTCGAGCGCCTTGGCCATGCCGTCGTCGTACATGGTGCGCATGCCTTCCTTCACCGCGGCGCGGTGCAACTCCTGGGCCTCGGCGCGCCTGAGGATCAGGCGCCGGATCTCGTCGGTGACCACCAGGACCTCGGTCAGGCTGTTGCGCCCGAAGTAGCCGGTCTCGTTGCACTGCTCGCAGCCCTTGGGGTGGTAGAGCTGGATTTCCCGGCTCTGGCCGCTGTAGCGCTCGAGGCCGAGCTGCGCCACCAGCTCGGGCATCGCGGGTGCTTGCGTGCGGCAGTGCGGGCACAGCCGGCGCACCAGGCGCTGGGCGGTCACGCCGTTGAGCGTCGAGGTCAGCAGGTAGTCCTCGACCCCCATGTCGAGCAGCCGCGTGATGGTGCCGGCGGCGTCGTTGGTGTGCAGCGTCGAGAGCACCAGGTGGCCGGTCAGCGCCGCCTGGATCGCGATCTGGGCGGTCTCGACGTCGCGGATCTCGCCGATCATGACGATGTCCGGGTCCTGGCGCAGGATCGAGCGCAGCACGTTGGCGAAACTGAGCCCGATGCCCGGCTTGACCTGAATCTGGTTGATGCCGTCGAGCTGGTACTCGATCGGGTCCTCGACCGTCAGGATCTTCTTGTCCGGGCTGTTGAGGCGCACCAGCGAGGTGTAGAGCGTGGTGGTCTTGCCGCTGCCGGTCGGCCCGGTGACCAGCACGATGCCGTGGGGCCGCTCCAGGATGCCCAGGAAGGTGTCCAGGCCCGTGCCCACCAGCCCGAGGGTCTCGAAGTCGAGCTGGACCCCGGTGCGGTCGAGCACCCGCAGGACCACGCCCTCGCCGTGCATGGTCGGGATGGTGGAGACCCGCAGGTCGATCGGGGTGCCGCGGATCGCCAGCTTGATGCGCCCGTCCTGGGGCAGGCGGCGCTCGGCGATGTTCAATTTCGCCATGATCTTGACCCGGCTGACGATGGCGGCGCGGAAGCGGTTGGGCGGCGCCTCGACATCGCGCAGCACGCCGTCGATGCGGTAGCGGACGCGTAAGCTGGCCTCGAAGGCCTCGATATGGATGTCCGAGGCGCGCTGCTCGACCGCGCGGGCGATCATCTGGTTGACCAGACGGATGACCGGCGCCTCGCTGGCCAGGTCCTTGAGCCGCTCGACGTCGAGCTCCAGGCCCTCGTCGCCGTCCTCCGCCGCCTCGACCAGCTGGCCGAGCGCGCCGGCGCGGCCGTAGAGCCGGTCGATCGCGGCCTCGAGCTCGCCCGGCACCGCGACCCGCGGCAGCAGCTTCTGGCCCGAGATCAGGCGCAGGGCGTCGGCGGCATAGTCGTCGAGCGGATCGGCCATGGCGACCACCAGGCCGCCGGCCTCCTCGGCGATCGGCAGCACCTGGGCCTCGCGCAGGAAGCGCGGGCTCAGGCGCTCGGCGTAGAGCGGGGCCTCGGGGAATTCGCGCGCCCCGATCAGCGGCAGGTCGAGCTCGGCGGCGATCGCCTCGGCCAGGTCGCGCTCGGCGACCAGGCCGAGCTTGGCGAGCAGCCCGGCCAGGCGCTCGCCGCCTGCCGTGCGCAGCTTGCGCGCGCGTTCGAGCCCGCCGCGCTCCAGCTTGCCGGCCGCGATCAGGCGCTCGCCGAGCGCCCGCTCGAAGCTCTCCAG
>JACZVL010000087.1 GCA_022572685.1 Pseudomonadota bacterium
GGCGGCCGGCCCCGTGCAGGGTGTTGATGGCGGCCTGGAAGCGGACGCCGGGGATTTCGCGGCCGGTCTCGGCCATGCGCCAGGTCGCCCGCTCCACGTCGTCCGGCGCGCAGGCCCGCCCCAGCTCGCCGCCCAGCACGTCGAGCATGAGCGCGGTCTGCACCGAGATGATGTCGAAGGTCGCCTCCCGCACCGCCGGACGGTCGATCTCGGGGCCGGCCTCCTCGACCTGGTGGCCCAGGCCTTCGCACAGCTTGGCTGCCGCGCGCGCGCTGGCCGCGCAGGCCGGATCGACCGGCGTGCCGTTGAAAGTTTCCAGACACAGCGCCACCCGCAAGCGGCCCGGATCGGCGCCGACCTCCTCGAGGAAGGGCCGCGCCGGCGGCTCGGCCCAATAGGGATCGCCGGGCGCCGGCCCCGACGCGATGTCGAGCAGGGCGGCGCTGTCGCGCACGCTGCGGGTGACCGCGTGCGCGGTCGCCAGGCCGTTCCAGCCCTCGCCCGCGTCGGGGCCGGAGCCGACCCGGCCGCGGGTCGGCTTGAGCCCGAAGAGCCCGCAGCAGGAGGCGGGAATGCGGATCGAGCCGCCGCCGTCGGAGGCGTGGGCGGCGGGGATCACCCCGGCCGCCACCACCGCCGCTGGAGCCGCCGGTGCTGTACTCCAGGTCCCAGGGGTTGCGGGCCGCGCCGTGGCGCCGGGATTCGGTCGTGGTGGTCAGGCCGAACTCGGGCGCGGCGGTGCGGCCGTGGATGACCAGGCCGGCGCGCTTGTAGCGCTCGGCCAGGTTGCCGTCGTAGCCCGGCGCCTGTTCGGAGCAAAACCGGCTGCCGTTGGTCAGCGGCAGGCCCACGCAGAACTGGCCCAGGTCCTTGAGCAGCATGGGCACGCCGGTAAAGGGACCCTCGGGCAGGCCGGCGGCGATCGCCTGGCGCGCCAGCGCCTCGGCGTGGACCGTGACCGCGTGGAGTTTCGGGTTGCTGGCCTCGACGCGGGCCAGCGCCTCCTCGAGCAACTCCTCGGCCGAAACCTGGCCGGCGCGCACCAGCTCGGCCAGGCCGAGCGCGTCGTAGTCGCCGTAATCCGAAAATGCCATGCCTGCCCCGCCGCGCGCGTGTCCCCATCGAGGCGCGAGGATAGCAGCTAATCTGGAAGGTTGCGAAGGGCGGTTGCGGCGCTGTCGCGCGCGAACGGAACCCGGGGAAGCGGGCCCCGGTCAGGCCCCGTCATCGAGAATGCTGCGCACCTTGCGGGCCAATTCGATCTCGCGGAAGGGTTTCGTCAAGAGATGGCCATCGATTCCCAGCTCGCGGCCCTGCACCATGGCGCCGCGCGCGTGACCCGACATGAACAGAACCTTGAGGTCGGGGTGCGCCTCCCGGGCCCGTTCGACCATATCCGGCCCGCTGACGCCACCGGGAAGGTCGACATCGGAGAGCAAGAGCGCCACCTTCCGAGATCGCTTCAGGATTTGGAGGCCGGTCCTGGCATCCTCGGCGACGATCGCGCGGTACCCGAGGTCACCCAACATCGCCTCGGCGACCGCGCGCACCGCGTGATCGTCCTCGACCACCAGAACGGTCTCGCCGCGCCCCCGGGGCGGGCTCGACGGCGGCTTCGATCGCACGCCCCGATCGACGGCCTGCTTGCCACGCGGCAGGTAGAACTCCACGGTGGTTCCCTCGCCCCGCCGGCTTTCGATTCCAACCCCGCCGCCCGACTGCTTGGCGAAGCCATAGACCATGGAGAGCCCGAGGCCGCTGCCCTCGCCCACGTCCTTGGTGGTGAAGAAGGGCTCGAAGACGTGCTCCAGGACCTCCGGCGGGATCCCGGTTCCGCTGTCCGCGATGCCGAGCACGACATAGTCGCCGGGCTCCATCTTCGTCCGGCCGGGTTCTTGTTCCGCATCCACGACCACATTGGCCGTCATGATCCGCAGGCTGCCACCCCCCGGCATGGCGTCGCGGGCGTTGAGCGCCAGGTTCAGCAGCGCGCTTTCGACCTGCCCCGAATCGGCCACCGTCGGCCAGAGGTCCGCGTCCAGGCTGGTCTCGACCTTGATCGTCTCGCCCAGTGTCCGGCTCAGAAGCGCGGTCATGCCCTCGACCAGCTGGTTCAGGTCGACGGGCCGACTTTGCAGCGGCTGGCGCCGTGAAAAAGCCAACAGCCGTTGGGTCAGCTCGACGCCGCGGGTGGCTGCCTGTATGATCGCCTGGATGGACTTGTCGCTGGATTCGGGGCGCCGCTGGAGCCGCTCCGCGTTGCCGAGGATCACGGCAAGCATGTTGTTGAAGTCGTGCGCCACGCCTCCGGTCAACTGCCCCACCGCGTCCATCTTCTGAGCCTCGTGTAGCGCCTGCTGCGCCTTTTTCTGCTCGGTCACATCGGCGCTGATGCTGCCGATGCCCAAGACGCGGCCCTGGTTGTCGATGATCGGGAACCTGGTAACGACCAAATCGTGCTCGCGCCCATCCGCGAAGGAAACGGTGATGTTGTCCCTTATGACGCTGCCCGATTCCACCACTTGTCGATCCTGGACCGCATGGAGGTCGGCGATCTCTTTGGGATGGAAATCGTAGGCGGTCTTGCCCAGCACTTGAGCTTCGGTCAGGCCGTAGCGGGCGAGGAAATTCCGGTTGGCGAGCTGAAAACGGCCCATCCGATCCTTGAGGACGATCGAATCGGGCGAGTTCTCGATAATGCCGCGAATTCGCTCCTCGCTGTCGCGAAGCGCCTCCTCGGATCGTTTCTTCTCGGTCACGTCCTCGGCAATACCGGCGATGCGGTAGACCTTGCCGTCGGCGTCGCGCACCGGGAAAGCCCGGTCCCGGATCAGCCGGACCGACCCGTCGGGGCGAACCACGCGGTACTCCGCATCGTAGGCGCCCTGCGCCTGCCTTCCGATGTCGTCAATCACCTCGGCGCGGTCGTCCGGGTGGATGGCGTCCACGAAGGACATGGGGTTGTCATAAAGGCTTTCGCAACTGCGTCCCCAGACCTGCTCATAGGCGGGACTGACATAAAGGACTTCATTCTTCTCCAGATCGGTCATCCAGAAAACCTGGGGAATGTTCTCGCTCAGTTGCCGAAACAGCGCCTCGCTTTCACGCAAGGCGCGTTGGGCGGCGTTCCTGTCCGCCAGGAACGGCTTCAGCGCCCAGTGATGAATCGCGAAACCGGCGATCAGCACGAGCAAGACGGCGTCAAACAGAGCGACCGCGAGGGTTCGGCCCCAATCCGCGAGGCTCTGGTCCATAAGCAACGCGCCGCCGAACATGATCGCGGCTTCGGCGATGAAAAGCAGCGCCGCCAAGCGCAGCATGAGCTTGATCGAAGACATGGCGTGACCGATCGGAATCAGTTGTTTCTCGGGCTCGGGAGGACCGATTTTTTACCATGGCGGGTTTAACGATCCATCAAGTGCGTACGCTTGGATCGCCGCCCAGGGATCCGGGCCGTCGCGGCGCCGACGACTTCCGTGCCGCTCGATTGGGAATTCGGGCCTCCAACCACGGGGCTTGGCCCGGGGTCGAATATTTGGCACACACAGGGACGCTCCTTTGTAGCGCACCACGGCCCGAACCCGGAGCACGACCCCATGAGCGACGCCGACACCGCGACCCAGGAAGGCGCGCGGGATTTCATCCGCGACATCGTCCGCGCGGACCTGGCCGCCGGCGATGCCGAGACCGTGGTCACCCGCTTCCCGCCCGAGCCCAACGGCTATCTGCACCTCGGCCACGCCAAGTCGATGTGCCTGAACTTCGGCATCGCCCGGGAGTTCGGCGGCCGCTGCCACCTGCGCTTCGACGACACCAACCCGGTCAAGGAAGAGCACGAGTACATCCAGGCGATCCAGGAGGACGTGCGCTGGATGGGCTTCGACTGGGGCCAGTACCTCTATCACGCCTCCGACCACTTCGAGACGCTCTACGCCTGGGCCGAGCACCTGATCGGCGCCGGCCGGGCCTACGTCGACGACCTCTCGCCCGAGGAGATCCGCGCCCACCGCGGCACCCTGACCGAGCCGGGCCGCGACAGCCCCTACCGCGAACGCGAGCCCGAGGAGAGCCTGGAGCTGTTCCGCCGCATGCGCGCCGGGGAATTCCCCGACGGCGCCCGGGTGCTGCGCGCCAAGATCGACATGGCCTCGGGGAATATGAACCTGCGCGATCCGGTGATCTACCGCATCCTGCACGTTCACCACCCGCGCACCGGGGATGCCTGGCGCATCTATCCGACCTACGACTTCGCCCACGGCCAGTCGGACGCCATCGAGGGCGTGACCCATTCGCTGTGCACGCTGGAGTTCGCGGATCACCGCCCGCTCTACGACTGGCTGATCGAGAACCTGCCGGTGCCCGCGGTGCCGCGCCAGACCGAGTTCGCCCGCCTCAACCTGGCCTATACCGTGCTGTCCAAGCGGCGCCTGATCCAGCTGGTCGAGGGCGGCCACGTGAGCGGCTGGGACGACCCGCGCATGCCGACCCTCCGCGGGCTCCGGCGGCGCGGCTTCCCGCCGGCGGCGATCCGCGACTTCTGCCGGCGCATCGGCATCGCCAAGGCCGACAACCTGGTCGAGGTGGCGCTCCTGGAGCACTGCGCGCGCGAGCTGCTGAACAAGACCGCCGAACGGCGCATGGCGGTGCTCGACCCGCTCAAGGTGGTGATCGAGAACTATCCCGAGGGCGAGGGCGAGACGCTTCGGGCGATCAACAACCCGGAGGACGCGGCCGCCGGCAGCCGCGAGGTGCCGTTCACGCGCGAGCTCTACATCGAGGCCGCCGACTTCATGGAAGAGCCGCCGAAGAAGTTCTTCCGCCTCGCGCCGGGCCGCGAGGTGCGCCTGCGCTACGCCTACTTCATCACCTGCCGGGAGGCGGTCAAGGACGCGAACGGCAAGATCGTGGAGCTGCGCTGCACCTACGACCCCGAGACCCGCGGCGGCGACGCGCCCGACGGACGCAGGGTCAAGGGCACCCTCCACTGGGTCTCGGCGCAACACGCGGTGCCGGCCGAGGTGCGGCTCTACGACCACCTGTTCACCAAGCCGGTGCCCGGCGCGGACGGCGATGTGCTCGACGACCTCAATCCGGAATCGCTCACCGTGCTCGTGAACTGCCGCCTCGAGCCGAGCCTGGCCGAGGCCGCGCCGGGCGTCCCGCTGCAGTTCGAGCGCCAGGGCTATTTCGCCCCCGACCCGGATTCCACGCCCAGCCACTTGGTGTTCAACCGCACCGTGGCGCTGCGCGACTCCTGGGCCAAGATCAAGAGGCGGGGCGGCTAGCGTCCGCGCGCCGTTACAAAAGATCACAAAATTGACATCGTGCGAGTCAGGGCTGGTTAATCCTGAGTCGTCATATCTAGCGCTTCCAACAACACGCCGTCTCTGCGGCGCCGATGCGGGAGCGCGACGATTCTTTTCCGGAAGCAGATCCTCACCGTCCTCGCCGCGATGGCGATCGTGGTTCTCGCCACGCTCCCCCAGGGTTCCGCATGGGCCGAGTGGGAGGCCGCGGCCGCAACGGCGCCCGGGACGCCCGGGACGCCCACGGCGCCGGCCCGGGGCATTTTCGGCTCGGGCCCCCTGGAAAGCCGCGGCCTGAAGACGGCTTCCCAGTGGAACCGCGTCGTCGACCGCCTGCCCGAACTCTCGGCGGCGCTTGCGGCCTGCGCGGCGGACCCGGCGGAGTGCACCGCGCCCTGGATGGACACCTGGCTTCAGGCCCGCCGGGCGGCCGCCGCCCTCGACCGCCACGGGCAGCTCCGCGCCGTCAACCGCTTCTTCAACCGCTGGCCCTACAAGTCCGACCGCGAGACCTACCAGGCCTCGGAGTATTGGGCGGCGCCGGACCAGTTCATGGCCAATTCGGGCGACTGCGAGGACTACGCCATCGCCAAGTTCTTCGCGCTCAGGGAGCTCGGTTTCGCCAACCGGAACTTGCGCATCGTGGTGGTCTACGACAATCTGCGGCGGATCGGCCACGCGGTGCTCGCGGTCTATACCGAAAGCGACATCCTGATCCTCAACAACCAGACCGACACCATCGCCTCCCACGCCCGCTACGACAACTTCGTGCCCTGGTACCTGGTCAACGAAACCACCCTGTGGACCGCGGCCGGGCCGGCCCTGAGCGCCCTGATCCCCAAGCTCTCGGTGGCCGGGCCCACAACCCCTGCCAGGGCGGGCGGCAGGGTGAGCGCCACGGACCGCAAGGGTCCGGCATAGGGAATTTCTTTACCCACCCCATGGTTGAATCCGCCCGGATTTCGGGAGCGGAAGCCATGATCGAATTCTTCGACGGCCTGACTCATTGGCACTGGCTCGGCCTCTCGGCGGCGATCCTGGGCGTCCGCGCCCTGATGCCCTTCGGCATGATCTACACCCTGGGCCGCGGCGTCCTGGCGCTGGCCCTGACCGCCGGCATCGTCGGCCTGGCGCTCCTTGCCGTGCCCGATCTGACCGGCTTCCAGCAGTTGGGACTGGCGGTCCTCGCCTCGGTGCCGGGCGCCTATGGCCTGAATTGGTGGGCCGAGCGCGGCCACCGCCGCGCGGAGCGATACCTCGATCAGATATTCACCCTGACCCAGGCCATCGTCGCGGGCACGGGACGGATCGAGATCGAGGGCCGATCCTGGTCGATCCGGGGCAGCGATCTGCCGGCGGGCGCCGAGGTCAAGGTCGTCGGCATCGCCGAGACGGTCCGGGTCGCCGAGCTGCGCCGCGCCGGCGCCGCCGGCCTCGATACCGGCGCCCCGGTCCGGGTGGTCGGCCTGGAGCTCGCGCTCGAGGTCGAGAAGGCCTAACCGACTTTTCGAGTTATTCCGCGCCCATCGCGAAGGGCTCGAGCGCCTCGAACACGGCGGCGGTCTCCGGTGTCGGAACGCCGAGTTCCCGGCCCAGCCGCACCACCTCGCCGTTGAGCCACTCGAGCTCGAGCCGGCGGCCGCGCTCCAGGTCGAGCTGCATCGAGGACTTCATCGCCGCCGGCAGCTTGCGCAAGAATCCGAGCGGGCCTTGCTCGGCATCCTCCGCCAGCGCGACCCCCTTGGCGCGGCCGACCGCCGCGGTCTCGCGGACCATGGCCTCGAGGCGCGCCCAGCGCTCCGGTTGGTCCCGGATCGCGCCGATCGGCGCCCGGTAGAACGCGGTCGCCCCGGCCATCGGCGCGAGGAAGATGAACTTCTTCCAGATCTCGGCCTCGATGTCGGACGAGCCCCGGGCCTCGATGCCGGCGGCCTGGCAGGCGGCCTCCAGGCGTTCCACCCGCGCCGAGCTCCCGCCCCCCGCCCGCCCCCCACTCGGCCCCTAACTCCCCAAAGATCAGCTGCGCGAAATCGCCGTGGTGGCGGATCACGCCCGGCGCCTCGATCGAGGCCGAGATTTGGGCGGTCGCGCCCAGCACGCGCTCGGCGCCGAGCAGGCCGGACAGCGTATCGGTCACGCTGACCCCGTTCTGGATCGGCACCAGGCAGCCCTCGGCCGCGAGCATCGGCCGCGCGATCTCGGCGGCGCCGGCCACGTCCCAGAGCTTCACGCAGAACAGCACGGCGTCGCGAAGGCCCACGGCGGCCGGATCGTCGACCACCTCCGGCGCCGGCAGATGGAGATCGCCGAGCGGCGAGTGGACCGTCAGGCCGTTGGCCTTGATGGCGTCCTTGTGGGCGCCGCGGGCGACGAAGGCGACCTCGTGACCGGCCGCGGCCAGGCGCGCGCCGAAGTAGCCGCCGACCCCCCCGGCCCCGATGACCGCAATTCTCATGGCGCGTCCTCCCGGCCCGCCCGGAACCGGACGCCTAGGGCCTGTCATCAATTGAGCCATATGACTGCGGCGGCGAGGTGTATTGCGCCGAGGAATGAAACGGCTCGTTTGTCATATCTTGTTGCAATAGCACGGTATTGTTTGAGTTTGGCAAAGAAATTCTCAATCAAATGGCGGCTTTTGTATAGCTCCTTAGTGTCCGGCCCGAAATAGGCGCTTGTTTTGTAACGGGAAATCCCGTGTCAACAACAGCACCATGTCACTCCCGCGAACGCGGGAGTCCAGGCGGCTCCATGGACTCCCGCTTTCGCGGGAGTGATATAGCGGTGCTGTTGGAACGGGATTTCCTGTTCTAAATCAATCGCTTATTTCGGGCCGGACACTAAGGTTACAGGAATTGGATATCAAGTTTATTTTGTGTGCGTTTTCATACGTTTTCAAACGTTTATGTGGTTTCTTAAACCCCGATATAGCGCTGAAATACACTTGGCACCCGTATCTCGCCCGGTGATGGCGAGACGGGCGCTTTGGCCAGGTTTGACCCGGCTACTCCATCGGCGAGCGATGGCGGCGCCCGCCGGATTCTTGATGCCTGCCGGGAGCACACGAACAAGGAGGAACAGGAGTTTCTGCCGCCCGCCCGGCGCCCTCCGGGCGCCGTCGACTGGATCAAGGAGGAAGCCTAGTTGCGGGGGTTAGGCGAGGGCGCGAATGCCGGAACGAAATACGCCCGGGCGGAGTTGCCGCCGCGCCGGGCGCCGTTGTGGCTCGGCGATTGGTGTACTAGTTCTTGGTCTTATCCACCAGCTTGCCTTCGGCCAGCCAGGGCATCATGGCGCGCAGCTTGGCGCCCACTTCCTCGATCGGGTGCGCGGCCCACTGCCGGCGCATGGCCTTGAAGCTGGGCTGGCCGGCTTTGCACTCGGCGACCCATTTGCTGGCGAAGCGGCCGGACTGGATGTCGGCCAGGATGCGCTTCATCTCGGCCCGGGTCTCGTCGGTGATGATCCGCGGGCCCGAGACGTAGTCGCCGTATTCGGCGGTGTTGGAGACCGAATAGCGCATGTTGGCGAGGCCGCCCTCGTAGATCAGGTCGACGATCAACTTGACCTCGTGGACACACTCGAAATAGGCCATCTCGGGCGCGTAGCCGGCCTCGACCAGGGTTTCGAAGCTGGCCGCGATCAGCGAAGTCAGCCCGCCGCACAGGATCACCTGCTCGCCGAACAAATCGGTCTCGCACTCCTCCTTGAAGGTGGTCTCGATGACCCCGGCGCGCCCGCCGCCGATGGCCGAGGCGTAGGACAGCCCGATCTCGGTGGCGTTGCCGCTGGCGTCCTGTTGCACCGCCAGCAGGCAGGGCACCCCGTTGCCGTCCAGGTACTCGGAGCGCACCAGGTGGCCCGGGCCCTTGGGCGCGATCATGAACACGTCGAGATCGGCGCGCGGCTCGATCAGGTTGAAGTGGATGTTGAAGCCGTGGGCGAAGGCCAGCGCGGCGCCCTCGCGCATGTGGGGCGCCAGGTGGTCGCGGTAGAGGTCGGCCTGGAGCTCGTCGGGCACCAGCACCATGACCACGTCGGCCCATTTGGCGGCCTCGGGCGGCTCCATCACCTCGAGGCCGGCATCTTGGGCCTTGGCGGCGCTGGCCGAGCCCGGGCGCAGGGCGACGCGGACCTCGGCGACGCCGCTGTCTTTCAGGTTGTTGGCGTGGGCGTGGCCCTGGCTGCCGTAGCCGAGCACGGCCACCTTCTTGCCCTTGATCAGATTCACATCGGCGTCACGGTCATAGTAGACACGCATCTCGCTATACTCCCGGTAAGCTGTTCTTTTCCTTGAATTCGATTCGGCGAATTCGATTCGGCGCGCCGCCTAAAGTCCCTTGGGTCCGCGGGCGATCGCGACCACGCCGGTGCGGCTCACGTCGACCAGTCCGAGCGGCCTCATCAGGTCGATGAATACGTCCAGTTTCTCGCTCTTGCCGGTCATCTCGAACACGAAGTGTTCGTGGCCGGAGTCGACCACGCTGGCGCGGAAGATATCCGCGATACGCAGGGATTCAACCCGTTTGTTGCCGCGGCCGGTGACCTTGACCAGCGCCAGCTCGCGCTCGACGTGGGGACCCTCCATGGACAGGTCGCTGACCCGGCGCACCGGCACCAGCCGGCCGAGCTGGGCCTTGATCTGCTCGAGGATCTGGGCCGTGCCCGAGGTGATCACCGTGATCCGCGACAACTGCGACTCGGGATCGACCTCGGAGACGGTCAGGCTCTCGATGTTGTAGCCGCGGCCCGAGAACAGGCCGATGACCCGGGCGAGCACGCCGGGCTCGTTGTCCACCAGCACCGCGATGGTGCGCTTTTCGATCGGTTGTTCCTTGGGCGCCATGGGCCGGTTTCCGGAGTTGTCGTGGTTCGGGTTCGCTGGTTCCGACGGCGCCGCGGCGGTCGCCGCGCCCTCGGCCCGCCGTGCTCAGACGAGCACCATGCCTTCCTCGGAGGCCCGCTTGGTCGCCTTGTCCGCCGGGCCGAGCAGCATCTCGTAGTGCGCCGCGCCCGACGGAATCATGGGGAAGCAGTTCTCCTTCTGGTCGACCAGGCAGTCCAAGATCACCGGCCGGGGGGTCTCGATCATCTCCAGGATCTTGTCGTCGAGCTGGTCCGGGCGGCTGACCTGCATGCCGACCGCGCCGAAGGCGTCCGCGAGTTTCACGAAGTCGGGCAGCGCGGCCGTGTAGCTGTGCGAATAGCGGCCGCCGTGCATCAGCTCCTGCCACTGGCGGACCATGCCCATGTAATGGTTGTTGATGATGAAGATCTTCACCGGCAGGCCGTACTGGGCGACGGTCGAAAGCTCCTGGATGTTCATCAGGATCGAGGCCTCGCCGGCGATATCGATGACCAGGGACTTGGGGTGGGCGATCTGGACCCCGACCGCGGCCGGAAAGCCGTAGCCCATGGTCCCCAGCCCGCCGGAGGTCATGAAGCGGCGCGGCTTCTCGAACTTGTAGAACTGCGCCGCCCACATCTGATGCTGGCCGACCTCGGTGGTGATGTAGGTGTCGCGGTCCTTGGTCAGCTCGTAGAGCCGCTGGATCGCGTACTGCGGCTTGATCACCTTGTCGCCCTGTTCGTAGCGCAGGCAGTCGCGGCCGCGCCACACGTCGATCTGCTTGTGCCAGGCCTTGAGCGCCCTCTGGCTCAGCTTGGCGCCGCGCGCGTTCCAGGCCTTGATCAGGGCGTCGAGCACGCGCCCGACGTCGCCGATGAGCGGCAGGTCGACGATCACGTTTTTGTTGATCGAGCTCGGGTCGATGTCGATATGGATCTTGCGCGCGGTCGGCGCGAACTCGTCGAGCCGGCCGGTCACCCGGTCGTCGAAACGGGCGCCCACGGCGATCATGAGATCGCTGTTGTACATCGCCAGGTTGGCCTCGTAGGTGCCGTGCATGCCCAGCATGCCGAGCGACAGCGGGTCGCTGGCCGGAAACCCTCCCAGGCCCATCAGCGTGGTGGTGCAGGGCGCGCCGAGCCCGCGCACCAGCCGCCTCAGCAGCGCGCTCGCCCGATCGCCGGAATTGATCACCCCGCCGCCGGCGTAGATCACCGGCCGCTTGGCCTTGGCGATCATGTCGACCGCGGTCTCGATGGCCTCGCGGTCGGGCTTGAGCCGGGGCCGGTAGCTGCGGTGCTTGACCGCCGTGGGCGCCACGTAGGCCCGGCTCTTGGCCTGGAGCACGTCCTTGGGCAGGTCGACCACCACCGGGCCGGGCCGGCCGCTGCGCGCCACGTAGAAGGCCTCGTGAACGATCCGCGCCAGGTCGTCGACCGACTTGATCAGGTAGTTGTGCTTGGTGCAGGGCCGGGTGATGCCGGTCGTGTCCGCCTCCTGAAAGGCGTCGTTGCCGATCAGGTGGGTCGGCACCTGGCCGGTCAGGCAGACCACCGGCACGGAATCCATCAGCGCGTCGGTCAGCCCGGTGACCGCGTTGGTGGCGCCCGGCCCCGAGGTCACCAGCACCACCCCGACCTTGCCGGTCGAACGCGCGTAGCCCTCCGCCGCGTGAACCGCCGCCTGCTCGTGGCGGACCAGGATGTGGCGCAGCGAATTCTGCAGGTGGAGCGCGTCGTAGATCGGCAGCACGGCGCCGCCGGGATAGCCAAAGATGGTGTCAACGCCTTGATCCACCAAGGCTTTGATCAACATTTCCGCTCCGGTCAGCTGCGCCGGCGCCATGATCCAAACTCCCTGCGAGACAGATTGTTGCGTCCCCGGTCCCGCGCCCCCGACGAAGCAGGGCCCAACGCCTCCGGAGGCGAAATAAACCGGCCGCACGCCCCAGTTTTCGGCGCACGGAGGCGGTAACCTAGTCGTTAGCCACTAGGGGGTCAACAGAAACCGACGAATATTCGCAAAGATTTCAGGGTCAATACTTTTCGAATATTGCTCATCCAGGATCACCGTCCGGACCGGTTCCGGCGGCGCCTGGGTGCGCAGCCAGGTCATCTGGCGCTTGGCGTAGTTGCGGGTCGCCTGTTGGGCCCGGGCGACCGCCGCATCCAGGCTGAGCGCGCCGTCCAGGTGCCGGCCGAGTTCGCGCACGCCGAGCGCCCGCATCACCGGCAGCCGGGGGTCGAGGCCGCGGTCGCGCAAAGCCCGCACCTCCGCCAGCGCGCCCCGCTCGATCATGGCGCGAAAGCGGGCGTCGCAGGCGGCGTAGAGCGCGGCGCGCGGCGGCAGCCGCACCAGACGCAGGAAGCGGCCGGCCCCGGACTGCCTGCCGAGTTCGCCGCCCGACGCGCCCGCCGACCCGCCCGCCGACCCGCCCTCTGCCTGCCAGGCGGCCAGGGAACGGCCGGTCGC
>JACZVL010000261.1 GCA_022572685.1 Pseudomonadota bacterium
CGCTGTCGCCGGTCTCGGCGGCGGCCCGCAACAGCTCCGCCGATTTATCCATCGCGCGGCCCACGGCCAGGGCCATGGCTTGATCGTGTTCCGTCATGATCCTTCCTCCCCTATCGCGCGTGACCGAGCTACCCAACCCTCGGATCACCTTGCCATGGTTCGGGCCAGCCACCGACAAGACCATCGCCGTGCTCCTTCCTACGCCACAACTGGTTGAGGGTTCGTTAGGGACGTGGGCGGCCACGCGGTATCTAGGGGTATCAGGGGTATCTAGGGACAGTATATGGTTTCCTTCGCGCGCCATGCTTTCTGATGGCCGGGCTAATCCCCCAACCCCTCCCAGACCTGCTCCGGCTCGACGTCCAGCAGGGCGCAGAGGCGGCGGAACTCGGTTCGTTCGGCGTCGCTGAGTTCGCCCTTGGCGGCGAGGATCAGGTAGGCCAGGCGGAGGATGGTGCGGGCGCGCTTGTGCTTGCCGGCCAGGCGCCGCAGCTTGGCCTCCATGACCGCGGTGGCGCCGGCCGGGTCCGCGCGAAACGCCTCGGCGTAGTCGTGCAGCACCGCGAGCGCCTTGTGCAGGTCGAACTCGCGCAAGGACGGTTGCCGCGCGAAGGCCTGGAACAGGCCCTGGCGCGCGGCCACCGGCAGCTCGCCGTCAGCCAGGCCGGCGAGCGCGAAGACCGCCATCACCGCCTTGAGCAGTTCCTTGTTGCGCCAGTGCCGGGCCTCGACCACCAGCTTTTCCAAGAGCAACTGTTGCATGGGAGGTGACCCTCCGGGCCGGGTGGCTAACCCGTAAACGGCTTGAAGTGCTTACTCAGCTTGAGGCCCTGGGCCTGGTAGGAGGAGCCGATGCCGGCGCCGTAGAGCTGGTCGGGGGCGCCGGCCATGCGCTCGTAGACCAGGCGGCCGACGATCTGGCCGTGTTCGAGGATGAACGGCACCTGGTGGGAGCGCACCTCGAGCACCGCGCGGGTGCCCCGGTTGTCGCCGGAGCCGCCCGTGGCCTGGCCCGCGCCCGCCCGCCCCCCGTGCGAATCGTAGCCGAAGCCGGGGTCGAAGAAGCCGGCGTAGTGGGCGCGGAACTCGCCGACCTGGGTGTCGTAGGCGGTCATCTCGGCGGCGTAGTCCGGCGGCACCTTGACCGGCTCGCGCGAGCGCAGGATGTAGAACTCGTTGGGGTCGAGGATCAGGCGCCGCGCCGGCTCGGCCGGCAGCGGGTCCCAGAACTCGGCCGGGTCGTAGGCCGCGATCCGGTCGACGTCGATCAGCGCCGTGTGGCGCCGGGCGCGGAACCCGACCAGTCCCTCCCCTGGCCCACTGGCCGGATCGCCGCTGAGGTCGATGGTCAGGTCGAGCGTCGCCTTCTTGACCGCCGTTCCCTCGCCGACCAGGCCGATCTCGGCGTGGACCGCGCGCAGGGCGGCGTCGTTCGCCGTCGGCGAGCCGCGCCCCAGGCGCAGCTGGTTGAGCCGCGAGCCCTGGCGCACCAGGACCGGGAAGGTCTGGGGCGAGATCTCGGCGTAGAGCGGGCCCTTGTAGCCGGCCGGCACGCGGTCGAACTCGGTGGCGTGGTCGACGATCAGCCGCACGAAAACGTCCAATCGGCCGATCGAGGACTTGGGGTTGGCCCAGCCGGCCAGCGCCGGACTCAGCGCCAGGCGCTCCTGCAATTCCACGATGTAGACGCAGCCGGTCTCCAGCACCGCGCCCGCGCTCAGGTCGATCTCGTGCAGGCTGAACTCGGCGGCGGCCTCGGCGACCCGGCGGCCGGGGCCGGGCAGGAAGCCGGCGCGCACCCGGTGGGCCCTGGCGCCCAGGCGCAAGTCCAGGCTGGCGGGCTGGATCTGGTCGGGGGTCGGCGGCGTGTCGGCGGCGATCTCGCCCACGCGCAGCAGCTCGCGCAGCAGCCGGAAACGCACGCCCAACGCATCCTCCTGGTCTTCCGTGAGGCGGGCGACGTCGTAATAGATGAGGTCCATCCCGAAGGCAGCGGCGATGATCGTGCCTGTCATCCTGCGACCGCGCTGCGTGGTGAACGATGTCTTCAGGAAGCGCGCAGAGCCCTGCAGGCTGGCGTTGCCGAATACGAAGAAGGCGTTGAATGTCACGCCCCACTCGCCCCTGCGGTTGAAGTTGACCGTCAAGTTCTTGGCTGCCGCTGCCGCTTTTTGTCGGCTGGCGCCGGCCTTCCTAAGCTCTATATAAACGGACAAACGAACCCCGTTTTCAACCGCGCCATTAGCGTCTTCAACCAATGACTTGATTGCTTTACCGCCGCGCTTGGTCTTAGCCCATATCCCGTCTTTGTAAAGACTGAGCATCCTGTCCATGTTTTTGGCGTACATTTCGATGGACATCTGGCGAAAGTAATCGGTATGGGCCCCGTCTTGCTTGAACTCGCGGGCGTACTTGGCATACTCGGTGTCTTTGTTTGATCGGCCGCTAAGCTCGGTGAACATGGCGCTGATTGATCGCCGGATTGGCTTGAGCCCAATGGCTTTTTTTCTGATGTCCTGCAATTCGTCGGACGTAAGCTTGATTGCTGCTGTTTGAATGTCCTTAGAGAAGTTACTGACCAGAAATTCCGGGTTGTACATGGTGTTGGCAACACTCAACCAGCGATTCAGTTTGGCGAATTGCCGGGTTACTATATCCAGCTGTTCGGCGCCCAGGTTCTTCATCGCCTTTGCCAGACGCTTGTCA
>JACZVL010000262.1 GCA_022572685.1 Pseudomonadota bacterium
GCCCGCGCCGCCCGGCCCAGCCGCAGAACAGCAGGATGTTGACGTCGATGCCGTGGCGCGCCTGCAGCGCCAGGCAGGCCGGCTCCACCGCCTCGCGGCCCCAGACCGCGAGCGAGAAATCCCAGAACGGGTTGCGCGGCGGCGGCATCATGCCTCGCCCAGGCAGATGCCCAGGCCGCGCGCGGTGTGCGCCAGAGGGCCCTGGGGATCGATCCGGTGGGAGGTCGCCACCGCCTCGGCCAGCGGCACGTCGATGGCGCGGCGGTCGCTCCAGGCGACCATGCGGTCGAAGGCGCCGCGCGCGATCAGGTCGACCGCATGGACCCCGAAGATCGAGGCCATCAGGCGGTCGCGCGCGCTCGGCATGCCACCGCGCTGCAGGTGGCCGAGCACGGTAATCCGGGTCTCGGCGCCGGTCGCCTCGGCGATGCGGCTGGCGATATAGTCGCCGATGCCGCCGTAGGTGACCGTGCCGCCGCCCTGGCGCCGGGTCACCGGCTCGCCGGACTCGGTGCGGACCGCCTCGGCGACCACGACCAGCGCGAAGTTGCGGCCCTGGGCCTTGAGCGCCTCGATCTTGGCCGCCACCGCCTCGATCCGGTAGGGAATCTCCGGCACCAGGATCACGTCGGCGCCGCCGGCGATGCCGGCGTCGAGCGCGATGTGCCCGGCGTCGCGGCCCATGACCTCGAGCACCATGACCCGCGAGTGACTGGCCGCGGTCGGCTGCAGGTGGTCGAGCGCGTCGGTCGCCACCTCGACCGCCGAGGCGTAGCCGATCGAAACCTCGGTGAAGGCGAGATCGTTGTCGATGGTTTTCGGGATGCCGACCAGGTTGAGTCCGCCCTGCTGGGCCAGGCGCCGCAGGATCGCCAGCGAGCCGTCGCCGCCGATGCCGATCAGCGCGTCCAGGCCGAGCAGGCGGTAGCCCTCGATGACCTCCTCGGAACGGTCGGCGCGGCTCCCGTCGGATAGGGGATAATCGAAGGGATCGCCCTTGTTGGTGGTGCCGAGGATGGTCCCGCCAGTGCGCATCAGCGTGCCGGAAAACATCGCGAGGTCGAGCGCCTCGGCCTCGACCGGGCGCGCCAGCAGGCCATGGGTGCCCTGGCGAATTCCGATCGCCTCCCAGCCATAGCCCTCGATCGCCCGGAACGCGGCGGCGCGGATCACCGCGTTGAGCCCGGCGCAGTCGCCGCCGCTGGTCAGGATTCCGATCCGCCGGATCTCCGCCATGTCGCTTTCTCCCTAGACCGGATAAGGCGGCAACGGGGCCGTCGGCAACGGACTCCCCCGAAGGCCGCCGAATCGGTATAATATACCGGATTGCGAGTCGCTTCCTGGCCCGCCATGCGTTGCTGTGTGAAATTTCGGGAAGCATGGACCACGACAACGACGACAATATCAAGTCCCTGCGGCAGCGGCTCGTCGAGTTGAAAAGCGAGCACCGGGACCTTGACGATGTGATCGCCCAGATCGGCGAGACCGCGCCTTTCGACCAGATTCAGGTCAAGCGCCTGAAGAAGCGCAAGCTTCTGTTGAAGGATCAGATCACCCGGATCGAGAGCCGGCTGCTGCCGGACATTATCGCCTGAGCCGCCTGGATCGCCTGAGCCGCCTGGATCGCCTGAGCCGCCTGGCCCCGGAGCGCGCCCGCTAGCCGGCGCCGTCCGCGCCGGCCTGCTTGTGCGCGTACATGGCGCGGTCGGCGGCGGAGAGCGCCTCGTCGACGCCTTCGCCGCCGTCGAAGGTGTAGGTGCCGTAGGACACCCCCAGCTTGAGCGTCACGTCCTGCCAGGAAATCGGTTCGGCTTCGATCGCCTGGGCCAGCACGGCGGCCTTGGTGGCGGCGGCCGGGCCATCGGCCTGGGCCAGGATGATCCCGAACTCGTCGCCGCCCAGGCGCCCGACGATGTCCGAGGAGCGCACGTCGCGCAGCAGCACCTCGGCGACGTGCTTGAGCGCCGCGTCGCCGGCGCCGTGGCCGTGGCGGTCGTTGATCCGCTTCATGCCGTCGATGTCCAGATACACCACGCTGCCCGGCACGCCGTAACGCTCGGCGAAGGCGATCATGCGGGTCAGCTCGCGCACGAAGGCGCGGCGGTTCAGCACCGGAGCCAGGGGGTCGCGGTCGGCGAGCTTTTCCAGGTACCCGATCCGGCGGCGCGTCCGCTCCAGGTCCTCGCGCAGGGTTTGGACCTCGGCCAGCAGCTTGTCGAGGGCGGCGCGCACCCTGGGGGTGAGCTCGGCCTCCGGCACGCCCATGATGGTGGCGATGTCGACCGGCCGGGCCGGCTGGGTCGGCTGGACCGGCGCGGTCGCGCCCGCCGGCCCCGAGGCGGCTTCGGCGCCGCCCGCGGGCGTCGCGCCGGCCGGCGCCGGACTGCCGCTCTTGTCTCGAACCCGCATGGCATCCCCTCCCCAAGGTTTCGACGCGCCGTGACGCCGAACTCGCGCCCCGGGATTACCAAACTAACGGGCCATTGGTTAACGGTTCGTTCACGAATGGCGGCCGGCGCTTGCGCCGCCCGGGCCGGACCACAATAATGCCGCCTCCCCGCGAGACGGAAACCACACCCAAAGGTGAGACACTACATGGCCGAAGAAACCCCGTTGGTCGCAATCGTCATGGGCAGCCAGTCCGACTGGCCGACCATGCGCCACGTCGCCACGACGCTCGATTCCCTGGGCATCGCCCACGAGGC
>JACZVL010000088.1 GCA_022572685.1 Pseudomonadota bacterium
AGCGCTCGGTGCCGGGCGCGAAGCCGGCCAGCCCGGGCTCGATCAGCCGCGGGCGCGCGCCGCGCGACCCCAAGGCCGAACCGGAATCCGGAGCCACCATCGCCGCCCCACCCTTTCCCCATTTTTGGTTCTCCCCCGAGGTTAGGGGAGGCCTCGGGCGGGTTCAAGCGGACAGTCGTCACCCACCGCGCCCCCAATGCGGCGCGCGCGCCGTTGACTGGACCGGGGTGCTTCGCTACCAAACCCTGTCCGGGGAGGTGGGATAATGTCCGCAACTGCCATAGGGATACCGTCGGTGGAGCCAGGGGAATTCAGGGAGGCGCTCGGCTGCTTCGCGACCGGGGTCACCGTGATCACCGCGGTCGGACCGCGCGGCGAGCTGATCGGGATCACGGCGAACTCCTTCAACTCGGTCTCGCTCGACCCGCCGCTGATCCTGTTCAGCCTCAACCGGCGCGCCTACTCCTTGCGCGCCTTCCTCTCGACCCGGGCCTTCGCGGTCAACATCCTGCGCGCCGGCCAGGAGGAGATCTCCGACCGCTTCGCGCGCGCGCTGGAGGACAAGTGGTCGGGCATCGACTACGAGCTCTGGGACAGCGGCTGCCCGATCCTGACCGCCGCGCTGGCCAGCTTCGAGTGCAAGATCCACCACACCTACCACGGCGGCGACCACGTGATCTTCGTCGGCGAGGTCCTGCGCCTGCGCCACGACCCGGAGGGCCGGCCGCTGCTGTTCCACGGCGGCAAGTATCGCGGCGTGACCTCCGACACGTAGCTCGCGGCTTTCCCGGCGAGCGTCCACCTGCCCCGAAGTCCGCCTCTCCGCGGGAAAAACAATGGTCCCGGAAACCGACGCCGAGCGCCTCGGCCCGCATCTCGGCGATACACGTCGCGCCGGGGATCGCCTGCAACGCTGGAAGGCCAGCGGCTGCAATGTTAATGTATTATGAGGGACCGGGGGTCGGGGAGGTCGCTCTGCCATGAAGATTGTTCTCGATATCACCAAACTCGTCGAAGACGGTGAGCTAAGCCCTGAGCAGGCCGAGAAGTTGAAAAACCTGGCGGCGAGGGAAACCGGCGCGCTCGGGATCAATATTCTCCTTTCAATCGGTGTCGTCGCGATTGCGGGGGGCTTTCTCGCGTTGGAGCCGTCCGTGGCCACCGCGCTTGTCCTTGGAGTGGCTCTGGTCGCGTCTGGTTTGGCGTTGAAGCAATACCGGCCGGAGCAATGGGGGTTGTTGGGCACGGCAAACCTCATGGTTGGGGCGCTAACCGCTTCGGGCGGCCTCATCGTTCTCTGGGATGGAAGTGTTGGGGTGTTCGCGCTTGTGGCGCTCATCGTGTTGGCCCTCGGCATCCTCGCCAGGAGTGGGCTGTTGATTGGGATTTCACCGCTTGTGCTCGCATCGGTGCTTGGCAGCAGCACAGGATATTTGCATGCCTCATACATGTTGGTTGTCCGCGAAGCGACAATCACAATCACCGTTTTTGCGCTGCTCGCATGGGGGACGTTTTTTCTCTCCAAGCGGCTTCCGGCAGCCTACGAAAGACTGGCGCTCATTTATTCGCGCATGTCCCTTATCTTGGTGAATTTCGGGTTCTGGGTCGGGTCGCTCTGGGGCGATTATCCTGGCGAATCCTGGGTGCATAGTCAGATCTATGAGAACCCCGCCACGTTCCGGGAGTCGTATCAACAGTTGGAGGCGTGGCGGGAAAGCGCCGTTTTCATATCCGACGTCATGTTTGCGGTCCTGTGGGCGCTCGCGCTGATAGCCGTGGGCGCGTGGGGCGTGAAGCGCAACCGCCGGTTTGTCGTGAACACTGCCGCTGTCTTCGGTTCCATTCTCCTTTACACGCAGTGGTTCGAACGTCTCGGCGCCACACCGGTGACGGTCATTTTCGGCGGAATCGTTGCGGTCGGGATAGCGCTTGGACTTGGGAAGTACAATCGCCTCGTGACGCCGATTGCTTAAGCACCTTCGAGCGGGCCTTGGGCCCGGCCGCGAATCCAGCCGTAACGCCAATAGCATGAACATCGATACCCATCGGAACTGGCCGAAGTTCGATGTCGACACCGCCCGATTCCGCCGCCACGAGGCAAGGCCGCGTCTCGCGTTGAAATGGATTACGACCCCGCTCAAGGTTCGGCGCCGGGGAACCTCTCGACCAGATACTCGCGTCCGCGCAGCATGTCGTCCAGGGACCCGAAGGCGTTCATATAATGACCGGAATACCCGGTCGCTTCGACGCGCTGAAACATATCCGTGAAATCTATGATGCCGTCGCCCGGATGCATGTGAAGCTCGTATTCGCCGTTGTTGTCGGCGAGGCGCACCTCGGCCAGCCGCTCGGTCGGCATGGCATCCAGGAAGCCCGAGATTGCCTCCGGCACCAGGGTCGCATGATTGACCGTAAACGACCAGCCGAGCGCCGGTGAATCGAGGCGGTCGAAGTAATACAGGCATTCCTCGACCGTGTGCGCCAGGTAATGAACCTCGGCCAGGTCCGGCTCCCAATTAAGGTTTTCCAGCAGAAGCCTGGCGCCCTTTTCCTCGGCATAGGCGGTAATCCGCTTCAGGCGCTCCAGCCCGGTTTCCATCCGTTCGTCGATATCGGACGTGAAGTGGTACCCGGCGTGGACGACGATCCACTCGGCCCCCAGGCGGACGGAGGCGTCCACGTAGCTCTTCAAATAGGCGTCGACGGCATCGCCGACGAAGGGCGCGAACTCGGCGATGTTGACCGCCGAGAGCGTATGCAGGCCCAGGTGCACGCCGCCTTCCGCGCAGGCGTCGCGGATCGGCGCGGCGCGGGACTGGTCGAAGGATTGCAGGGCATTGGGCGCGATGTCGATCTGACAGTCGATGTAGGTGACGCCGTTATCGACAGCCCATTTGACCGCGTCCTCGACGGACAGCTTGCGCCCGATATCGATGCCGATGCGTTCGCGGATTTTCATGAGTCACCTTCTCGAATTGTCGGTCGGGGTTGAAACGGCGTGACCTGGACGGGACGAATTTCCACCAGCCCTCAATCGCGCATCAACGACGGCAGCCAGGTCGCGACCTCGGGGACGGCGATGGCGATCAACAGGAACGCGATGATGCCGTAGAGGAAGGGCATGTTGGCTTTGAGCACGTCTATCTGGTCGACCTGGGCGATTCTTCCCGAGATGAAGAGGGCGATGGCCATCGGCGGCGTGACCTGGCCGATGACGACGGCGATCACCGTCAACACACCGAAATGAATCAAGTCGATATCGAATGCCAACAGGGTCGGCAGGATGATCGGCAACAGCACCGGGATCAGCGGATCGAGGACCATGCCGGCGACGATCGCCAGGACCACCATGCCCAGGATTCGCAGATACTCGCTGTCGCCGATGGCGAAGACGTCGATGATCACGACCAGCGCCTCGGGCACGTGGGCGTTGGTCAACCCGGCCCCGAGCGCGAACGACAGGCTGACGATGATCAGCAGCTCCCCGGTCAGTTGCACGGCGTTGATGATGACCCGGTAGAGTTCCCCGAAGGTCAGCCTGCGGTAGACGACCGTGGAAAGAACGAGCGCGTAGACGACCGCGAAGGCACCGGCCTCGGTGGGCGTGAACACCCCCATCACCAGGCCGCCGACGATGATCACCGGCATCCCGAAGGACAAAAAGGCCCGCCAGGCCGCGCGCAGGACCACCTTGAAGGAAAACGCGGAATAGGGCTTCCAGCCGCGCCGCCAAGCCAGGTAGGAGACGATCGCCATCTGGCTGAGACCGAGCAGGATGCCCGGAATCAACCCGGCCAGGAACAAGGAGCCGAGGGAGACTCCGGTCACCGCCGAATACAGGATCATGGGCGAGCTCGGGGGAATCAACGGGCCGATGCCGGACGACGACGCGGTCAAAGCGGCGGCAAAGTCGGCCGGATATTTGTTGGCCTTCATCGCCGGGATGACGATGGAGCCGGTGCCCGCCAAGTCCGCCGTCGAAGACCCGATCATGCCGCCGAAGAACATGCTGGTCACCACGTTGACGTGGGCGAGGCCACCGCGAAACTGCCCCACGATCGAGCGCGCGAACTCGAACAGCCTCGCCGATATGCCGCCCGCGTTCATCAACCCGCCGGCGAGCACGAACAGCGGCAGCGCGATGAGGACGAAACGGCTCATCCCCGAGATCATGGTCTGCGGCAGGGTGAGCGCCCAGGCCCCGGAAAAATAGAAGTTCAGGATGACGGCGCTGCAGATGGAAATTATCATCGGCACCCTGAGCACCAGCAAGGTGCACAGAACGACCATCGAGACGGCGGCGCCGATCATCGGTCTTCCCTCCTCGCTTCGCGGACCAGAACGACCAGGAAGGCGAGGGCGCAGCCGAATCCGCCGACCATCAAGGCCCCGGTGGAGAACCCCTTGAAAAATCTCATGTGGACGGTGAGATCACCGCCGAAGAGGGTGACGTAATTGAACGATATCGCGCCCAGGAACAACAGGATTCCAACGCTCACAATGTTCCCGAGAAGGGCGATGGGACGCCTGATCTCGGGGGCGAACTTCTGGTAGAAATATTCGATCCGGATCATCGACCCCCGGCGGATGGCCAGGAACAACCCGGTCATCGCCAGCCAGGGCGTCAGATAGATCACCAGCTCCTCGACCCAGTTGAAGCTGTAATTGAACGCGTAACGGCTAACGGCATTTACGAATATGGTGCCGACGATGGTGCACAGCACGGCACCACCGATGATTTCGACGAACTTGTTGACGGCACGGTCGAGGACGGGCAATCCCTGGTCCGGGTCGGCCAGTTCCTGGCGCCGCGTCGCCGCGGCGATCTGTTCCGACAGGAGGTCCGGACCCGCCCCGTCGGGGCCGGTACGAGAAACTGGATCGGTGCTCATGGCGTTCCCTATCTACTGGATGTGAGCTTTCAACAGTTTGGTCATCTGGCCCAGGCCGAGGAAGCCGGAGTTACGAGGGATCAGACTTCGAGGGAGGCCCAGATGATTAGGTCACAAGAATGCGCGGCCAACTGCGTCGGGTCGAGCGAAACTCGTTCGGCGGGTTTTTGAACCTGGTCAGCCCGCGCGCCGTCTGGACCCGCTCGCCGTCTGGACCCGCTCGCCGTCTGGGCCCGCGCGCCGTCTGGGCCCGCACCGTCTGGGACGGACGGATTCCCGCGCCCGCCGATCGTGCCGGCCAACCGGCGGAAGGCCGAGATACGCCCTCTCCGACAGGGCGGCAAAGCATGGGCAGCGGAGCGCGTGGAAGCGCGCCCCGCTGCCCGGGCCGATGGTCGGCGGTTACTGGATGGCTTTAAGCACCGCGTTCACGAAGTCGTCGTCGCCTACCAGCTTGGCGATCTCCTTGGCGATCGGCGCCGCCGCCTTCTGGAAGGCGGCCGAATCGATTTCGTTGAACGCCACCTTGCCCTTGGAGGCCGCCTTGATCTGGCCGAGGAGATTGGCGTCGTTATCGGTGCCGTACTGGCGGCTCGCGCCTTCGGCTCGCAACGCCGCGCGGTCGACGGCGGCACGCTGCTCAGACGTCAGCGAGTTGTACTTCTTCAGGTTCATCACGAACGTGATCGGCGTGTACACGTGGCGGGACAAGGAGATGTACTTCTGTACCTCGTACCACTTCCACTTGTTGATGTTGCCGAACGGGTTCTCCTGACCGTCGACCACGCCCTGCTGCAACGCCAGATAAACCTCGCCGATGTTCATGGTGATGGGATTGGCGCCCAGCATCTCGAAGGCCAGCACGCGGCCCGGGCTGCCCGGCGTGCGCAGCTTCAGGCCCTTCAGGTCGGCCGGCACGACCACGGGCCGCACGTTGTTGGTGATGTGGCGAAAGCCGATTTCACCGAACCCCAGGACCTTGAGCCCGACGGTCTTCTGGAACGACTCGTCCAGCCGCCGGCCGATGTCGCCGTCAAAGACCCTGGACACCGCCAAGCGGTCCTTGAACAGGAACGGGATGTCGAACACCAGCCATTTCGGATCCAGCCCCGCGGCGTCGGAGCCGATGGGAATCACGTCGAGCTGGCCGGTCCGGACCTGCTCCATGTGGACGATCTCGTCGCCGAGGGTGCCGCTGTCGAAGTATTCGATTTCCACCTGATCGCCCAACTCACCCTTCAGATAGTCGCGGAACGAGGCGAGCATATGCTGGGTCGCGGCGCCCGGCGTGCTTTCGACCGACAGCCGGAGCTTCAGGGGCTCGGCCTGGGCGGTCGACAAGGCGAACACCGTCGCGGCGGCGACAATGACCGTTCCAATAAACAGATCTCTTAGATTGCGGCGCATTCTTTACCTCCCTAGTGTTTTTTGGTTTTCACGAACTCTTCGACGACGACAATCCATTCCTGGATTTGCCGATCACCGGACACACCTTTTGTATGATTATATGACACTGCTCAAATCATACACCAGTTCAGGCGGACATACCTAGCAGTTTGAGCCGTGCGCACCGCGATCTATATTCAATTTTTGGGATATGACGGTAAGTTATTGACGAATGGTACGACAATGCGGCTCGCGAACCGGTACGGGGGTCCAATCGGCGTTACGGCTCGGCGACGACGATGTGGCTGCGGGTCGGCAGCTGCAGTCCGTCGGGGCCGGCGAAGGGCTCCAGGAATTTCTCGACATCGGCGACAAAATCCTGCTTGCGGTCCTCTCCGAGTTGCGCCAGGGCGTGGCGCGTGGCGGGCGCACCGGCGGCGATGCCCTCGATGAACGCGGCGACGGATGGAAAGCTGGCTTCCCGTTCCTCGGTGCGCAGCGCGACGGTCCGAAAGCCGGCCTGGGTAAACAGCGCCCGGGCCGTCCCGGGATCTCCGAGGGAGAACGGGCGCAGTGCCGGGGCGAGGTCTTGTTTTTCCAGTGCCCGGGCCAGGGCGTGGTGGCCCTTGTTGTGTTCGATGGACGCCCAGAAGCTGGCGGCGAGCCGGCCGGTGGCCCTCAAGACCCGATGGATTTCGGTAAGCCCGGCGAGCGGATCGGAGAGAAACTGAGGGCCCTGAAGGCACAGGCACAAATCGAATGTGGCGTCGGCGAACGGAAGCGCGAGCGCGGATTCGCAATGCCACGCCACCTCGATTTTCCGTCTGGCGGCCAATCGGCGCGCCACCTCGACCATCCCGGGATCGTTGTCCAGGCCGACCACCCGGCCACCGGGCATGACCCGTGGCACCGCGAGGCGGGCGCCGGCACCGGTACCGCAGCACACGTCCAGGACCGCCTCTCCCGGGGCCGGCGCGGCGACGTCGACGACCCTTTCCGCCCAGGGTCCGAAGACCGTGGCGACGAGACGTTCCTCATAGGCCGTTGCGGCGGTGGTGTCGATGCTGCGCGCGTCGCCTGACAATTTCGTGCCTCCCGCGATGGACCCCGTGCCGCTCCGGCACCTCACAGGGCATTAGAAACGTCGTGGAATACCGAGTTCCCCGGACGATGCCAACGCTGTGTCCTGGTGCCCCCAAATTCGCCGACATCGTACCACTTTCCCATAACCAAGGCGACTGCGTCCCCCGTGCAGCCATCCGATCGCATGATCTTGGTCATCGGCCCGCGCTCGGAAGGCCCTTCAGTGATTTTCTCGCCGGCCCGAACGGGCCGCCTCGGCTCGAGACATCTTAAACGCGGCGATGATCGGCCGGCCATCGCCGAGGCGCCCCAGCAACGACTTCACGTTTTCGTAGCGGGCCTTGGGCCGGGCCGGGTTTTTTGCCATGATGGCGGCGAATCGGCGGGCCCGGCCGCTCTTTCTCCGGGCCCGCGGGGGTTAGGGAGCAGCGCATGTCCGGACCCGCCAGAGACCTCGACGACGTCGACCAGATCATCGAGCAGGTGCGGGCCCTGGCCCGCTTCCCCTCGGAGAACCCGAACCCGGTGATGCGCGTGACCGGCGCCGGCCGCGTGCTCTACGCCAACGCCGCGGCGAAAGAGATCGGCGGCCTTCTGGTCGGCCGCGGCAAGGACCAGCTGGCCAAGCGGCTCGCCGTGACCGCCGCCAAGACCGCCAAGTCGCACCGGCGCCGGAACGTCGAATTCGAGGCCGGCGGGCGCGCCTACGCCTTCGTGCTCGCGCCGGTCACCGGCGAGTCCTACATCAACCTCTACGGCCGCGACATCACCGAGGAACGCGAGGCCGCGCGCCAGGTCGAGGACCTGGCCAAGTTCCCGTCCGAGAACACGGCGCCGATCCTCCGCGTCGATAGCCAGGGCGCCGTGATCTATGCCAACGAGGCGGCCCACAAGGTCAAAGGCTTGCTGGTCGGGCGCCGCAAGGACCGGGTCTACAAGGAACTGGCCGAGCTCGCCAATCGGGTGTTCCGCAAGCGCAAACGCAAGATCGCCGAGTTCCCCTCCGGCAACCAGGTCTTCGCCCTCACGGTTGCCCCCGTCCCCGACCGGCAGTACCTCAACGTCTACGGGCGCGAGATCACGGCCGAGAAGAAGGCCAAGCAGGCACTGATCGACGCCAACGAGCACCTCGAGGAACGGGTCAAGGAGCGCACGGCGTCGGTTCGCCTGCTTCAGAACGTGGTCATCGCCGCCAACGAATCGGAGACCGTGGCCGAAGCCCTGCAGCGCTGCCTGGTCGAGGTCTGCACCTACACCGGCTGGCCGGTCGGGCACGCCTTCCTGCTGGCCGAGGACGGCAGCGGCGAGATGGTTTCGAGCGCCATCTGGCACCTCCATGACCCGCGCCGCTTCAAGGCCTTGCGGCGAGTCACCGAACGCTCGCGCTTCAAGCCCGGCGAGGGCCTGGCCGGGCGGGTGCTCGAATCCGGCAAGCCGATCTGGATCGAGGACGTGACCAAGGACAAGTCGTTTCGCCGCGCGCGGGCGGCCGCGGGGGCGGTCGGGGACATCGGCGTCAAGGGCGCCATGGCCTATCCGGTCAAGATCAAGGACGAGGTCATCGCGGTCTTGGAGTTCTTCTCCGAACAGGCCGCCAGGCCGACCGCCGAGACCCTCGAAGTTCTGGGCCACATCGGCACCCAGGTCGGCAGCGTCGCCGAGCGCAAGCGCGCCGAGGCCGCGCTGCGCGAGACCGAGGCGCGCGCGGCCCGGGCGCACGCCATCCTCGACGACGCGATCGAGAGCATCAACGAGGGCTTCGCACTGTTCGACGCGGACGACCGCCTGCTGCTCTGCAACGACCGCTACCGCAACCTGCTCTACCCGGGCATGCAGCAGATGGTGACGCCGGGCACGACCTTCGAGGAGATCCTGCGCAACGCCGTCGAGTTGGGCCTGATCCACGACGCGGGCGGGGAGGTGCCCGGGGACGTGGACGACTGGATCGCGGCGCGCCTGGAGCGCCACCGCAACCCGGGCGCGCCGCACACCCAGCAGCGCAGCTCCGGTTTCTGGGTCCAGATCAACGAGCGCAAGACCAGCGAAGGCGGGATCGTGGCGACCTACGCCGACGTGACCGAACTCAAGCTGCGCGAAGTCGAGCTGGCCGAGGCCCACGACAAGGCCATGGACGCGAGCCGCGCCAAGTCCGAGTTCCTGGCCAACATGAGCCACGAACTGCGCACCCCGCTCAACGCCACCATCGGCTACGCCGAATTGATGCTCGAAGAGGCCGAGGACCTGGGCCACGACATGTACATCCCGGACCTCAAGAAGATTCAGACCGCCGGCCGGCATCTGTTGTCGCTGATCAACGACGTGCTCGATTTGTCCAAGATCGAGGCCGGCAAGATCGAGCTGTTCTTCGAGGACTTCGAGGTCGCGGGACTGGTCGAGGAGGTCGCCGGCACCGTCGCGCCCCTAATCGAAAAGAACGGCAACACCCTGGTGGTAACCTGCGCCAAGGACCTCGGCGTCATGCACAGCGATGCGACCCGGATCCGTCAGGTCCTGCTCAACCTGCTGAGCAACGCCTCCAAGTTCACCGAAGGCGGCAAGGTCACCATCGAGGCCGCGCGCAGCGCCGCCAACGGCCGCGACGAGATCGTCCTCAAGGTCGTCGACGAGGGCATCGGCATGAATGCCGAGCAGGTCGAGAAGGTATTCGAGGCCTTCACCCAGGCCGATTCCTCGACCACCCGCAACTACGGCGGCACCGGTCTGGGATTGGCGATCACCAAGACCTTCTGCACCATGTTGCACGGCGAGATCGTCTGTACCAGCGCGCCGGGCAAGGGCTCGACCTTCACCGTGCGGCTGCCCGCGGACGCGACCGCCGCGGTGCCCGCGGCCGAGGACACCCCGCGCGAGATCACCGGCCCGGCCGGCGCCCAGACCGTGCTGATCATCGATGACGATCCGAACGTGCGCGACCTGTTGAGCCGCCACCTGGAAAAGAGCGGGTACCGCGTGGCGACCGCGGGCACCGGAGCGGACGGGCTCGAGCGCGCGCGCGAGCTCCGCCCCGACGCCATCACCCTCGACGTCCTGATGCCGGGCATGGACGGCTGGGCGGTGCTGGCCGCGCTCAAGGACGACGCGGCGCTCTCGGACATCCCGGTGATCATGGTCTCGATCCTGGACGACCGCAGCCTGGGATACTCGCTGGGCGCGGCCGACTACCTGACCAAGCCGGTCGGACACGCGCGCCTGCTGTCGGTGCTGCGCAAGCACTGCCCCGCGAAGGGCTCGGGACCGGTGCTGATCGTCGAGGACGATGCCGCCACCCGCGAAATGATTCGCCGCATGCTGAACAAGGCGGGCTGGCGCACCGCGGAGGCCGAGAACGGCCTGGTCGGGCTCGAGCGCCTGGCCGAGCAAGCCCCGGCCGCGATCCTGCTCGATCTGATGATGCCGGAGATGGATGGTTTCGAGTTCCTGGCGCGGCTGCGCAAGAACCAGGCGTGGCAGGACATCCCGGTCATCGTGGTGACCGCCAAGACGCTGACCGCCGCCGACCGCAAGCGGCTCAAGGGCTCGGTCGAGATGCTGGTCGAGAAGGGCGGCGACGAAATCGGCACCATCCTGGCCAGCCTCAAGAAGATGCTGCCGGCGCCACATCGAGCCGGGCCGGCCCGGGCCGGGAAGTAACCGGTGAGCCGGGGCGCCGAGACCCAGCGGGCGCGGCGGGCGCGCCTCGCCAACCTGCGTCAGGAGCTGCTGGCGCCGGTCAGCGCGATCCTCGGCTTCGCCGAGATGCTGCACCAGGACGCCGCCCGCAATGGGCCCGAGGAGGCGGTCGCCGACCTGACGCGAATCCTGAGCGCCGCCCGCGACCTGCACGCCATGGTCGACCGGCTGCTCGATAGGGAGCTGGCGGAGAGCCTGTTCGAGGGCGCCGACGAGGCGGCCGCGCAACAGAAGCTGCGCCACGACCTGCGCACCCCGATCAACGCCATCAAGGGCTACGGCGAGATGCTGCTGGAAGACCTGGAGGACCTGGGGGCGGCGCGCATGCGGGCGGATTTCGACATCCTGCTCGACCAGGCCGGCCAACTGCTGACGCAGATCGACGCCATCGTCGACTTCTCGCGCGGCGGGCCCGGAACGGCGGCCAAGCACCAAGGCGCGCACCCTTGCGGCCCGGCCGAGGCGGCCGCCATGTTCGCCGGCCTGGTCGAGAGCATCCGTCCGGTCGGCGAGGCGGAGGCCGGCAAGGTCGAGACCGGCAACATCCTGGTGGTCGACGACATGGAGGCCAACCGCACCCTGCTGTCGCGCCGCCTGACCCGGGACGGGCACCGGGTCACCACCGCCGAGGGCGGGCGCCAGGCGCTCGGCCTCCTGGAGGTCGACGACTTCGACCTGGTGCTGCTCGATTTGATGATGCCGGAGATGAACGGCTTCGAGGTCCTGGCCAGGATCAAGGCCGACCCGCGGCTGCACCGGATTCCGGTGATCATGATCTCGGCGCTGGACGAGGTCGACAGCGTGGTGCGCTGCATCGAGGCCGGCGCCGAGGACTACCTGCCCAAGCCCTTCAACCCGGTGCTGCTCAAGGCGCGCATCAACGCCGGGATCGAGAAGAAACGCTGGCACGAGCGCGAACGGCGGTATCTCGACCGTCTGGAAGACGAGAAGGAGAAGTTCGAACGGCTGCTGCTCAACATCCTGCCGAAGCAGATCATCGGCCGCCTGAACGATGGCGAGACCATCATCGCCGACCGCTTCGACGACGTCTCGGTGCTGTTCTCCGACCTGGTCGGCTTCACCGAGATTTCCGCCGCGCTCGCGCCGACCGAGCTGGTGTCCTATCTGAACGCGCTGTTCTCCGGCTTCGACGCGCATGCCCGCGAGCTCGGCGTCGAGAAGATCAAGATGATCGGCGACGCCTACCAGCCCGTTGAAAAAGGCGTCATTGACCGGGGTTCACGCCACGACGAAACATATCGCGGCGAAGGCGGTTTCGCCGTCCTCAGAGACGATGAGGACGATCTGAGCGACCAGGACGGCGCCAGCCGGCGTAACAAGCACGAACAAGGCGCCATATCCGCCCGCCACGGCCTCTTTCGGGGTGCCGGCGCCGATCAGTTGGCGCATCAGCAATGATAGGTTGTGGCCCGCGACATGAAGCAGGTATCGCTTGTGCA
>JACZVL010000089.1 GCA_022572685.1 Pseudomonadota bacterium
ATCTCGGTCACCGGGTGCTCAACCTGAATTCTCGTATTCATTTCAAGGAAATAGAAGTTTTTATTCTTGTCCGAGATGAACTCGACGGTGCCCGCCGAGCGATAGTCCACCGCGGCCGCCAGGGCCACCGCCTGGGCGCCCATGCGCGCGCGGGTCTCGGCGTCGAGCAGCGGCGAGGGCGCCTCCTCGATGACCTTCTGGTGGCGCCGCTGGATCGAGCATTCGCGCTCGCCCAGGTGGATCACCTTGCCGTGGGCGTCGGCCAGCACCTGGATTTCGATGTGGCGCGGCTCCTCGATGAACTTCTCGATGAAGATGCGCTCGTCGCCGAAGGCGCTGCGCGCCTCGTTGCGCGCGGAAGCAAAACCCTCGCGGGCCTCGCCGTCGTCACGCGCGATGCGCATGCCCTTGCCGCCGCCCCCGGCCGAGGCCTTGATCATCACCGGATAGCCGATATCGGCGGAGATGCGCGCCGCCTCGTCCGCGTCGGCGATCAGCTCCAGGTGTCCGGGCACCACGCTGACCCCGGCCGCGGCGGCCAGGCGCTTGGACTCGATCTTGTCGCCCATGGCCCGGATCGCGCGCGCGCCGGGTCCGATGAAGACCACGCCGGCCGCCTCCAGCGCCTCGACGAAGGCCGGATTCTCGGCCAGGAAGCCGTAGCCCGGATGCACGGCCTGGGCGCCGGTCCGCCGGCAGGCGGCGACGATCTTGTCGATCGCCAGATAGCTCTCGGCGGCCGGCGCCGGGCCGAGGAGAACAGCCTCGTCGGCGAGCTCGACGTGCAGCGCGCCCGCGTCGGCCTCGGAATAGACCGCGACGGTCGCGATCCCCATGCGCCGGGCGCCGCGGATCACGCGGCAGGCGATCTCGCCGCGGTTGGCGATCAGAATCTTGTCGAACACCTGGCTTCGAGTCCCGTCATGCCCCTGTGGAACCTCGATTATGGCCCGGGGCCCCGAGCTTGACGAGCCCGTTTAGCTTTCGGGTGCCGGCACGTACCCCGGCTGCGCGGCGACGCGCGCCAGCCAGGCGCCGACCGCCGGGTATTGGCTCAGGTCGAAGCCGCCCTCGCCGGCCACCTGAGTGTAGCCGTAGAGCGCCATATCGGCGATGGTGTAGCGCCCGGCGGCGAAGAAATGGTTGTCCGCGAGGTGCTGGTCCATCAGCGCGAGCGCCGCGTTGCCGCGCTTGTGCTTCTCGGCCAGGATATCGCCCTCGCGGCCCCGGCTCAGCTCCGGGTGGTGGAGGATGAAGCGGGCTTCGGCGATGCTGGTCTCGTGGGCGTTCTGTTCGAAACAGATCCAGCGCAGCACCTGGGCGCGGCCGATGCGGTCGCCGGGCAGATAGTCCGTGCCCTCGGCCAGGTACCACAGGATAGCGCCGGATTCGGCCAGCACCGTGCCGTCCTCCAGCTCCAGCGCCGGAATCTTGCCGGCCGGGTTCTTGGCGAGATATTCGGGGGTGCGCGACTCGCCCTTGAAGATGTCGAGCTCGACCCGCTCGAAGGCCACGCCCAGGTGGTTCAGCAACATCACCACCTTGTAGCCGTTGCGCGACTCCTTGTTGTCGTAAAGCCGCAGCATGCCCCCCTCCTCTCCCTAAAGCGGCAAGTTATCGTGCTTCTTCCAGGGGTTCTCTAGCTGCTTGTCGCGCAAGAGCGCGAGCGCGCGGCATAGCCTTCGCCGGGTGCCGTGGGGCATGATCACGTCGTCGATGAAGCCCCGGGAAGCGGCGACGAAGGGGTTGGCGAAGGCGGCGCGGTATTCCTCGGCGCGCTTCTCGATCTTCTCGGCGTCGTCCAGGTCCTTGCGGAAGATGATCTCGACCGCGCCCTTGGGGCCCATGACCGCGATCTCGGCGGTCGGCCAGGCGTAGTTCAGGTCGCCCCGGATGTGCTTGGACGACATCACGTCGTAGGCCCCGCCATAGGCCTTGCGGGTGATCACGGTCACCTTGGGCACCGTGGCCTCGGCGAAGGCGAACAGCAGCTTGGCGCCGTGCTTGATGATGCCGCCGTACTCCTGCGCGGTGCCGGGCAGGAAGCCGGGCACGTCGACGAAGGTCACGATCGGGATGTTGAAGCAATCACAAAACCTGACGAAGCGCGCCGCCTTGACCGAGGAGGCGATGTCCAGGCAGCCGGCCAGCACCATCGGCTGGTTGGCGACGATGCCGACAGTGTGCCCCTCCAGGCGCGCCAGCCCGATCAGGATGTTGCCGGCATAGGCCGGCTGCAGCTCGAAGAAGTCGCCCTCGTCGACCACCTTCTCGATCAGCTCCTTCATGTCGTAGGGCTTGGCCGGGTCGGCTGGCACCAGGCTATCGAGCGAGGGCTCTTCGCGCTCGGCCGGGTCCTCGCAAGGGCGCACCGGCGGCGCCTCCAGGTTGGAGCCGGGCAGAAAGTCGAAAAAGCGGCGGGTCTCCAGCAGCGCCTCGACGTCGTTCTCGAAGGCCAGGTCGGCGACCCCGGACTTGGTGGTATGAGTGACCGCGCCGCCCAGCTCCTCGAGGGTGACCTCCTCGTGGGTCACGGTCTTGACCACCTCGGGGCCGGTCACGAACATATAAGAGCTGTCTTTCACCATGAAGATGAAATCGGTCATGGCCGGCGAGTAGACCGCCCCGCCCGCGCACGGCCCCATGATCAGCGAGATCTGCGGCACCACGCCCGAGGCCAGCACGTTGCGCTGGAACACCTCGGCGTAGCCGGCCAGCGAGGCCACGCCCTCCTGGATGCGCGCGCCGCCGGAATCGTTGAGGCCGATCACCGGCGCGCCGATCAGCATGGCCTTGTCCATGACCTTGCAGATCTTCTCGGCATGGGGCTCGGACAGCGCGCCGCCGAACACCGTGAAGTCCTGGCTGAACACCAGCACCGGCCGGCCGTTGATGGTGCCGTGGCCGGTTACCACGCCGTCGCCCGGGACCTTCTGGTCGGCCATGCCGAAGTCGCCGCAGCGGTGCTCGACGAACATGTCCCATTCCTCGAAGGAGCCTTCGTCGAGCAGGACCTCGAGGCGCTCGCGCGCGGTCAGCTTGCCCTTGCCGTGCTGGGCCTGGACCCGTTTCTCGCCGCCACCGGCGCGCGCCGCCGCCCGCTTCTCCTCGAGCCGCCGGAGGATTTCCTGCATGCCCGCCCCCGAATCGTTGCCATCCAGCCTGCACGAAGCTGATAGCACGGAGGGCGCGGCCACGCCAGGAACCCCCTTGACCCGTTGGTCGGGCTTTGATACTTAACCATATGGTTAAATATAGACACGACCCCTTGAGCGAGGTTTTCGGCGCGCTGGCCGATCCGACCCGGCGCGCGATCCTGGCGCGCCTGGCGCTGGGCGAGACCTCGGTCGGGGAATTGGCCGAACCCTTCGAGATGTCGCTGCCGGCGGTCTCCAAGCACTTGGGTGTCCTGGAGACCGCCGGGCTGGTCCAGCGCGAGAAGCAGGGCCGGGTGCGCCGCTGCCAGCTCGACGGCCGGCCGCTCGAAGCGGCCGCCACCTGGATCGAGCATTACCGGCGCTTCTGGGAGGCGCGGCTCGATTCGCTCGCGCGCTATTTAGAAGAAACCCAAGCCAAACAACCTAATGGAGGAAAGAAAAATGGCGGAGGCAAACGTGACCGATAGAGTGGAAGAATTCGCCGAGGCACTGCGGCTGAGCCGCCGCTTCAAGGCGCCGCGCGAGGCGGTGTTCCGCGCCTTCACGGACCCGGCGGCGCTGGCCAAGTGATTCGGTCCCGAGGGCATGAACGTCGACAATGTCAAAATCGATCTCAGGCCCGGCGGCGCCTACAGCATGGTGTTCAACCAAGCGGACGGCGAGGCCCACGGCCTCTCCGGCGTCTACCGCGAGATATCGCCGCCGGAGCGGCTGGTGATGACCTGGGTCTGGGACCACGGCGACTTGGCCGGGATCGAGACGCTGGTCACCATCGAACTCGCCGAGGCCGGCGCCGAGACCGAGCTGACGCTGACCCACGAGAAACTGCCGAGCCAGAATTCCCTCGACCTGCACCGCCAGGGCTGGACCAGCAGCTTCATCTGCCTGGACCGAGTCGTGGAGGAGGGCGGCCTGTCGTGACGGTTTCGTTCCCTGGGCCCCTCCCCGGCAGGCCACATAGGGCGCCGGGCCGATCAGTCCCGTAGCAGCGCCAGGAACCGCACCGCCGCTTCGAGGTCGGCCTTGATGGCGGCGCGGCGGCGGACGGCTTCCGGGTCCTCGCCCCAGCGCTCGATCTGATAGCCCTCGTCGAGCTGGGCCGCCTCGAAGGCGGCCGCGGCGTCGATCCGGCCCGCGGCGAGCGCGAGCGCGATCACCAGCGAGCCGGCCGCGCTCGCCGCCGCGTCGAGCGCGGTCAACGCGAAATCGTCCCGGGCGGCCACGGCGCGGCGCAGCGCGGCCAGGGTCTCGGGCGGCTGTTCGATCGAGACCACGCCGGTGGTGACCGCGAGCGGCGCATCGAGGCTGCGCGCGGCCCAATCGAGCAGCGGCCGCCATTGCTCCCGTTGCCGCGCGGCCAGGTCGGCCGGCGTCCCGGCGTGGTAGCAGACCAGGTCGTGGGCGCCGTAGCCCGCGAGCTCCTCGACCACCCGTTGCCGGCCGGGGCCGACCCGGTCGATGGCGGTCCAGGCCAGCCCGGTGAGCACCAGCGACCGGGACTCCACCTCCGCGCCCTGGGCCTGCCACTCGGCCGCGATGGCCTCGGCGAGCGCGCGGCTCGGCAGCGCCATCTCGGCCTTGGCCGGGGTCTTGACCGCCTTGCCGTCAAGCAGCACGCGAAAGCCGGCGTCCTCCCCCGGCGGAACGGCTTCCCAGGAAGCCTGCGCGTAGAAGCGCTTGAACTTGGCCGCCGTCATGGTGGCGCGATCAATTGCCGAACAGGCTCTTGAGGCCCTTGGAGATGCCCTCGCCGACCCCTTCGAGCACGCTGCCGACACCTTCGGCCGCGCCTTCGAGGACGCCGCCGACGCCCTCGGTGGCACTCTCCACCGCCGATTTCGGCTCGGCCAGGGGCTGGGGTTGAGCGGCCGCGCCGCCGGACGCCGGGGCCGGCCGTTCCAGGGCGGCCACGCAGGGGTTCTGATCGGTGGTCTCGGAATCGGCGATGATCAAGGCGCCGGCGGCCAGGGGATTGATGAACAGCCCGGCGATCTTGGCCACCCCGACCGCGGTGCCGACCGGATCGGGGATGGCCTTGGGCTCGGCCAGGGTGCCCTGGATCAGGAACGGCACCGCCAGGCTCAACAGGCTGGCCTGCTTGGCCTGGGGCGTGATCTTCAAATCGAGGGTCTCGTCGCGCAGGTCGATTTCGCCGGTGGCGCCCACGGTCGCGGCCTGGGTATCCAGCAGGATGACCTCGCCGCGCACCACCCCGCCGGTGACCGGCAGGCGCACGACGATGCAGTTGAGGCGCAGGTCGCCGCCTTCGGTCCAGCCGGACAGCATCTGGGCCAGCCCCGCGCCGGCCGCCTGCACCAGCTCATTGCTGATGCGGCCCTCCCCGCCGGTGACCTCGATCCGGCCGTCCAGGCTGGCCGCGATCGCGCGCAGGGAGGCGCCGGCACCGCGCAGGTCGAGCTCCGCGTCCAGGCGGCCGGTGATCCCGTCGGTCACCTCCAGCGACTTCAACAGGCCGCCATAGTCGATGCCGCCGGCGCTCAGCTTGACCGCCAGCGGCGGCGTCTTCTTGCCCGCGTCCAGACTGACGCTGCCGGCCAGGGTGCCACCCGCGAACCCGGCCGAGAACGGCGCGATCACCAGCTTGCCGCCCCGGAGCGACAGCGAGACCTCGAGCTCGGTGAAGGCGAGGCCGTTGGGCAGCACCAGGCGCTTGGCGTTCAGCTCGATCTTGGCGTCGGCCGCCTTGAGCCCGTCGAACGGCAGCGGGTCCTCGGTGAGGAGGTAGCGCTGTTCGCCCGCGGGCGCCGGCGCCGCGGCCGCGCCCCCCGGCACCAGGTCGCCCAGGTTCAAATTGGCGGAGGTGAAGCTGCCGCTCAGCGCCGGCCGCTTGCCGCCGAGGGTCAAGGTGGCGTTGCCGGCGATGTCGCTGTCGCCGATCGTGGCGGTCAGGCCGGTCAGTTTGTAGCCCGTGCCGTCCTGGGTCACCCGGGCGCTGAAATCGTAGGGCCCGAGCGCCGGCAGTTCGGCGCCGGCGATCGCGCCGAGATCGGCCAGGCTTTGTCCGCGCGCCTGGACCTTCAAGTCCAGGCCCTGGCCGGTCATGGGTTCGGCGATACTGCCGTCGATGGCGAGGGTGGCGCCGCCCGCCTCGACGGCGAGCTTGACCGGAAAAGCGCCCCCGCCGAAAAGCTGCTCGAAGGAGCCGAGCGTGCCTTCGGCCTGGAAGGGCGCGTCGTTGTAGCTGCCCGCGACCGAAATATCGAGCGGCGCCGAGGGAGAGGTGGCGCGGCCCTCGAGTTTCGCGATCCGCAACCGGATCGTCTCGCCGGTCTTGCCGTCGCGATAGGTCAGGATCGCGTCGCGGACGACGACGTTGTCGAAGCTGGGCAGCGGCATCCCGCCGCCGGCCCCTTGCGAGGCCTGCCCGTCCCCGGCGCCCGCGATCTCCCAGTTGCCGCGGCCCTGGGCGTCGGTCTCGAGCAGGATGTCGGGCGCGACCACGACCAGGCGCTTGACCTGTATTTCGCCGGAGAACAGCGGCAGGATCGCCACCTCGATCTCCAGGCGCCGGATCGTGACCATCTCCGGCCGGCTGCCCCAATCGGCGTTGGCGAAGCGGATGTCCTCGACCGAGATCGCGGGCGTGAGCGAGAGCGAGAGGTCGATCGAGCCCGCCACCGTGAGCTTGCGCCCGGTCGCCTTCTCGGCCTCGGCCTCGATGATGCCGCGCAGTTCCTCGAAGTCCATGGTGGCGAGGATCGCGACCCCCGCGACCACCACCGCGGCGACCAGGGCCACAAGCCCGGTCAGAATCCATTTGATCTTCATCTCGTCTCGACTCCTAGGTCAGGGCCGCCAGGCTGGACGGCAGGTCGGGGAAGGACTCGACGATCTGGGCCGCGCCGCTCGCGCGCAGCTCCTCGGCGCCGTGATAGCCCCAGGCGACACCGAGGGCGCGGACCCCGGCGTTGGCCGCCATCTCCATGTCGTAGCTGGTATCGCCGATCACCACGGTTTCTCCGGGCTCGGCGCCGACCTCCGACATGGCGCGGTGGAGGATTTCCGGGTGCGGCTTGCCGGGGCCGTCGTCGGCGGTCTGCAGGGTGACGAACAGCCCGCTCAGATCGTGGCGCGCCAAGCTGAAGACCAGGCCGCGGCGGCTCTTGCCGGTGGCGATGCCCAGGCTGACCTCGGGCCGGTTCAGCAGCGCGAGGGTCGCGCGCGCGCCGGGATACAGCGGCTCGTCGACCAGGTCGCGCGCGCGCATGTCCTGGAACGCGACCCGGTAGGCGGCGGCGACGCGCCCGGCGGTCTCCACATCGTCCGGATCGGGCAGCAGGCGCGCCGCCGCGGTCTCGAGCCGCAGCCCGACGATGCGGCGGATCGCCTCCGGCTCGGGCGCCGGGAATCCCTGGTCCTCGAAGGCGCGTGAAAAGGCGATCACGATGAACCGCAGGCTGTCGACCAGGGTGCCGTCGAAATCGAACACGATCAGGCGAAAGGGCAGGCGAAAGGGATGGGTCATGCCAAACCTACCAGCCGTTGACCCGGGGCCACTCGGCCTCCACCTCGTCGTCGGCCCCCGGGGCCCCCGCGACCACATGATAGCCCTCGTAGGCGGCGGCGGTGAAGCAGGCGTGGTTGGGCAGCACCCGCACCCGGGCGCCCGGCGCGAGCGCATCGAACGGCGGCTCACCGCTGGGCGCGGTCACCACGCCGTGCTCCTGGGACACCCGGGCCACGTGGAGCTCCGGCAGGCGGGCGCCGCCGGCATCGACCACCAAACCGTAACCGACATCGCGCGGGCCGGCCTGGGTGCTGCGGTCCTTGGACAGCGCCAGGCCGCCCGCGTCGATCACGATCTCGCCGCGCGCGCGGTGATGCCCGGTCACGGTGGCGAGCACCGAGACCGCGATGTCGGCCATCGCGCAGGAATGGATCTCGGCCTGGAACACGTCGTTGAACAGATAGACCCCGGGCCGCATCTCGGTCACGCCCTCGAGGTTCCTGGCGTGCAGGGCGGTCGGCGTCGAGCCGACGCTGACCACCGGACACGGCAAGCCGGCGGCGCGCAGGCGTTCGGCGCCCGCCACCGCGCCGGCGCGCTCGGTTTCGGCCACCGCCTCGATATCGGCGACCTCAACGCAAGCATAGGACTGGCCGGCATGGGTCAGCACGCCGCGAAGATCGACGTCCGCGGCGCCGTCGAGCGCCTGGCCGATCTCGATCAGCACTTCCGAGTCCGGCCCCAGCCCGGCGCGCCCGTCGCCGGTGTCGAGCTCGATCAGCACCTCGAAGCGGGCGCCGAGCTCGGCCGCGCGCGCGCCGATGCCGCGCGCCACCTCGAGGCTGTCGGTGATCACCGCGACCCGGGCGCCCCGGGCCTGGAGGCGCGCCACCCGCGCCAGCTTGTCGAGCGAGATCCCGACTCCGTAGATCATGTCGGTGAATCCGTGTTCGGCGAAGTACTCGGCTTCCTTGAGCGTGGAGACCGTGATGCCGCCGGAATGGCCCGCGGTCGCGAGCCGGCCGACCTCGGCGGATTTGGCGGTCTTCATGTGCGGCCGCAGGTCGACGCCCAAGGTTCGGGCGCGCGCGCTCATGCGCGCGACATTGGCCTCCAGGCGGCCCCGGTCGAGGATCAGGGCGGGGGTATCCAATTCGGACAGCTTCATGATTTTTTCTTTCTCCCCGCCCTCTTTCTCTCCGCAGCGCGACGCTTGCTCTTTTCCGCCGCCGTGCGGTGCGCGCGATCTTTTTTCGGGCCGGGCCGGGCGCCGGGCGGCGAATGGGCCAGGCCCTCGCCGTAGCCTATCAGGTCGCCGGCCGCGCGTTCACCCCTGGCGGCCTGAAAGCCGAGCGCGGCGAAGGCCGCCTGCATATGGGCCGGCAGCGGCGCTTCGACCCGCAGCGTGGCTTCGTGCTCGGGATGGGGCACGGCGATCTCGCGCGCCAGCAGCATCAGCCGCTTGGGAATTCCCTTTGCGCCGCCAAACGCCAGGCTCTCGAACACCAGGCCCGGGGGAAAGGCCGCGCGGCCGCCGTACTTGCCGTCGCAGAGGACCGGCGCGCCCAGCGCCGCGCAGTGGGCGCGCAGTTGGTGGGTGCGCCCGGTCAGCGGCATCAGCACCAGCCAGGAGACCGCGCCGCCCGCGAACTCGCGGGTCTGGACCACCTGATAGAGGGTCTGCGCCGGCTTGCCGCCCGCCCCGTCCGCCCCGGCGGCCATCTTCTCGGCCCCTTCCCCGCCGGCCTTGGACAGCGGCAGGTCGATGCGCCCGCGCGGCTCCGGCGGCCTGCCTACGACCAGCGCCCAGTAGAGCTTTTGGGCCGACTTGCCCTTGAACGCCGCGGTCAGCTTGCGCGCCGCCGCCGCGGTCCGGGCCAGCAGCAGGACCCCGCCGGTATCCTTGTCCAGGCGGTGGACCAGGCGCGGCCGCTCGGCCGAACCGAACCTGAGGCCGTCGAGCATGGCGTCGAGGTGGCGGTGCTGGCCGCTGCCGCCCTGGACCGCGAGGCCAGAAGGCTTGTCGATGGCGATCACGGCCTGGTCCCGGAACAGCACCGACGCACGCAAGGCTTCCAGGTCGCGCGGGTCCGGCGCGGGCGCCGTCCGCTTGGCCGCGCCGCCGGGTTCCGGCGGCGTCAGCGGCGGCACCCGCACCACCTGGCCGGCCACGAGCCGGGTGCCCGACTTGGCGCGCTTGCCGTCGATGCGGACCTGGCCGGTGCGCAGCAGCTTCTCCAGGCGGCCGTGGCCGAGGCCGGGATAGTGCTGGCGGAACCAGCGGTCGAGGCGCAGCTCCGCCTCCTCCGGCGCCACGGTGACGGCGCTGAGCGCGGTCACGGCAGCGCCGCCCGCGCGAGCCGCATGCCGGCGAAGATGGCGAGCAGCGACAGCAGCACCGAGGCGAACGCGTAGAGCGCGGCCTGGCCCGGCGCGCCGGCCTCGAACAGCAGCAGGGTCTCGACGGAGAGGGCCGAAAAGGTGGTGAAGGAGCCGAGCAGGCCGACCACCAGCAGGGCGCGCAACTCCGGCGAGGGCGACCATACCAGCGCCAGGACCTCGATCAGCATGCCCATCAGAAGCGAGCCCAGGACGTTTGCGGTCAGAGTGCCATAGGGAAATCCGGCGCCGAGCCAGTGCTCGAACCGGCCGACCATCAGATAGCGCGCGACCGCGCCGAGCGCGCCGCCCAGGGCCACCGCGGTGGGAATCCTCATGCGCCGCCTTATAACGCGGATTTAGCGCGGGGAACAGCCGCCCCCCAGGCCGCCGTCAGGCCGCTGCCGGGGTGGCGCCGGCCAGCCAGTCGAGGCAGCTGACACTCGGCATGAGATAGACCCCGATCCGGGCCAGTTCCTGGACCGCCGCCTCGCTGCCGTTGCCGACCGCGTCGTTGACCAGCACGATGCGGAAGTCCCGGGCGCTGGCCTCGTAGATCGTCGCGCGCATGGCGGTGGTGAAGTTGAAGCCGCAGATCACCAGGGTGGTGACGCCGAGGGCGCGCAGGCGGGCCTCCAGCGCGGTCTGGTGGAAGGCGCCCCAGCGCGGCCGGTAGAAGGCCCATTCCGCCTCCCCAAGGCCCTGGAACCCCCCGTCGAGCAGGCCGTGCGCGTCGAGCCGCGGCGCGGAGTCCGGCCGCACCTCGTCGAGCAGCTCCACACCCATGGTCCCGGGCATGAACACCCGCAGGCCCTCCTCGATGGCCTGGCGCCGGCAGGCGTCGACGTTGGAGCCGTCCGGGCGGTACAGCCGCACGGCGTGAAACAGCGGCGCCCCTTGCCCCCGGAAGCCGCGCACGACGCGCTCCAGGGCGGGCAGCACCCGCCGGGCGCCGGACGCCCGGTAGGGCGAGCCGGGGCGCAGGAAGTCCTGTTGCGCGGAGAGCGTGAGAAGGGCCGCCGTGCCCTTCTGGGGAACGCAGTAGTTTGCCATGTCCGTGGTCCCTGTGGCCGGACGGAATAAACCGTTGGCGTGGAACTTATACCGCCCCGCGCCGGGCACAAGCGGTGGCGCGGAATGGCAGACTCGCAAGATTCGCAAGGCTGGGTCAGCTGTCCTTGTCGGACCGCTTGGCCCTCAATTTTTCCCAATATTCCAGGCGCTTGGCGATCTCGCGCTCGAAACCTCGCGGGACCGGACGATAGTAACGGCGGCGTTCCATGCCCTCGGGGAAGTAGTCCTGGCCGGAGAACGCCTCGGGCGCGTCGTGGTCGTATTCATACCCCTCGCTATAGCCGAGTTCCTTCATCAGCTTGGTCGGGGCGTTGAGGATGTGCTTGGGCGGCATCAGCGAGCCGCTCTCCCGCGCCGCCCGCCAGGCCTCGTTGAAGCCCTTGTAGGCGGCGTTCGACTTGGGCGCGCTGCCCAGATAGATCACCGCCTGGGCCAGCGCCAGCTCGCCCTCCGGCGAACCCAGACGCTCGTAGGCCTCCCAGGCGGCCAGGGTCTGGGTCAGGGCCTGGGGATCGGCCAGGCCGACGTCCTCCGAGGCGAAGCGCAGCAGGCGGCGGGCGATGTAGCGCGGGTCCTCGCCGCCCACCAGCATGCGCGACAGCCAGTAGAGCGCGGCATCGGTGTCGGAGCCGCGCAGCGATTTGTGCAGCGCCGAGATCAGGTTGTAGTGGCCCTCCTGGGATTTGTCGTAGAGCGGCGCGCGCTTCTGAACCACCGCGACCAGGCCCTGGGTGTCGAGGGGGCCGGCCTCGGGCCGGGCGAAGATCTCCTCGGCCAGATTGAGCAGATAGCGCCCGTCGCCGTCGGCCATGGCGACCAGCGCGGTGCGCGCCTCGGCGTCGAGCGCCAGCGCCCCGCCGGCGTCGGCCTCGGCCCGGCGCAGCAGCTCGGCCATGGCCGCCTCGTCCAGGCGCTTGAGCACGAAGACCTGGCAGCGCGACAACAGCGCCCCGTTGAGCTCGAAGGAGGGGTTCTCGGTGGTGGCGCCGACCAGGATCACGGTGCCGTCCTCGACATAGGGCAGGAAGCCGTCCTGCTGGGCCCGGTTGAAGCGGTGAATCTCGTCGACGAACAGCAGCGTGCCCCGCCCGGCCAGGCGGCGTTCCTTGGCGCGCTCGAAGACCTTGCGCAGGTCGGCGACGCCGGCGAACACCGCCGTCAGCGGCTCGAAGGCGAGATCGACGGATTCCGCCAGCAACCGCGCGATGGTGGTCTTGCCCGTGCCCGGCGCCCCCCAGAGGATCATCGAGGCCAGGCGCCCGGCGGCCAGCATGCGCCCGATCGGCCCCTCGGCCCCGCCCAGGTGGTCCTGGCCCAGCACCCCGCCGCGC
>JACZVL010000090.1 GCA_022572685.1 Pseudomonadota bacterium
GGTGTCGAGGACCACGGCGTCCGGGGCGGGGCGGAGCGGCGCCGCCGCGCGTTCGCTGTCGCGGCGGTCCCGCTCGCGCATTTCCTCCACGACGCGCGCGTATATACTCGCCTCGCCGCGTTCTAGCAACTCCTTATGGCGGCGCCGGGCGCGCGCCTCCGGGCTCGCGGTGACGTAGATCTTCACCTCGGCTCGCGGGCAGACCACGGTGCCGATGTCGCGGCCGTCGAGCACCGCCCCCGCCTTGCCCCCCGGCGGGGCCGCGGCGAAGCGCCGCTGGTGGTCGAGCAGGGCGGCGCGCACCTCCGGAATGGGGGCCACCACCGAGGCGGCCTGGCCGACCGCCTCGTGGCGCAGGGGCGCGGAGTCGAGCGCCGTCAGATCCAGGTTCCGGGCCGCCGCCGCCGCCGCCGCCGGCTCGGCCGGGTTGCCGTCCGCCGCCAGCACCGCCGCCCCGACCGCCCGGTACAGCAGGCCGGTGTCCAGGATGGCGAAATCCAGCGCCGCCGCCAGGCGCCGGGCGAGCGTCCCCTTGCCCGAGGCGCTCGGCCCATCGACCGCCACGATCATGTTGCGGCGGCCCCGCTCCCGGGGCCGGCGCTCCCGGGGCCGGCGCTCATGGCGCGCCCGCCTCGATCTTGGCGCCGAGGGCGGTCATCAGCTTGGCGAAGCCGGGGAAGCTGGTCTCGATCGGGGTCCCGTCGTCGATCGTGACCGGGCGCTCGGCGGCCAGGCCGAGGACCAGGAAGCTCATGGCGATGCGGTGGTCGAGGCCGGTCTCGATGGACGCCCCGCCCGGCGGCCGGCCGCCCCCCGGGCCCCCCCGGCCGTGCACCACCAGGCTGTCCTCGCCTTCCTCGACCTCGACCCCGCAGGCGACCAGGCCGCGCGCCACCGCGGCCAGGCGGTCGCTCTCCTTGACCCTGAGCTCGCCCAACCCGTTCATCACCGTGCGGCCCCGGGCGCAGGCGGCGGCGACCGCGAGCACCGGGTATTCGTCGATCATGCTGGGCGCGCGCGCGGCCGGCACCTCGACGCCCTCCAGCGGCCCGGCCCGGGCCACCAGGTCGGCGACCGGTTCGCCGCCCTGCTCGCGCCGGTTCTCGAAACTCAACGCCGCGCCCATCTCCTGGAGCGTCTGATAGAGCCCGGCGCGGTGCGGGTTGACCCCGACGCCCGGCAGCCGCAGCTCGGAGCCGGGCAGGATCAGGGCCGCGACCGTGGCGAAGGCGGCGGAGGAGGGGTCGGCCGGGACCTCGATCGGCCGGCCCGTAAGCTCCGGCTGGCCGGTGACCGCGATGGCGCGGCCGTCCTCGGTCTCCTCGACCGTGACCTCGGCGCCGAAGTGGCGCAGCATGAGTTCGCTGTGGTCGCGGGTCGGGGCCGGCTCGATCACCGTGGTCCGGCCCGGCGCGTTCAAACCGGCCAGCAGGATCGCGGACTTGACCTGGGCCGAGGCGACCGGCAGCCGGTAGCGGAGCGGGCTCGGCCGGGCGGCGCCGGTCACGGTGAGCGGCAGGCGGCCGCCGTCGCGGGCGACGAAGCGGGCGCCCATCTCGCCCAGCGGCGCGATCACCCGGGCCATGGGCCGGGCGCGCAGGCTGGCGTCGCCGGTCAGCGTCGCGGTCACCGGGTGGCCGGCCAAGATCCCCAGCAAGAGCCGCACGCCGGTGCCCGAATTGCCCAGGTCCAGGACCTGCTCCGGCGCCGTCAGCCCGCCCAGGCCACGGCCCCAGACCCGCCAGGTGCCGTCGGCTTCGCGCACGATCTCGGCGCCGAGCGCGGTCATCGCCTCGGCGGTGCGCAGCACGTCCTCGCCCTCGAGCAGGCCGCGGATGGTGGTCTCGCCGACGGCGAGGGCGCCGATCATCAGGGCCCGGTGCGAGATCGATTTGTCGCCTGGGATTCGGGCGCTGCCGGTGAGCGCCTCGCTGGGCTGGGCGGTAAGTGGTCGCATGGTTCCAAGGGCCCTTAGGGCGGCGGCGGGGCGGCGGCTTCGAGCGGAGGCCCCGTCTCTACCACATCCCCACGGCGGGACAAGGCGGCAGCACGGCCATCGATTTCCCGGCCCCGGGGTGCATTTACCTTTTGACAGCGTCCGAGGATCGTGGCAATTGGCTCGCCCGTGAACCCCGGTCGGGGTTCTCGCGACAATGTTCTTGGAGGATGTCGGTGGCGAAGCCGCAGTGGGGCGTCAAACGGGTCTGTCAGAGTTGCGCGGTCAAGTTCTACGATCTGAACCGCTCTCCCATTACCTGTCCGAAATGTGCCGCGCCGTTCGACCCCGAGGCGCTGCTCAAGTCGCGCCGCAGCCGGTCGGCGCCGCCGGCCAAGGCCGCGAAGTCCGAACCGGCAGTCGGCGCCAAGGCGGCGGCCGAAAAGCCGCCGGAGAACGATGCCGAGCCCACCGACGGCAACGGCGCGGGCGCCGGCCGGTCGGATGACGACGAAGACGACGATTCGGTGCTCCAGGATACCTCCGAGCTGGGCGACGACGGCGTGAGCAAGGTCGCGGTCACCGGCAACGACGACGGCTGAGGCTCCCGGGCCGGGGCCCGGGCCGGAACCATGATTTTTCGCTTGCGCTCGCAAGGCCTGCTTCCTAGTTTCCGGGCCGACGCCCGCCGACTCGTGGGCGCCCCGATTTCCAAGGGGCCGTAGCTCAGTTGGGAGAGCGCTACAATGGCATTGTAGAGGTCGTCGGTTCGATTCCGTCCGGCTCCACCACTAAATTCGGGCGTTAAATTCAGGCGCGGAATGAGATCAAGGGCTCGGCCGGTGTCGGTCGAGCCCTGGTTCCGTTTGGCGGCCGCGCGCGGCGGAATCCGCGACCCCGGGAGCGGGGTCTGCCCGGCCGGTAATCTTTGGTTAAGGATCGAGGTCCCCGAAATCCAGGGGCCGGCGCTCCGGCCGCCGGCCGGGCCGGCTACGACGGTCGCGGCCATGTCCCCGCGAAGCAATATGGGTGTGGCGAGCCGCGATAGGCGCACCGGATCGATGTATTCGATCTTCGCGGCAAAACATAGATGGCATTTTTTGGTGTCCCGAAAGTGGCGGAAACCCGGACGTAAAGTCGTTCAGGTCCAGGCATGCGTCGTGCCGTGTAATAACCGCGCGCCCGAAGTAGAGACTATTTCGAGTCTAGCCCGCAACCAAGCGAACCGCGCGGTTTTCGATTTGACGGCGCCGCGTCGCTACCAGAATCAGCATGTAAAACAGGCTCTTCCTGGTAACCATTTCTTAAAAGTGTCGGCTTAAATCGATACTTGGCGGTGGTGTCACCGCCGCCGCTTTTTCTGGAAAAAGAGGATTGGAAGAATGGCCACCACGAAAGTCAAGCGGAAGTCTTCGAAGCCGAAGACTTCTAAGATGTTGGCGCGCGAGATCATGGGCGCCAAGAAAGCCGTTAGCGCCGCCGAGAAGAAGATCAAGGCCGCGCGCCGGTTGGTCAAGAAGTACATGGCCGCGAAGAAGGCCGCAGCCAAGAAGCTGGCCGCCAGGAACCAGGCGCTGGTGAAGGCGAAGGCGCGGATCCTGAAGGCCAAGAAGATTGCGGCCAAGAAAGTGTCGGCGAAGAAGGCGGCCAAGAAAGTGTCGGCGAAGAAGAAGGTCGCGAAGAAGCGCACCTCCATCAAGCGCAAGGTCGCGAAGAAGCGCACCTCCACCAAGGGTAAGGTCGCCAAGCGGCGCACCAGCACCAAGCGCAAGATTGCCGCCGGCAAGCCGGCCAAGCGCCGGGTGTCGGCCCGCAAGCGCACCACCGCCCGGAAGCGCACCATCAAGTCGCGTCCGGCGATGTCTGCGTGGCGCAACGGTGCCGTGGCGAGCATGTAAGTCTCGCTTCGCCAATCGTTGTTTAAGAGGACGGGAGCTCTCGGGCTCCCGTTCTTTTTTGGGCCGGGGGGCCTCGTTCGCGCCGGCCGGGAGCCGCCTCCGGGACCGTCCGCGCCCTGGGGGGCCATCCCGGGGCCCGTCCGGGGGGGCCGTCCAGGGGGCCGTCCGGCCGGGGTCCTTGATCGGGCGTGCCCGGGACCCCAAATAGGAGGTGCGGACGGCGCCGCCCCGGTGGGCCGTACGCGTGACGGGGCGCCGGTCCGCCGGGCCCCATGACGGACCAACGGCAGCCCTTGCTCATGGCCGAGGAGGACGCTGGGGAATGACCCGAGTTTCGCTTTTCAACAGCCCGCTCCTGCTCGGATTCGAGCACTTCGAGCGGGCCCTGGAGCGCATCTCCAAGACCGCCAGCGATGGCTACCCGCCCTATAACGTCGAGCAGGTGGACGGACACCGGCTGCGCATCACCCTGGCGGTCGCCGGCTTCGCGGCCGACGATCTGGAGGTCCAGATCGAGGACAACCAGCTGGTCATCCGCGGTAAGCAGCAGGACGACGACGACAAGGTCTACCTGCACCGCGGCATTGCCGCCCGCCAGTTCCAGCGCAGCTTCGTCCTCGCCGAGGGCATCGAGGTCGCCGGGGCGGCGCTCGACAACGGCCTGCTCCATATCGAGCTGGCCCGCCCGGTCAGCGAGCCGGACGTGCGCACGATCCGGATCGACACCCGGAACGGCGGCGCCTCGGTACCGACCATTAAAACCAAGGAGCGCTGAAAATGACCGGATTGGAGCCTATCGTCCAGATGACCGCCCGGGACTTCAGGGCCCTGGGGCTGGCGCAGTTGGCCTACGTCAAGCCGGTAACGGCGGACGGACGGACCGCCTATTCGGTCCACGCCGCCGACGGCACCGAAATCATGGTGATGGCGGATCGCGCCACCGCCTGCGCCGCGGTCCGGCAGCACGACCTGGAGCCGCTCAGCGTCCACTGACGCGAAGGTCCCTTGACGTGGATCCGCGACCCGCGGACCGCGGCCACCGTATCTCGTGAAATTTTTTTAAGCCGCGTGGCTGGCCGTGGATTCGGTCAGCAGGGCGCGGATCGCCTCGGCGCTGTCGGTGCCGCGCAGCTTGTCGCAGATCGCCCGGTCGCGCAGCAGGCGCGAGACCCGGGCCAGGGCCTTGAGGTGATCGGCGCCGGCGGTTTCCGGCGCCAGCAGCACACAGATCAGGTCGACCGGCTGCTCGTCGATGGCGTCGAAGTCGATCGCCGTCTCAAGCCGGGCGAACAGCCCGTAGAGCCGGTCCAGATCGGCCAGCTTGCCGTGGGGTATGGCGATGCCGTTGCCGACCCCGGTGGTGCCCAGGCGCTCGCGCTCGATCAGCACCTCGAAGATCGCCCGCTCCGGCTGACCGGTGATCTCGGCGGCCCGCTTGGCCAGCTCCTGAAGCGCCTGTTTCTTGCTGGTCACCCGCAGGTTCGCCACCACGCCGCCGGGGCCTATCAGTTCAGCGATTTCCATAGCCGTTTCTCGGTCTCCCCGGGCTATTCGCCGCGGTTGCCGCGAGGGTCGATCCAGCCGATGTTGCCGTCCGACCGGCGGTAGATCATGTTGAGCCCGCTGTGCGAAGAGTTGCGGAACATCAGTGCCGGCTGGTCCGCCAGGTCCATCCGCATGACCGCCTCGCTCACGGTCAGGCTGGGAATCTCGGTGGTCATCTCGGCGACCACCGCGGGTTGGCCTTCGGCCTCGTCCTCGGCGGGTTCCAGATCGTCGCCGGCGGCCAGTATATATTGCCGGGCCAGCAGCGTCTCGACGGTCGGACCGCCGCGCTTGTGGTGATTGCGCAGCCGGCCCTTGTAGCGGCGCAGCCGCTTGGCCAGGTGCTCGGCGGCGGTATCGAAGGCCGGATAGGGCTGGTCCGCCTCGCCCTGGGCCTGTACCTGGATACCGCGCCCGACATGCGCCGCCACCACGGCCCGGTACATATGGCCGTCGCGCGAGAGGGTCACGTCCACTTCGATTGCGTCCCCAAAGTACTTGCCGAGGATGCGCGAAAGACTGTCGCTCACATGGGTCCGCAGCGCGTCGCCAATGTTGAGCTGCTTCCCCTTAACGGATAGCTGCATTCGCCTGTATTTTTCCAGAAATTCCGCCGGATTGCACCGGTGATTCACCGTCCGGACCGATTCCGAGTCCTCGAAAGCGCGCACCATAGAGGCGGGTTCGGAGCGAGTCAATAGCTCCGATTCGCCGCCTCCGGCGGCCACTCGAAACCCAGGCGAAGGCCTGTAACACATTGAATTTACGAATGAATGCTCGCAGCGGGAGGGTATCGGAGCGGCCCGCGCCGGCGCCGCGGTTCCGGGGCTCCGGGCCAAAGTGAACCAAACGAATAAAACCCTACGCCAGGGTGGCCTTTTCGCGCCGCCGTTGCACGGAGGAGGGGATGCGCATGGCCTCGCGGTACTTCGCCACCGTGCGGCGCGCGATCTCGATTCCGTCCCGGTCCAGGAGCGCGACGATGCTGTCGTCGGACAGCACCTTGGCCACCGGCTCGGCCGCGATCAGCGCCTTGATGCGGTGCCGCACCGCCTCGGCGGAATGGACCTGGCCGTCGGTTCCGGCGATCGCCGAGGTGAAGAAGTACTTGAGTTCGTAGATTCCGCGCGGGGTCGCGATGTACTTGTTGGAGGTCACCCGGCTGACCGTGGATTCGTGCATCTCGATCACCTCGGCGATCTCGCGCAGCGTCAGCGGCTTCATGTGCCGCACGCCCTTGCGGAAGAAGGCGTCCTGCTGACGGATGATCTCGCCCGCGACCTTGAGGATCGTGGTGGCGCGCTGATGCAGCGAGCGAACCAGCCAGTTGGCGGCTTGGAACTGCTCGGAGATGTATTTCTTCTCCTCCTTGGAGCGGGTCTTGCCGGCGATCGTCGTGTGGTAGCGGTTGTTGACCAGGACCCGGGGCAGGGTATCGCTGTTGAGCTCGATGATCCAGGTGCCGCCCGGGCCCTGGCGCATCAGCACGTCCGGGATGATCGGCACGGCGATCTCGAAGTCGTAGGCCTGGGCCGGCTTGGGGTCGAGGCGCTTGATCTCGTCGAACATCTCGGCCAGGTCGTCGTCGTCGACCCCACAGGCCTTGCGCAGGGCCGCGAAATCGCGCCGGGCGACCAACTGGAGGTGGTCCAGCATGGCCGCCATGGCTGGATCCAGGCGGTTCCGATCGGCCAACTGCAGCGCCAGGCATTCGCGCAAGGAGCGTGCCAGGATGCCCGGCGGGTCGAAGCGCTGCATCGCGGTGAGGGTTTGTTCGACCCGCGCCAGGTCGCAGCCGAGCGCATCGGCTACCTGGACCAGTTCGCCGCTCAAATAGCCGGATTCGTCCAGCATCTCGATCAGGTGCACCCCGATCATGCGGTCGATCGGGTCGCGAATGTCCATCTGCAGCTGTTCGAGCAGGTGCCGGCGCAGGGTGATCGGTTCGGAGATCCGCTGTTCGAGGCCCCGGTCGTCGTCCTCGAAATTGCCGCCGCCCTTGCCGCCGGACGGGCCGCCGGACGGGCCGCCATCGCCCGACCAGGTTTCGCCGGGACCGCTGTCGTAGACGTTCTCGTAGTCGGTATCCAGCGGCGCCTCGGATTCCGAGGGCAGGTTCTCGGATTTGGTCAGGTCGTGGGAGTCGGGCGGCTCGGCGCCATCGTCCTCGCCGGAGGCGGCGCCATCATCCTCGCCGGAGGCGGCGCGCTCGGGCGTGCCGTCCGGGGCCTCGGCCTCGGTCCGGTCGCCGTCTTCGCCCTCCGCCCCCTCGTCGCGCTCCAGAAGTGGGTTGCGCTCAAGCTCTTGCTCCACGTATGCCGCGAGTTCCATGTTGGAAAGCTGCAACAGCTTGATCGCCTGTTGCAGCTGCGGCGTCATGACCAGGGACTGACTTTGGCGAAGCTCTAATCTCTGGGTCAGCGCCATGACGGAAAGCCCTATAGACTAAACCTTTCACCCAGGTAAACGCGCCTGACGTCTTCATGCGCGACGATCTCCGCCGGCACCCCTTCCATGAGCATGACGCCGTTGTGGAGGATGTAGGCGCGATCGACGATGTCCAGGGTTTCGCGCACGTTGTGGTCGGTGATCAGCACCCCGAGGCCGCGGTCCTTGAGGTGCGAGACCAAATCGCGGATGTCGTTGACCGCGATCGGGTCGATGCCCGCCAGCGGCTCGTCGAGCAGGATGAAGTTCGGCTGCGACGCCAGGGCCCGGGCGATCTCGACCCGCCGCCGCTCGCCGCCGGACAGCGCCAGCGAGGGGGTGCGGCGCAGGTGGGTGATCGAGAATTCAGCGAGCAGTTCGTCGAGCGTGGCCTCGCGCCGCTCGCGCACCGGCTCGACCACCTCGAGCACGACGCGGATGTTCTGCTCCACGGTGAGCCCGCGGAAGATCGAGGCCTCCTGCGGCAGGTAGCCGATGCCCAGGCGCGCGCGCCGGTACATCGGCAAATCGGTGATGTCGTGGCCGTCCAGGGTGATCCATCCGGAATCGGGGGCCAAGAGCCCGGTGATGATATAGAAACAGGTGGTCTTGCCGGCGCCGTTGGGGCCCAACAGCCCGACCGCCTCGCCGCGCCGCAAGGACATGGTCACGCCGCGCAGCACCGGTCGCTTGTTGAAGCTCTTGCCGATGTTGACCGCGATCAGGCCGTCGTTCTCGGCCACCAGCCGGGGCGCCGGCGAATTCGGCGTGCGCTGGTTTTGCGCGTCGCTCGGATTTTGCGTCATGTCGCCTCTGGGCGGGGCCGCCGTGCCCGGGGGGCCGGGCGGGTCACGAGCCCGCTCCCGACTTCGGTTTGCGCTTGGGCACCAGCAGGCCCTGCACGCGGGCCGTGGTCTTGGTTCCCGGGGCGCCCGCGAGCATGCGGCTGATCCCGGTCTTCATGTCGATTTCGGCGTATTCGCCGTTCATCTGATTTTCCTCGCGGGTGATCCTGACCGCGCCGCTCAAGGTCGCGAATTCGCGATCGACATAGTATACGCCACGATCGCCGCGCGCGAAATCGGTCGCGGTCGCGATCCGGACGTTGCCGAAAGCGTCGATCCGGGTGAGCACCAGGTTGTCCTCGGCGTCGGGCGCGAAGTGGGCGCTCAGCACGTCGGCCTGGATGCGTTTGTCTTCACGCACCGCCACCGCGTCGCCGCGCGCCACCGCCAACTTCTTCACCTCCCAGTATTCCAGGCTGTCGCGCGCGGTGATGATGTCATTCCCGGCAACCAGCCGCAGGTTGTCACCGACCAGGACCAGGACGCCGTTGGCCACGTCATAGGCGCCGCGATCGCCGTAGATCGTCGCGCTCGGGGACACGATGCGCACGTTTCCCTCGACGTCGATGCGGTCGATGTCGGTGCCGCCCGCCCCGGTCTTGCCGTAGTGGGCGGTCATCACGTCGGCATAGAGCGTAAGCTCGCCGCGGATCGCCTCCGCGTTGCCGCGCGCGATGTAGAGCTGCTCGTTGCGCCGCCACTCGATGCCTTCCTCGGCATTTATTTCGAGCGGTAGATCGCCGCTCTGCAGGCCCTTGAGTCCCTGCGCCGCCGCCGGCGCGCCGAGCAACAGGGGGCCAAGGAGCGCGAGGGCCGCGCAGCGCCCGGCCCAGGCGCCGTGGGAGCGGGCTTCGCACAACCGGCCCGTCCGCCTCCCGATCATTGCACCGCCTGCTGGGCTGCGCGCTCGATCACCAACTGGCTGCGGCCGAGAAAGAAGATGCGCGCGCCCCAGTCCAGCACCCGGAAGCCCTCGGCCTGGATGGTGCCGACGCTGCCTTGTCCCTCGACCGGCTGGGCGCCCTCGGCCATGCCCTTTTCGAGGTGGACGCGGGCCGACTCCGTGCGCAGCTCGAAGCCCTTGTCGTGAAACAGGTTTACCGAGCCGATCAGGTCGAGCACCTGCGCCTCCTTGCGGTATTCGCCGGACTTGGCGGTCAGCGCGAGCCAGGCGCCGTCCTCGAGCGTGATATCCGCCTTGGGCCGTTCGAGCGTCACCAGATCGCTGTCGGTTTCGGACTGCGTGGCGATGTCGGCGGTCACGGTATAGGGCCGATTCCTCTCGTCGATGCCCTCGAAGCGGGCGTTGAGCATGGTCAAGCTTTCCGCCTGGTCGGGCGCCAGCTTGGAGACGCTCAAGCGGAAGCCCTCGTCCTCGAGGGTAAACTGCGGCCAGGCCACGACCAGAAGCATGAGCGCCGCGGCCGTGGCGGGGAGCAGCACCTTCATGAAGCCGACGAAGACGCTGTAGCGGTTGCTCAGCGACAGGCGGGGCGGCTGGCGGTCGCCCGGCCGCCCCCTCCCCTGGCGCCCAGAGGGGCGCCCAGAAGGGTGCGCCCGCCGTTCGGCGGAAAGGGTGTCGCCGCGGTCCCGTTTCATTCCCGCGCCATCTCCGGCCTCGTGACTGTAAATTCCGGGCGGCATGTTTTTCTAGGCCACGCCTGCGCGCAGGCAGTCGTGGATATGGACGATGCCGACCGGACGGTCGTTCTCGACCACGAACAGGCTGGTGATCGGGCGCTCGTCGCGGACGCCGTTCATGATGCCGAGCGCCTCGGCGGCCAGCGCCTGGGGCCGGATGGTCCGCGGCGGGCCGGTCATGACCTCGCGCGCCGGCACCGCGAGCAGGCCCGGGTCCATGTGCCGGCGCAGGTCGCCGTCGGTGATGATGCCGATCAGGACGCCGCCGTCCTCGGTGATGCCGACGCAGCCGAAAGTCCCCTGGGTCATGAGCAGGATCGCCTCGGACATGGCGGTGTCCGGCCGGCACAGCGGCAAGGTCTCCGGACCGTGCATGATGTCGGAGACACGGAGCAGCTTGCGGGCCAGGGAGCCACCGGGGTGCAGGACTTGGAAGTCCTGCTCCGAAAACCCCTTGCGCTTGAGCAGGGCGACGGCGATGGCGTCGCCGAGCGCCAGCATCATGGTGGTCGAGGTGGTCGGCGCCAGGCCCATGGGACAGGCCTCCGGCGCCCGCGGCAGCAGCAGGGTCGCATCGGCGCCCTCGGCCAGCGTCGAGTCCGCCTTGGCGGTCATGGCCACCAGCGGGATGCCGAAACGGCGGGCATACAGGATGATGTCGTTGAGTTCGGTGGTGTCGCCCGAATTGGACATCGCCAGGACCGCGTCGCCGGGCGCGATCATGCCCAGATCGCCGTGGCTCGCCTCGCCCGGGTGGACGAACTGGGCCGGGGAGCCGGTCGAGGCCAGGGTCGCGGCGATCTTGCGCGCGACGTGGCCGGACTTGCCCATGCCGGTCACGGTGATGCGCCCGGACACCGCGGCGAGCAGATCCAGCGCGCGGCTGAATTCCCGGCCCAGCGAGTTGGCGAGCGCGTTGAGCCCTTCGGCCTCCAGGCGCAGCACCCGGCGTCCGGCGTCCAGGTCCTGGTCCGCTGTCTGGTTGGCGGGGTCGTCCGGTCGCTGCGAGTCGTTGTGGTCGGGTTGCGGCTTCATGCTCACCCCTGGCTGGGCCCCTTCAGCCCGACTATAGCAGAATCCCCCGGCCCATGGGCCAGCCCCGGATTGCGGCCCGTTCAATGGGCGAAGATATCGACATCGCCCCAACCGGCAAGGTCGAGCGCCGCGCGCGCCGGCAGGAACTCGAAGCAGGCGCGCGCGAGGGCGGCCCGGCCCTCGCGCTCGAGCATCGCGTCGAGGCCTTCGCGCAGGCGATGCAGGTAGAGCACGTCCGAGGCCGCGTAGCGCAGCTGCTCCTCGCTCAGCTCGGCGGCGCCCCAGTCCGAAGACTGCATCTGCTTGGAGATCTCGACCCCGAGCAGGTCGCGGCAGAGGTCCTTGAGCCCGTGCCGGTCGGTGAAGGTGCGCGCCAGGCGCGAGGCGATCTTGGTGCAGTAGACCGGGCCGCAGGTGACGCCCAGGTAATGCCGGATCGCCGCCACGTCGAAGCGGGCGAAGTGGAACAGCTTGGTGACCTTTGGGTCGGCGAGCAGCGCTTTCAGGTTGGGCGCCGAATAGTCGCCGGCGCGGAACTGTACCAGGTGGCAGACCCCGTCGCCGGCGGAAAGCTGGATCAGGCACAGGCGGTCGCGCAGCGGGTCGAGGCCCATGGTCTCGCTGTCGATGGCGACGCTCTGGCCGAACTCGAGGCCGGCCGGCAGGTCGTCGCGATGCAGGTGGTGTTTCAAGGCTCTTCGCCCCATGAAAGCGGTCCCGGCGGCCACCGCGCTCCCTGGGGGCCACGGCGATTCGGCCACGCGGCCGAAGTCGGGCGCATTCTCGCCAGGGCCGGAGTCCTGTCAAGGCATTGCGCCCGGTTTTGCCCCGGGGCGCCGGCGGCCGAATTCGGGCTGTCCAGTGCCGGCCGTCCCTTGTATATAGCCGGAGCCTGTTAACCAGACCGGGAGCAGCCCCCATGGCGGAGCGTGTGGTGGCCGAGCGCGTGGTGGCCGAGCGCGTGGTGACTGTCTTCGGCGGGTCCGGATTCATCGGCCGTCATCTCATCGGCCGCCTCGCCCGGGA
>JACZVL010000263.1 GCA_022572685.1 Pseudomonadota bacterium
CGCCGATCTTGGCCATCTCCATGAGCGAGTCCCAGAGCCGCGCGCCGTCCACGGAAATGTTCTTCATGGTCTCGAATGCCTTCCCCTGTGTGCGGCCCCTGTGTGCTGGCCCCTGTGTGCCCTGGCCCCTGTGTGCCCTGGGCCGTGACGCCGTGGTTCCCGGCGGCCCTTGGGAAACAGGTTATCACGTCGGGTGGGGGCCAGGACAAGCGCAGAGGCGTCCCAAGAAATCGCCGGCCGCCCCGTGGTTGGGCGGCCGGCGGGACGATCGCGCTCGGGATCTTGACGGGGAGAGGAGGAGAGGACGGAAGAACCTCTTCGGTTACCTGAGGGCCAGGAGGAGCCCGATCTGGCTCGCGTTCGGCGAGGCCAGGATGCTGGCGAAGAGCGAGCTCAAGAAGTCGCCCTCGGGGGTCTCGGGGGTCTCGGCCTGGGCCGCCTTGGCCTGGGCCGCCAGTTTCCGCCGCAGCATGTCCAGCAGCCCGTCGAGGCCCCGACGGTTGATCACGGAAGCGAACTCGCGGCGCTGGGTCAGCGCCAGGCTGACACCGTCGATCGAGACGTCGATGATCTGGTAGATGCCGTCCTGAGCGCGTACCCGCCAGATCGGGTTGGTCGTGCCGTCGTCGCCCGTGACGCTGGTCTCGACCAGTACGTCCTGGGTGCCGACCGGATGGCTGGCCACGATGTCGAGCGTCTCGGCACGGTAGGAGCCGATGCGGCGGGCGTAGCTGTTGAGCAGGTACTCGGTGAACAGGTCCTGGAACTCGGACCGCTGCCGCGCCGTGGCCCGATTCCAGTACTTGCCGAGCACGAACTGGCTGGTGAGCTCCAGATTGAATCCGCGCCGGACCAGATCCCGGAGCACGGCGAGCCGTTTCTCCGGCCCCTCGGAGCGGGTCGCCGACTGCAGCAGCACCGCCTCGCTGCCGAGCGCCTGGACGAACCTGGCCGCTTCCTGTGGCGAGGTCTGGGCCTGGGTTTGGCCGGTGTTGCCGATACCGGCGGCCAGGAGCAGGAATGCTCCCAGCATCGCATGGGATGCCTTGCCCACTATCATCGCACTGTTCTCCGCACAACCGGGCGTCGGTTTGGATTATCCGGGTCTTTCGGTGCCGTTTTGCACCACCGCCCGAGGACGCCTCGTGGTTTCGTTTCCGTACCGAGGATTTCAACAGACAAACATTAACGGAGTCTTTCGGGAGCCCTGGTTTTCCGCCGAATTCGAGGCGAATTTACTTAACGGAGGTTGGATAAAGCGTTACCGCGCGCCCGTCCTGTCCGGCTTTCCAGGGTGCAAAATCCCGGATTCCCGCCGATTCGACCGGCCCCGGGACGCCGGCCCGCACCCGATCCCGGGCCGCCCGGCGCCGGCGCCGCCACCCGCTGTCCCTGTGTCATCACTGTGACAGCCGGATTCTTGCGCGCTCGGAGGCGTGGTTGCCGCCCTGGCACGGCGCTTGCGTGGACTCCCCTCGATATGAAGCAGCCTGTGACCCCTCGCTCCCGCTGGCCGACCCTCCGGGGTCTCGTTCCCGTCCTGGTGTTCGTCCTGGGGGCGGTCCAGGCCGGGCCCGCCCTCTCGGCCCAGAACCCGCGGGAACCCTGGAATTCATGCGCCCAGAGGACGGCCGCGGCGGAGCGCGCCGCGGGCATGCCGAGCCACCTCCTGACCGCGGTCTCCAAGGTCGAATCGGGCCGTTGGCGTGCGGAAACGGGGGAAATTATTGCCTGGCCCTGGACCGTCACCGCCGGCGGGGAGGGGCGCTTCCTGCCCAGCAAGGAGGCCGCCATCGCCGAGGTCGAGCGCCTGTGGGCCCAAGGAGTCACCAACATCGACGTCGGCTGCATGCAGATCAACCTGTACCACCACCCCAAGGCCTTCGACAGCCTGGAGCAGGCCTTCGATCCGGACCGCAACGTCGCCTACGCGATCCGGTTCCTGCGCGAGCTCCGGGACCGCTGGGGCTCCTGGACCCGCGCGGTGGGCAATTACCACTCCAACACCCCGGCGCTCAGCGGCCGCTACCGGGCCAAGGTGTTCAGGATGGTCTATGCGGAGAAGCACCGCGTCGCCAAGAAGCGCCGCGCCGCCCGCCTGGCCGCGGTCGCGAACGATCTGCGCCCGCCCAGCACCACCCCGGTCATCCGATAGAGAACTATCCGGCCAGTTCGATCCGGCCGCGGGAGGCGTAACAGCCGTCCGGACCGGCGACCCAGACCTCGGCGCTGGCGCCGTCGGCCGCGGGCGCGCCCGCCACCAGGTAGGGCGCGGTGTCGAAGATCGGCCGCTGGGCGCGGAACTCGAAACCCGCGACCCGGGCCTCGGGGCGCTCGCGGCGCGCCAGCTCGACCATCAGGGTGGCCAGCAGGGGGCCGTGGACCACCAGGCCGGGATAGCCCTCGACCTCGGTGGTGAACTTGAGGTCGTAGTGGATGCGGTGGCCGTTGAAGGTGAGCGCCGAATAGCGGAACAGCAGCACCGGGTCCGGCGGCATCTCGCGGCGCCAGGCGGCGCCAATGGGTGCTAGTTCGCCGGGCGCCGGCTCGCCGGGGCGCGACCCCGCGCCGGGCGCGGGCGCGGCGCGGTACACCAGGTCCTGCTCCTCCTCGATCCAGATGCCATCTTCCGTCCCCACCTGAAGCC
>JACZVL010000091.1 GCA_022572685.1 Pseudomonadota bacterium
CTGCCCCACCCCGGCGGCGGCGGCGTTCAGGACCGAATCGTGCTCGCCCGCCGAAACCAGGCAGCGTGCGCGCCGCGCGCCGGCGAGCGCCAGGTTGTTGGCCTCGGTGCCGCCGCTGGTAAAGACGACCCGCTCGGCCGGCGCGCCGACCAGCGCCGCGACCGCCTCGCGCGCGTCCTCCAGCTTGCGCCGCGCCAGGCGCCCGAAGCGGTGCACCGAGGAGGCGTTGCCGGTCAGGCCCAGCGCGTCGGCGACCGCGGCCGCGGCCTCGGGCCGGACCGGCGTGGTGGCGTTGTAATCGAGATAGACCGCGGGCGTCATGAGATCGGTTTCGGGTCCGGACCGGCCTGATTCCCCCGATTCCCCGGATTCCCCCGATTCCCCAGATTCCGGGAAACCGGTCACTCGGCCGCGTAGGCCGGGCCTTCGCCGCCTTCCTTGGGCAGGATCACGCCGCTGGTGCCGAGGATCCGCTTGGCGATCACGTCCGCCACGCTGACCGAGCTCAGGTACAGATAGATCTGATTTCCCAACTCCTCCCACAGATCGTGGGTCATGCAGCGGCTCTTGTTGATGCGGCAGCCGAACGGCTGGCCCGGCGTGCAGCGCGTGGCGCGGATCGGCTCGTCGACCGCGAGGATGATGTCCGAAATCCTCGTTTCCTCGCCGCTCCGCGCGAGCAGGTAGCCGCCGCCCGGGCCCCGCACGCTCTTGACCAGGCCGCCGCGCCGAAGCTTGGCGAACAGCTGTTCCAGATAGGACAGGGAAATCTCCTGACGCTCGGCGATGTCGGCCAAGGAAATCGGCTTGTTGTCGCTGTGCAGGTCCAAGTCGACCATCGCCATGACCGCGTAACGGCCTTTGGTGCTGAGTTTCAACGTCTCTCTCCCTTCGATCTCGGCGCGGGGCCCTGCGGCCCCGGCGCCATCAACACTTACCTTGCGGTCGGTCCGACACCGCGCGTCCCTCGCCTTCGCGCCCGCGCTCGACCGTTCCATCCTCGACCTCGAGCGCAGCCTCTACGCTCCGTTGCTCGATGCGGTTGACCCGGGCGCGCAGCGTCTGCACTTCGTCGAGCAGGCCGTCGATGGAGCGCGCGATCGGATCGGAAAGGTCGCCGATCGGGGTCCCGTAGGCGACGAAGCGCGCCTCGGCCTGCTTCGGCTGCGCGCGCGGTCGGACCGCCCGGGCGGGGATGCCGACGACGGTCACCCCGCTGGGGACGTCCTTGGTCACCACCGCGTTGGCGCCGATCCGGGCGTTCCTGCCCACGGTGATCGGACCCAACACCTGCGCCCCGGAGCCGACGATCACGCCGTCCTCGAGGGTCGGGTGGCGCTTGGTGTTTCTTTGGTTGTGGCTGTCGACGCTGGGCGCCACGCCGCCCAGGGTGACGCCGTGGTACAGGGTCACGCCGTCGCCGATCTCGCTGGTCTCGCCGATCACCACCCCCATGCCGTGGTCGATGAAGAAGCGCCGGCCGATCGCCACCGCCGGGTGGATTTCGATGCCGGTCAACCAGCGGCCCAACTGCGAGACCGAGCGGGCCAGCAGGCGCCAGCCGCCCCGCCACAAGCCGTGGGCCAGGCGGTGAAACAACAGGGCCTGGAAACCGGGATAGCAGACGACTACTTCTATGCGTGACCGGGCCGCGGGATCGCGCGCCATCATGGCATCGATTTCGTCCCGGATTGACTTGAACATGGCTTCACCCATCATGCTATGATCGGTTCGCTCACCGCTCCGGGATTTAGGGTGCCGGGGGGAAAAGCGCAACGCCAAAGCACAGACATTCAATAGGGGTATATATTATCTGACTTAATTCGTCAAGAATTATACGCGGCTCGGAACAACGGCACAAACCACACTAGGCGAACCACACTAGGCGAATAACCAATGAACGAAGTCAACTTTACGGCCACAGCGAGAGTCTTGGGCGACTCGGGACGGCCGATTCCATGCCCGATGTGATCATCAACGGTCCCGACGGCCGGCTGGAAGGGCGCTATCAGCACAATCGAGCGCCGGGCGCGCCGGTCGCGCTCATGCTGCACCCGCATCCGCAGCACGGCGGGACCATGAACAACAAGGTGGTCTACGCCCTCTATCACACCTTCGCGCGCCACGGCTTCTCGGTCCTGCGCTTCAACTTCCGCGGCGTCGGCCGGTCCCAGGGCGCCTTCGACCGCGGCGAGGGCGAGCTGTCGGACGCCGCCTCGGCGCTCGACTGGCTGCAGGGCTTCAACGAGAACGCCAGCGCCTGCTGGATCGCGGGCTTTTCCTTCGGCGCCTGGATCGGCATGCAGTTGCTCATGCGCCGGCCGGAGATCAGCGGCTTCATCTCGGTCGCGCCGCCGGCCAACATGTACGACTTCACCTTCCTGGCGCCCTGCCCCTCCTCGGGCCTGATCGTCCAAGGCGAGCAGGACGAGATCGTGCCGCCGGCCTCGGTCCGGAAGCTGGTCGAGAAGCTCACCAGCCAGCGCAATCTCGACATCGACTACCGGCTGATCCCGGGCGCCGGCCACTTCTTTCACGACAGCTTGGACGAACTGAACCAGCACCTCGAAGACTACCTCGGGAAGGTGTTGGCGGTGAACCCGGCCGCCGCAGTCCGCTGATCCCAGACCCGTCAGTCTCTTAACCCGCCGGGGCGCGGTGCACTCTTAACCCCTCGGCGCGCGGTGCACGACGCCGCCGGGCATCGGGCGCGCGACGCCCGTGGTCCCGGGCAGCGACAGGGCCAGGCCTTCCAGGCTGCGCAGGGCGAGATAGGCGAAGGCCTGCGCCTCCAAGGCGTCGCCGTCCCAGCCGACCGCCTCGACCGGCGCCACGGGCGCCTCGAGGCGCGCCGCCAGCGCCGCCATCAACGCCGGATTGTGGCGCCCGCCGCCGGTCACCAGCCAGCGTCGGGGCGGGACCGGCAGGCGATCGAGCGCGCGCGCCACCGCGGCCGCGGAAAAGGCGGTCAGCGTCGCGGCGCCGTCGGCCGGCGACAGGCCCTCGACCGGGGCCGGATCGAAGGCGTCGCGGTCGAGCGACTTGGGCGGCGGGCGGTCGAAATAGGGATGGTCGAGGAGCGCGGCCAGCGCCGCCTCGTCGACCCGGCCGGCGCGCGCCAGCGCCCCGTCCGCATCGAGCGGGCGGCCCGTGTGGCGTGCCGCCCAATCGTCGAGCAGCGCGTTGCCCGGGCCGGTGTCGAAGGCGAGAATCTCGCCCCCGTCCGGCCCTATCCAGGTCAGGTTGGCGACCCCGCCCAGGTTGAGCACCGCCAGCGGCTTGGCCAGCCCGGCGGCGAGCGCCGCGTGATAGAGCGGGGCGAGCGGGGCGCCCTGCCCGCCCTCGGCCAGGTCGCGGGCGCGGAAGTCGCAGACCACGTCGATCCCGGTCTCGGCGGCGAGCAGGGCGCCGTCGCCGATCTGCCGCGTGCGGCCGGCTTCGGGCCGGTGCCAGAGGGTGTGGCCGTGGAACCCGACGACGCGGACCTCGGCCGGCGCCATGTCCGCCTGCGCCAGCAACTCCCGCACCGCCTCGGCATGTTTCAGGGTCAGCTCGCGTTCGAGCTCGTCCACCGGTCCTTTTTCGCCGAGCAGGGCGCGCAGGCGGCCACGGAACGCCTCGTCGTAGGGCCGGGTCAGGCGCGGACCGGCCTCGACCCGGGCGCGCCCGTCGCTGCGGATCAGCGCCGCGTCGAGGCCGTCGAGCGAGGTACCGCTCATCAGGCCCAGCGCCCAGCGCCCCTCCGCGCTCCCACCGCCGCTATCGGTCATGATTATCCGGAACCGGTGATTTGTGAACCGGGGGCGAGTGTGATAAATCCGCTCCCTCACGGCAAGCGGCCCTTGGTATTACCATTTGGACGATCATGACTGAGCCCCGCTCGGATTTTTTGCGCGAGATCACCGGCCGCGGCTACCTGCACCAGTGCACCGACCTGGCCGGGCTGGACGCGCGCGCCGAGAAAGGCCCGATCCGCGCCTACATCGGCTTCGACTGCACCGCCGATTCGCTGCACGTCGGCAGCCTGGTGCCGATCATGATGCTGCGCTGGCTGCAGAAGACCGGCCACAAGCCGATCGTGCTGATGGGCGGCGGCACCACCAAGATCGGCGACCCCTCGGGCAAGGACGCGGCCCGTCAGTTGCTGAGCGACGACCAGATCCAGGCCAATATGGCCGGCATCCGGCGCATCTTCGACCAGTACCTGGTGTTCGGCGACGGCCCGACCGACGCCATCATGATCGACAACGCCGACTGGCTGGACCGGCTCAACTACGTCGACTTCCTGCGCGAGTACGGCCGTCATTTCTCGGTCAACCAGATGCTCGCCTTCGATTCGATCAAGCTGCGGCTCGAGCGCGAGCAGCACCTGAGCTTCCTCGAGTTCAACTACATGGTGCTCCAGTCCTACGACTTCCTGGAGCTCAGCCGGCGCCACGACTGCGTGCTGCAGATGGGCGGCTCGGACCAATGGGGCAACATCGTCAGCGGCGTCGATCTGGGCCGGCGGCTCGATCGGACCAGCCTCTTTGGCCTGACCTCGCCGCTGATCACCACCGGCTCCGGCGCCAAGATGGGCAAGACCGCCCAGGGCGCGGTCTGGCTCAACCCGGCGCGGCTTTCGGCCTACGACTACTGGCAGTACTGGCGCGACGTCGAGGACGCCGACGTGGGCCGTTTCCTGCGCCTGTTCACCGAGCTGCCCGAGGACGAGATCGCCCGCCTCGAGGCCCTGGAGGGCGCCGAAATCAATGCGGCCAAGAAGCGGCTCGCCGACGAGGCCACCAGGCTGTGCCACGGCGCGGCGGCGGCCGAGGCCGCGGCCGAGACCGCGCGCCGCACCTTCGAGGAAGGCGCGCTGGGCCAGGACCTGCCGACCATCGAGGTGCCGCGCGACCGGCTCGCCCAGGGCATCCCGGCTTACGCGCTGCTGCGCGAAAGCGGCCTGACCGCCAGCAATGGCGAGGCGCGGCGCCTGATCGAGGGCGGCGGCGGACGCATCAACGACGCGGCGATCGACAGTCCCGCCCGCGCGGTCAATCTCGACGACCTCAATTCGGACGGCCTGATCAAGCTTTCGGCCGGCAAGAAGCGCCACGCCCTGGTGCGCGCGGTTTAGCGCCCAGTTTAACGGTCGGTCCGTTTGGGCAGGGCGCGCGGCTGGTCCGCGTCGTCCCCGCGGCCGCCGCTGAACAGGGCACGCAGGAATCCCGGCGCCAGCATCGAGAGCACATTGACGTCGACGTTCGGATCGTCCAGCGCGCCGGTCATGCGGTAGGTCACGGCGAACAGGCCCTCGCCCTCGCCGCCGGTCAGAATCGGTCCGAGCAGGGGAATCAGGTTCAGCACCCGGTTCACCGAATAGGCCGGCACCACGGTGCCCTCGAGATCGACCCGGGACTCGTCGAAATCGATCCTGCCCCGGGCGGTCAGGCCCAACGCCGGACCGAAGGCGCGCAGCAATTCGGTCTCCATGATCCCGTCGGTCAGGGTGAAGGCGCCGATCAGGCGGCTGAAGCGGATCCCCTCGCCCTTCATGGCGTCGTTGATGCCGGTGAGCGAGGCCACGGTCAGCAGGCGCACCATGGCCGGGGCATCGACCAGGACATAGTCGCGCGCCTCGATGCGCGCCTCGAGCGGCGCGTTGGGCACCGGGCCGGCGCTGGTCCCGACGATGGCGACGCGGCCGCCGTGGATGGTGTCGAACTTGTCGAACGCGCGCAGCGCCGCGCCCATGTCGTTGGACTCGAAGACGAAACGATAGCCGCCTGCGTCCTGCGGCCCGTAGTCCAAACGCAGCCATCGCATCACCGTGTCGGGCGCCGGAACCTGAATCGCGCCCTGTGGCGGCGCTTCGCCTTCGGGTGTCGCGGGCTTCTCCGACCGCTCCTTGCCGGCCTCCTTGGACGCCGGCTCCGGGCTCCATAACTCCCGCGGCAACAGCGCCTCGACGGCGATTCGCTGCCAGCCGTCGCGGCCGCGCCGCAGTTCCAAGGCGGCCGCTTCGATGAACCGGCCGGGACCGAACCGGATCGCATTCAGGCGTGGCGCCATCAAGGCGAAGGGCGTGAAGACAGCGGGCTCGGTCCGGGGCTCGCGCAGGGGTGGCGCCTCCACCGCCTCGGGTTCCGGCTTGCGCGGCAGCGCCGGAGGTTCGAGATCGGGTGTGGGCACGCCGGAGGGTGTCATCCCTGGGTCTGGCTCGCGCGGCGCCAGCGGCCGCGCCTTGCGGGCGTCCTCGCCGGCGAGGAACGGCGCCGCGTCGATCGTGCCGCCGCCGATGCGCACGGCGGTTCCCTCGCCCAGCCAATCCACGGTCACCTGCTCGAGCTGGCTGCCGTTGAAGGCGAGATCGTCGAGGGCAAGCGAGGCGACCTTCTTGCCGCCGTCGTCGAAGCGCCCGCTGCCGCTTCCGCGCAGGGTGCCGGCGCTGACCTCGAAGCTCTCGATCGTGGTGAGTTTCAGGGCGGACAAACCCAGGATCAGCTCGGCGTTGCCGGGCAGGCCGGCGGCCTTGGACCAGTAGAGCTGCGGCAGCGAGAGCTCGGCGTCCCGGAGATCGATGCTGGCGTTCAGGCGGCCGTTCTTGTCGCGATCGCTCACATAGGAGAGATCGACGGCGACCGGGCCCTCCAGGTAGGGTGAAAAGTCGAGTCCAAAGGCCTTGCGGCCGGCATCGTCGATTTCGGGAATCCGCGCCTCGAACTGGCTGCGGATCGCCGCGTCCTCGGCGAAGTTCTCGTTCCAGACGATCTCGACCGGCACCCCGCCGAAACGCAAGGGACCGCGCACCTCCATGGCCGATTTATCCACGGTAACGGTCAATTGGCCCTCGGTCGCGTCCTGGCCGAGCAGAAAGTCGCGTATGGTCGCCTGCTCCAACCGCGCCTCGGCCCAGACCCCGATGTTGTCCAAGGTGGTCTCCACGTAGATGGGAATGTGGAGCTTCAGGTTGCCGGTGAAGCGCCCCTCGGCGCCCGCGGGATCGATGCCGAGCTCGCGGATCAGGCGCAGCCGGTCGTGGTCGAGCAGCTCGAGGCCGTCGCGCAGCGGACCGCCGAAGTCGAGGTCGAGCTCCACCGTCTCCTTGCCCGAATCCAGTCCGACGATCTTGACCACCCCGGATTCCACCTGCAGTTCCTGGAGCCGCGCCCCGCGCGAGGTGAAGGTGAAGGACTTCTGGTCGAAAACCGCGGTCCCCGTAATCCCGGTCGCCGGCGGCATGGGGCGCCAGTAATGAATCACGAGGTCGCGAAAGCTCATGGCGCCGTCCAGGCGGCGCAGCTCGATCTGGTCCAAACGCCCGCCCGGAAGGTGCAGCGCGGCCTGCACGCGGACCTCGTCGAGCCGGCCCTGGGTGATGTTGCCCACCACCCATTCGCGGCCCGGTTCCAGCGACACCGGCCAGTAGCGGTCGAGCTCCGAAACCTTCAGGCCGGTCACGACCACCTCGGCCCCGACGCTCAGGTCGCCGCCGAAACCCGGCCCCGTCGCGGCCAGGGACGCACTGGCCAGAAACTCCGGCCCGGGCCGCTCGGCGGTGCCCCACTGCACCGACAGCGTCTCGATATCGATCTGCCGTTCGGCCCCGTTCGCCCGGCCGCGCAGCGCGATCCGGCGCAGCTCGAGCGGTTCGGAGAAGATGTCGGGCGCCTCGAGGCGCCCGTTGACCCCGGCGATCTCGAAATCCACCGACTCGACCCGGCCATCGACGCTGAATGCCGCCCGCAGAACACCGTCGAAGGCCATGGTCAGGCCGGCCAGCGCCCCGAGCTGCGGCACCAGCGGGATCAGGGCCTCCGATCGCAGGCCGACGAACTGGCCGCGCGCGCTGATCCGCTCGCCGCCCCGCGGAAACAGGAATTCGCCGCTTAGCCTGGTCCGGGTTTCCCCGACCGCGAGCACCAGATCGACCTCGCCGGCCAGCCCGGCCGAATCGCGGCGCAGTTCGATATCCGCGACCGGCGCCCGCCACACCAGGCCGAGCCTTCGATCGTCGATGGTGACCTGGCCGCGCCGGATCCGCACCGCGGACAGGAAGCTGAGCGGCCGGCCGACGTCGGGCTTCGACATCAGCTGCTGGATGATCGCGGGCAGGACCTCGGAGAACTCGGCCCCGGACTCCGCCGCCCCGGACTCCGCCGCCCCGGACTCCGCCCCCGTTGCGCCGGCCAACTGGCGTACGATGGCGAAGCTCCCGTCGGCGTCGCGCGCAAGACGGATGCGCGCGCCGACGATCTCGATGACGGTCGGCGCGATGACGCCCTGAACCAACGCGCGCAGGCTGAGCCGGACCACGACGTCGGGAAAGGCCGCCACCACGACCCCGTCCCGATTGCGGATGCGCAGGTCGCGGGTATGAAACTCGATGGCGCGCCGTTCCCCGGCCCAGATCAGCTCGGTATGGCCGATCTGGACGAAGAAACCACTGTCCAGCTCGTCCAGCGCCGCCTCGATGTGGGGCGTCAGGAAGTCGAGCCGGACCGGCTCCTTCGACAGGCGCCACAACGCCACCAAAAACAGCAGGACCACCACCGCCAGGGTCCCGGCGACCACCTCGAGCGCGATACGGGTGCTCTTGGCGATCATGCCGGCCGGCCGCCCCGCGCCGGCGCAGCAGCGCCCGCAGCAGCGCCCGTAGCGGCGCCCGGGGCGCCCTTGACCCCGGGGCCGGGCTTACGCAGTGTGCCGCTGGATCGGCCGCTGGATCGGACGGCGCGCGATGACTGAATTGTTCTTTCAGAATTCACTGGAATGCCTGCCCAGGGTGGCCGATACCGCGCGCGCGGCCAGGGGGATGGAGGACTGGGCCGACCGCGTCGCCAAACTCGACGACTCCAGACTCGACGACCCCGGCCTCCAAGATCCGGGCCTGGCCGACGCGGCCGGGCGCCTGGCCGGCGACCCCGCCGGGCGGTCCCTCCTGGAGGCGGTGTTCGCCAACAGCCCGTTTCTGACCCATTGTATTCTGTCGAATATAGGGTTTTTTATCCGCATTCTCACCCTCGGCCCCGATGCCGTCCTAAGCGAAGTCCTGGACCGGCTCAAGGGCGAACTTTCCCGCGAAACCGAACGCGAGGCGCTGATGGCCGGCCTGCGCCGCCGGCGCCGGGAGGCCGCGCTGCTGATCGGGCTGGCGGACCTGACCGGGCATTGGCCGCTCGAGCGGGTCACCGCCGCGCTCTCGGACTTCGCCGATGCCGCGCTCGCCGCGACGCTCCGCCACCTGCTGCGCGCCGCGGCCGGGCGCGGCGAGCTGGAGCTCGCCGACCCGGAGGCGCCGGAGCGCGCCTGCGGCTACGTCGTGCTGGCCATGGGCAAGCTGGGCGCGGGCGAGCTCAACTACTCCTCGGACATCGACCTGATCATGCTGTTCGACCCGGAGCGGACGCGCCTCGCCGGGGGCCGCGACCCGGGCAAGGATTTCGAGCGCATGACCCGCGAGCTGGTGCGCCTGCTCGAGGAGCGCACCGGCGACGGCTACGTGTTCCGCACCGATTTGCGGCTGCGCCCCGACCCCGGCGCCATGCCGCTGGCGATCTCGATCAACGCCGCGCTGACCTACTACGAGAGCATGGGCCAGAACTGGGAGCGCGCCGCCATGATCAAGGCGCGCCCGGCGGCCGGCGACCTGGCGCTGGGCGCGACCTTCCTGGCCGAGCTGCGCCCCTTCATCTGGCGCAAGCACCTGGACTTCTGGGCGATCCAGGACATCCACTCGATCAAGCGCCAGATCCACGCCCACCGGGGCGGCGCCCGGATCGCGGTCGAGGGCCACGACATCAAGCTGGGCCGCGGCGGCATCCGCGAGATCGAGTTGTTCGTCCAGACCCAGCAGTTGATCTGGGGCGGACGCGAGCCGGGCCTGCGCGCCGCCAAGACCCTGGAGGCGCTCGACGCCCTGGCCGGGGCCGGGCACATCGACGGCGCCGCGGCCGAGGAGCTCGGCGCGTGCTATCGCGAGCTGCGCCGCCTCGAGCACCGGCTGCAGATGGTCGACGACCGCCAGACCCAGCGCCTGCCCGCCGACGCGGCCGGCATCGCGCGGATCGGCGCCTTCCTCGGCTACGGCTGCGCCGAGGCGTTCCGGAGCGCGCTGCTGGCGACCTTGGGGCGGGTCGAGGCGCACTACGCCGAGCTGTTCGAGGCGGCGCCGGCGCTGACCCCCGGCGGCAATTTGGTGTTCACCGGCGGCGAGCCGGAGCCGGGCACTCTCGCCACCCTGGAAGGGCTCGGCTTCGAGGCGGGCGAGAAGGTCTTCCACCTGGTGCGCGCCTGGCACCACGGCCGGCACCGGGCGACCCGCTCGACCCGGGCCCGCGAGATCCTGACCGAGCTCATGCCGACCCTGCTGGCGGCGCTGGGCAAGACCACCCAGCCCGATCTCGCGCTGGCCAAGTTCGACGAGTTCCTCGCCGGCCTGCCGGCCGGGGTGCAGCTGTTCTCCATGCTCCACGCCAATCCGCACCTGCTGGACATGCTGGCCGAGATCATGGGCGGCGCGCCGGCGCTGGCCGAGCGGCTGAGCCGCAACCCGGCGCTGCTCGACGCGGTGCTCTCGCCCGGCTTCTTCGACCCGATCCCCGGGCCCGAGGCGCTCACCGGCGAACTCGCCGCGGCGCTCGCCCAGGCGCGCGACTTCCAGGACGTGCTCGACCTGGCGCGGCGCTGGGCCAACGATCTGCGGTTCCAGGTCGGGGTCCATATCCTGCGCCACCAGGCCGACGTCGACGAAGCCGGGCGGGCGCTGAGCGACATCGCCGATACGGTGCTGGCCGGACTCTACCAGCCGGTGCTCGACGAATTGGCCCAGGCCCATGGACGGGTTGCCGGCCCGGGCCTCGCGGTGCTCGCCCTGGGCAAGCTGGGCGCGCGCGAGATGACCGTGGCCTCGGACCTGGACCTGATCTTCATTTACGAAACCGCCGAGGGCGCCGAACGATCCGACGGCCCCAAGCCGCTCGCCACCAGCCAGTACTTCGCGCGCCTGGCCCAGCGCACCATCAACGCGCTGAGCGCGCGCACCCCCGAGGGCCAGCTCTACGAGATCGACATGCGCCTGCGGCCTTCGGGCAACGCCGGGCCGATCGCCACCACCCTGGCCGGGTGGCGCCGCTACTACGAGCAGGAGTCCTGGACCTGGGAGCGGATGGCCCTGAGCCGGGCCCGGGTGGTGGCCGGCGACCCGGGCCTGCGCGCGCGCATCGAACGAACCATCCTCGAGATCCTGACCGCGCCGCGCGACCCGGACCAGTTGCTGGTCGACGTCGCCGAGATGCGCGCCCGCCTCGCGCGCGAGCACCCGGCGCGCTCGCTGTGGAGCGTCAAGTACCTGCGCGGCGGGCTGACCGATCTGGAGTTCCTGGCCCAGTACCTGCTGCTCCGCCACGCCCCGGCGCACCCGGAGGTGCTCGACGGCTCGACCCAGGCGGCCTTCGCCAAGCTGGCCGAGGCCGGGCTGATCGGGTCCGGCCGCGCCGAGCGCCTGATCGAGGCGACGCGCCTGATGCGCCAGGTCCAGGGCATGCTGCGCCTGACCGTCGGGCCCGCCTTCGACGCCGACGGCGGCACCGAGGGGCTCCAGGCCTCGCTCGCCCGCGCCGCCGGCATGGCCGATTTCGGGGCCTTGCGCGACGCCCTCGCCGCCAGCGCGCAGGAGGTCCACGAGATCTTCATCGACACCATCGAGGAACCGGCCCGCAAGCTCGGCGCGGACCTCGGCGGATAGGGGACAGTCCCCTTTATTCCTCGCTTTCTGGTTTTATTGCAGTATGATAGCAGCATGCCTCGAAGCGCGCGCAGATTAATTGGCGGTCTCTGCTATCACCTCATCAACCGTGGTAACGGCCGCGCCCGGGTGTTTCACGGCGCGGTCGACTACCAAGAGTTCCTCAAGCTGATGACCGCCGCCGGCGAACGGCTGCCGATGCGCCTGCTCGCCTATTGCCTGATGCCCAACCACATCCACCTGGTGCTCTGGCCGCGCGAGGACGGCGAGGTCAGCCGCTGGATGCAGTGGCTGATGACCACCCAGGTGCGCCGACACCACCGCCGCCATGGCAGCGACGGCCACCTCTGGCAGGGCCGCTTCAAGGCCTTTCCGATCCAAGGGGACGCGCATCTGCTGAGCGTGCTGCGCTACGTCGAACGCAACCCGCTGCGCGCCGGGCTGGTCGCGCGCGCCGAGGACTGGCCGTGGTCGAGCCTCGGCGCCGCGGAGCGCGCGGACACGGCGGCGCCGGTCGCGGGAGACCCGGCGCCCGATCAACCGCCCGCGCCACCCCTGCACGCGGGCCCGCTGCCGCGCCCGGCGAACT
>JACZVL010000264.1 GCA_022572685.1 Pseudomonadota bacterium
GCGAAGGGGGCGAGCACCTTCTCGAGCAGTTCCGCCTTGATGCCGATCCCGTCGTCCCGGACCGAGAGCGCGAAGGTGCCGTCGGGATCCAGCCGGGCGGCGATCACGATGTGACCGCCTTCGCCGGTGAACTTGACCGCGTTCGACAGCAGGTTGATCAGGATCTGCTTCATCGTGCGCTGGTCGGCGTTCACCGTGATCGGCGCCGGCAGCTCGACCTCGACGGTCACCCCGGCCTTGGTCGCGCGCCCGGCGATCAGGCGCAGGCAGGACTGGATGAGCTGGGCCGCCTCGACCGGCTGTTCCTGCAGCTCGTGCTGTCCGGCCTCGATCCTTGCCAGGTCCAGGATGTCGTTGATGATCTGCAGCAGATGGTTGCCGCTGTCGTGGATGTCGGTCGCGTACTCGCCGTAGCGCCGGTCTCCGAGCGGGCCGAAGATCTCGTCCCCGATGATCTCCGAGAAGCCGATGATGGCGTTCAAGGGCGTGCGCAGCTCGTGGCTCATGTTGGCCAGGAACTCGGATTTCTGCCGGTTGGCGAGCTCGGCCTGCTCCATGGCGGCGCGCATCGCCTCCTCGACCGCCTTGCGCGCAGTGATGTCGTGGAGCAGCACGGTGAAGATCCGCTCGCCGTCGTGCTCGAACTTGGAGACCGAGGCGTCGGCCGGGAACTCGGAGCCGTCCTTGCGCAGGCCCGCCACTTCGCTGCGCTCGGTCATCTTGCGACTGGTCTCGGGCGCGCGGCCGAAGGCCTCGATGTGCGGGCGGTGGCTATCGCGCAAGTGCTCCGGGATCAAGGTGTCCAACGGGCGGCCGACGATCTCCGAGGCCCGGTAGCCGAAGATTTCCTCGGCGCCCCGGTTGAACAGCACGACGTCGAGCCGCTCGTCGGTCGCGACGACCGCCTCGGGGATCATCTCGATCATGCCGGCCAGGCGCGCCTCGCTCGCCTCGAGCGCGCTGGCCGAGGCCATGACGCTCTGGCGCAGCCGGGTCTCGACGCGGTGGCTCCACCAGCCGCCGACGCCGAGAAACGCGGCAAAAGCGATGCCCGCCGGCAGGGCCACGCGCAGGATCCCGACGCTCAGGTCCTGCCAGAAGATGGTCAGGACGGCCAGGACGGAGAGCAGGCCGAGCGCCGGCACCAGCGGCTCCAGGGTGCGCGCCCGGTCGTCCATGTGGTGCGCCGCCGCGCTGGGGCCCTCGCCCCCGCGCAGCTGGTCCTGCTCGATGGCGGCCCAGTAGACGAGCACGAAGCCGAGCAGCCCGAAGACGTCGGCGTAGTCGCCGACCGCGTAGACCCGGCCGAGCAGCGCGTAGGCGTGGAGCGTGCTGATCACCGCCTGCGCCGCCAGACCCGTGATCAGGAGAAAGATGACGACCCGCTTGTGGTCCCAGACGTAGAGCCACAAGCGGACCACGCCGAAGAAAAAGGCGTACCAGTAGAGCAGTGGATAGGCGAAGGCGGCCAGGATGGTGAACGGCGGCTCTCCGCTGGCGCGGATCGGCTCGAGAAAAACGATGGTGAGCCCGATAATCAGGGTCGAGAGGATGACACCCAGGTTGCAGACCTGGCGATAGGTCACCGCCTTGGTCGGCATCTGCGAGCCGTAGAGGAACAGCGCGGCCAGGAACAGCGGCGCGAAGGCCAGGAAGCCCAGGTCGGAGACGGCCGGGAAGGGCACGGCGCGGCCGGCGGCCAACTCGTAATAATCCCGGACCAGCACGCCCGCGAACCAGGCCAGGCAGGCGTAGCTGAGGAAGCCCCAGGCCAGGCGATCGGGTCCGGTGAGCGCGCGGCGCACCTGAAAGCACTTGAGCGCGGTGGCGAGCGCGGCGACGGTCCAGGCGCCGTCGACCCACCATTGGCGCGCCCAGCTCTGGATGTCCAGGACCTGGGCGCCGGTTGCGTAAACTACGACGAAGACCGCGAGCACGGTCAGATCGAGCGCGCGGGTCCGGGCGGCCTCGGGCAATCCGGCCCCGAGGCCGGGCCGCGGTCGTTCTGTGGTGGCGCTGCTGTCACCGGGCATCGGCGCTGCCTTTTTGCTCCCCAAACCGGGCCGCCGGGCTCGCGCCCCTGGCCCGGGCAGCCATGGCAGCCAGCGCGGCCGGGGGGGTTCCGGCTCCGGCACGCGGAGGACTATTTCTGTTCCGGTGGAACTTAAGCATTTTCCCGGTTAATGAAGGGTTTATACCCATGATCGCCGGTCTTAGCCGGGGCCCGAACCGACCGCCTCGAAGGCCCGCCAGGGTCCCGCTTTAGACGCGAAAAATATCGTAATAACAGGGGGTTAGTGCAGCTCTATCGCGCGGCTTACCTCGACCACGGTGACCTTGTGGCCGCCGGTTTCGCGCGTGACGCGGTATTCGCCGCGATAGCGGCCGGGCGGGAAGCCGCCGGCGGGGCGTTTTTTGCCGATGTAGCGCAGCCACTGGGCCTGGTTCCGCGGCAGGGTGCCGCTGCCCTCGGCTAGGGTGCGGCCGTCGGGGGCGATCAGGCGGAAGGACTCCCGGTCGCCTTCGCGCAGGCCCCAGGCGACGGCCCAGAACACCAGCGCCGGCGCCTGGGCGCCGGGTGGTGCGTCGTAGGCGCCGTCGAGGGCGCGCGCGAGCTCGGGTCGTGCCGTGGCGAAGCCGGCG
>JACZVL010000265.1 GCA_022572685.1 Pseudomonadota bacterium
CTACCCCGACGGCGGCCGCCTGGCCCTCAACTACACCGTCCCGGTGGCGGAGTAGGGGCCAGCGCGGGGTTCGGCGCGTGCCGCCCCTAGTCCGGCAGGACGTAGGGGTTGTAGGTGGTTTCCGGGTTGGCTCCGGCGTCGATCTCGGGCGGCTTGGGCAGGGTGATGCCGGCGCGCTCGGCGGCGCGGCGCGCCTTCTCCACCATCTGGTTGAGGTCGGCCTGGTTGCACAGGCCGAGCAGCACCGGATCGCGCGGGCGGATGTTGGACGAGTTCCAGTGGGTGCGCTCGCGCACCGCCACGATGGTGTTCTTGGTGGTGCCGATCAGGCGCGCGATCTGGGAATCCTTGAGCTCGGGGTGGTGGCGCGCCAGCCAGGCGACGCCGTCCGGCTTGTCCTGGCGCTTGGCGACCGGGGTGTAGCGCGGGCCCTTGGTGCGCTTCATCGGCTGGGGCAGGTCGTGGGTGGCCAGCTTCAGGGGTGCGTTCGGGTCGGTCTGGCAGCGCTCGATCTCGTCCCGGGTCAGCTGGTTGCGGGCCACCGGGTCCAGGCCCTGGATGCCGATCGCGACCTCGTCGTCGGCGATGCCCTGGATCTCGAGGGCGTGCAGGCCGCAGAAATCGGCGATCTGCTCGAAGGTCAGCGTGGTGTTTTCGACCAGCCAGACGGCGGTCGCCTTGGGCATCAGCGGCTGAGACATAAACCCTCCTTCTGTGCGCCCTCTTTATTTGCCCCGCGCGCCGGCGACTGCGGCGCGGGTGGGCGGCACGGGTTGTGAATGACCCCGTTCCATAGCCTGAATATGGGGCCCAGCCAAGCGTGAAAAAGGGCCCGGGGAGCGGTTGGTCTGGGCCGGCCCGCACCCCCACCCGGCCACCCACGACAGTATCATTGGGGTGGCCGGGTGGGGGTGCGGGCCGGCGCCGGTCCACGCAAGTGGACCTGATACTAAGGGATCAGCGCGATCTTGCCGATGTGGGCGCTGGATTCCATCAGGCGGTGGGCTTCGGCGGCCTCGGCGAGCGGGAAGGTCGCGTGCACCACCGGCTTGATCTCGCCGGCGGCGATCCGCGGCCAGACCTGGTCCCGGAGGTTGCCGGCGATGGCGCCCTTGAATTCGACCGAGCGCGCCCTGAGCGTCGAGCCCGAGATGGTGATCCGCTTGAGCATCATCGGCAGGAAGTCGACCTCGGCCTTGGAGCCGCCCAGGAAGGCGATGGCGCAGAGCCGCCCGTCCGGGGCGAGCGCCGAGATGTTGCGTTGAATGTAGTCGCCGCCGACCATGTCCAGGATGACGTCGACGCCCTTTTTGCCGGTCGCCTCCTTGACCACCTGGACGAAGTCCTCCTCGCGGTAGTTGATGGCGCGCTCCGCCCCCAGCTTCTCGCAGGCCCGGCATTTCTCCGCCGAGCCGGCGGTCGCGAAGACCCGCGCCCCGAAGGTCTTGGCCAGTTGGATCGCGGTGGTGCCGATGCCCGAGGAGCCGCCGTGCACCAGGAAGGTCTCGCCGGCCCGCAAGCCCCCGCGGTCGAAGACGTTGGTCCAGACCGTGAAGAAGGTCTCGGGCAGGCAGGCCGCCTCGACCAGGTTCAATCCGTCGGGAATCGGCAGGCACTGGGGGATGGGCGCGGTGCAGTATTCGGCGTAGCCGCCGCCGGTGACCAGCGCGGTCACTCGGTCGCCGATCGCGAGATCGCCGACCCCGGGGCCGAGCGCGACCACGGCGCCGGCGATCTCCAGGCCCGGGATGTCGGAGGCGCCCGGCGGTGGCGGATAGCCGCCCTGGCGCTGCAGCACGTCGGGCCGGTTGACTCCGGCGGCGGCGAGCCGGACCAGGACCTCGCCGGCGCCGGGTTCGGGCACCGGCCGGCTGGTGGGCACCAGCACCTCGGGTCCGCCGGGCGCGCGGATCTCGATGGCGGTCATGGTCCCAGGAATGGTCACTGGGATCGCTTCGCTCACGGGCTGTCCTCCCTGGCAGGAGCTGGTATCGGGGGCGGCAAGGTCTAGTATGATATCCGGGAGCTGACAAGACGGACCGGGAGGCCGGGCATGGACCTCGACGAGTTGGAACCGCAAAAGAAGAAAACCGCGCCCAAGGACCTGGACGCTCTCGGGGTCGAGCAGCTCGAGGCCTACCTGGCCGAGCTCGAGACCGAGGCCGCGAGGGTCCGCGCCAAGCTTGCCGAGAAAAAGGCCTATCTGACCGGCGCCCAGGCGTTCTTCAAAAGCTAGGAGGAATTCCTCGTCCGGCTTCACTGGCCCGCGCCCCCGCCCGGCCACCCATAGCTCTTTGTTCAGGCTCCCCTGCGGGTCGCCCAGCAGCCCCACCCGGCCACCCACGGGATCGTATGCTCATGGGTGGCCGGGTGGGGCTGCTGGGCGAGCGCCAACGCGCGAGCCAAAAAAACATGGGTGGCCGGGCGGGGGTGCGGGCCGGTGCGCGTTCCGCGTTAGCGGAACCTGCGTTTACCCCTGGCCCGCAGGTACAGCAGCCAGCCGAGCGGGCCCAGGAACACCACGATCACGAACCAGCCGGCGCGCGGGCCGAACGGGCAACGCGCCCCGGGCGGCGGCCGCCAGGGCCCGCCCTGGGCCGAGAAGGCGACATGGGCGAGCGGCAGGGCGAAGCCGAACACCA
>JACZVL010000092.1 GCA_022572685.1 Pseudomonadota bacterium
CCTGCTCGCGATGCTGCCGTTCGTCCTCGCAATCGTTGCGATGATCGTTCTCACGAGCGGCAAGCGAGCGCGATTCCTTGGTGCCCCCGCCGCGCTCGGCATCCCCTATTTCCGCGAGCAGCGGTAACAGCCTGTCCTGCGTCAGCGATCGGATATCGTGACCACTCGGTCAACTCTCGGGTGCTCCTCGAGGATCGCTGCGAGGCTGTTCGCTGCTGGTGTGTTCTCCTGGCTCACCTTCGTGATCGCCATCACCAATCGCGCGCTCTCAGGCAAGCCCTTGCGTCCGCCGTCAGAGTGGAGGAGGACCGTGGCAGCGTCCTGAACTGTTACGTTGTCGTCGTAGCCGAGGCCGGTGAGGGCAGCGACCCGATCAGGGCGGTGGGCGACCTCCTCGAGCGGTCGACCGATGGCGTCGACGCCGACCACAACGATGACTGTGGTCGAAAACCGTGGAATTACCGGCTCATGGTCCCCAGGGGCCTTGATCGAACGGGAGCGTGCTCCATCTGCCTCGACGAGGATGTAGTCGGCTGACGTGGCGGTATACAAGCGGTCGACGGACACAGGCGCCAGTCCGATCACCTTCTCATCCGCCTCGCCGGTCACCACCACCAAACCGCCGCGACCCTCCCGCGCCGCCTGCAGGTGCCGGTCCAGCTCGCGCAGCTCCGCGGTGCGGCCGACCGTGGCGGCGCGCCTGCTCCGGTCCCGATCGCGGACCCGCGCGGCCGCCATACCCGCCGGTGCGGCCGGTTCCGGATCGGGCGCCGCGGCGGGGCCTGCCTCGAGAATTTCCCTATACAGGGTATCGGTTTCGGCGTCCGGGGGAACCCCCAGCTCGCGTTCCAGGAAATCGCGGCACAGGCGATATTGGTGCAACGCCGAGGACCGCATGCCGCTGGCCACAAAGAGCCGCATGAGTTGGCGATGGACGTCCTCGCGGTAGCGGTCGATACGAAGCGCGCCCTGCGCGGTTTCGATCGCCGAAGCCAGGTTCCCGGCCGCCTCCTGGCGATCGAGAAGACCCAGAAAGGCCTTGATCGCCGCCTCGTCCAGGCGCCCCTGCAAGGCCATCTGCCATTCGTCGAACTCCGCCGAGTCGACGGTGAAGCCCTGGAGAAACGGCCCCGAATAAAGGGCGACCGCGTCGGTCAGGCGGTCGCCGTCCCCGGTCTCGACGAAGGCCTGGAACTCCACGACATCGACCCGGATCGCGGCCGGGTCCAGCGAGACCATCTGGCTTTCCATGCGCAGCACCGACACCTCTGCCTGGGCGAACTCCCGGGTCAGTGCGAACAGCGCCTGGCGCAGGCTCTGCCGGGCCCGCTGCTGGTCCGATTCGCCCCACAACAGGGTCGCGAGCTTCTCCCGCGAGGCCGTCTTCCCGGGCGCCATGGCCAGATAGGCGAGCAACGCCTCGGCCTTGCGCAGCGACGTCGAGAGCACCTCGCCGCTGGCGTTTTCCAGCCGAAAGCCCCCGAAGAGAAAGAGCCGGACGCCTGCCGTCACGCTATGGCCTCCTTGGCATAGGTCGGTGTCGCCGGTTCAAGGCCCCCCGGAACTCCCCCGGAACTCCGAGGGCGAGCGGCGCCCGGAATCCAGGACCGGCCCCACGGCGCGACCCTGGCATCTCGGCTCCGCGCTTCGCAAGCGAATTTCTCGGCCCGCGAAACGCCGTTGCGGAGGGACTATTCCAAGGATCAGGCGCGGCGCTGGTTCGCGGCACGTGCCGCGGGTTCGGTCTCGGCGCCGTCCCGGGTCTGGTCGTCGATGGGCTCCGCCGAGGGCTCCGCGCCACGCGGGAAATAGAGATCGATCGTGGCGCCCCGCCCCTCGCCGCCGTCGACTTCGATGTAGCCGCCCGATTGGTGCGTGAACCCGTAGACCTCGCTGAGCCCGAGACCGATGTGCGCGTTCTTGTCCTTCGAGGTGAAGAACGGATTGAGCGCCCGCTCGACCAGTTCCGGCGCCATGCCCGGGCCAGTGTCGTGGACCGAGATGCGCACGTATTCGCCGGCCGCCAAACCCGCGCGGGTGGCGACGAACTCCCGGGTCAGGCGGATGTTGACGGTCTCCACCGTCAGGCGGCCGCCGCCCTCCATCGCCTCGCAGGCGTTGCGGATCAACTCGGCCAAGGCGGTCTCGAACTTCTCGCCATCGATCAGGATCGGCCACAACCCGGCGCCGGCGATTACCTCCATTTGAATGTCGGAGTCCGACTCGCCACGCAGCTTGCGCACCACCTCGCCGACGATGCGGTTCATGCTCAACCGCTCGGGCACCAGCTTCTGTCGCTGTGCGATGGCCTGAAGCCGCGCGGCCAGGGTCTGGAGGTGACCGGGATTCGACGACCCGCCGATCGCGCCCGGCAACACGGCGACATCCGCGCCGCCCTCGCGCCGGCTACCCAGGGCCGATTCCGCGCCCGCCCCACTGGCGCCAGCCAGGCCGTCGAGATGCTCGCAGAGCGCCGCGAAGGACTGCGCCATCTGGGTCATGTGCGCCGCGGTCGCGCGGCTCGCCTCGCGCCGTTTCAACTCGGTAACGTCGTAATACAGGCAGATGGTCTCGCCGGAGGCCGACACCTCCTCGACCAGCAGAACCCAGCGCGCGCCACGAAGCCGTTGCTCGATCGCGCCGCCGGAGCGCAGATGCCACTCCATGCGCTCGGCGAGCCAGGCATCGACGCGCATCAACGTGTTCTCGGGCAGCAGGCGCTCGGCCGCGCCGCGCTGGATTTCCTCGTAGGAAGTGCCGGCGACGAAGAGCTCGGCGAGTTCGGGAAACAGCTCGCCCATGGCATCGTTGGCAGCCAGCAGGCGGTCGCGCCGATCGAAGACGAGGGCGCCGGCCGGCAGCCGGTCGAGCACCTCGGGCAGGCCGCCCGCGCGGGACCGGCCGCCGCCGAACTGCCAGCGCTCACCCCGCCACCTGGCGGCCAGCGCCAGGACCAGTTGCTGTATTTCGGTGGCATGGAACGGCTTACTGACGAAAAACAACTGATCCGCCGGCGGCACCCGCTCGCTCATTTCGACCGGGTGAACCTCCGGCCTCGCCGACACCAGCACGACATGAACATCCGGATCGAGCGCCCGGATCTGCTCGGCCGTCCGCAAGCCATCGAACCCGCGCGCGAGGTAGAGATCGATGAAGGCGACCGCGAAGGGCCGGCCCTCGTCAAGCGCCGCGCGCACCGAATCAACGGCTTCGTGCCCCTGGGCCACGGCGACGACATCGATCTCGGGAAACCGCTTGTGCGCCACGGCCGCGCCGATGAGATCGCTCTCGAATTGAGCGAACAAGCCGTCGCCCCGCGCTTCCGCGGGGGGCGCCAAAATCCGCTGGTAGTCGTCGAGCAAGTTGGTATCGCCGTCGACGACCAGAATTCGAATCGCGTATGGTCCGGCCATTAAATCATCCCCGATATCAGACCGTTATGCGACCCCCCGACTTAAGATAACATTACGCGCAGTCTGTTGTTTTTCGGTTTCGGAATCAAGACGACCACGGCTGATTTCAACGTATATATGTATGAGTTTACCCAAAGTTCAAACAAAAAGAGCGTGCACCTTGAAATGTCACTGTTAATAAAATGTTCTATTTATGGTTAAACATACTATTATCAAATTCAAATTCGTTAACCGAACAATTACGGCCCTTACTTGGACCGAATTTTTCTTCTCTGCCGACGTAATTTTGCAACAGGTCTCAAGAAACATCTTCGCGGCCACTCCGCCGCGCCCGGCCGCCCAAGATGGGCACGACACTTCGTCCGCGGGATCGGGCGCCACCAAGGTATAGTTAAGCTTTATCGGGTATTTTGGCGGTTGCCGTTTCAGACAACCCCAACCGATCGCCCCGATGACCGCGCCGATACCAAACGATTCCAGCACCGTACAGGATCCGGACTCGCCAGACGATGTCCAGTTCCTTGCCGCGTACAGTCAGTTCTTCGCAGTCTCGCGCGACCTTGCGGCGACGCTCGATACGGCGCTCGCGGGCATTATCCAGGGCACCAACGCCGAAGCCGGTGCGTTGTTCCTGCTCGACGAGGCGACCGGCGAGTTGGTGTGCCACGCCGCGGCCGGTCCCCTGGACCTGCGGGACGCCCGGGTCACGCCGGGACAAGGCATTCTCGGGCGCTGCCTGCGCCGCAACGCCATCGAGTCCCTGCGCGATGGCCGCGACGATCCGGAACTGCTCGGCGCCATCGACGAAAAGAACCGGCTCATCGTCCGCTCGGCGCTCTGCGCGCCCTTGGCCGCCGATGGGCGCCCCTTCGGCGCCATCCAGGTCGTCAACCAGCGGCCCCGCGGCAGCTTCAACGAGCGCGATTCCTACCTGCTGCAGACGATGGCCAATTCCGCGGCGCTGGCGGTCGCCAACGCGCGCCTGACCGAGGAGTTGGTGCGCCAGGAGGTCACCCAGCGCGAGTTGGACCTGGCCGCCGAAATCCAGCGCAACCTGCTGCCCAACGGCGACCTGGCGGGGCTTCCGGTGTACGGGGTCAATCGGCCGATTCGACAGGTTTCCGGCGATTTCTTCGACTACTTCGCCCTGCCCGACGGGCGGATTCCCTTCGCGCTCGGCGATGTCTCGGGCAAGGGCATCCACGCGGCCCTGCTGATGGCCAAGGCCGCCAGCCTGTTCCGCTGCCTGGGCAAGCGCAGCGACGACCCGGCCGCGATCCTGGCGATCATCAACCGGGAGATTCACGAAACCAGCAGCCGCGGCATGTTCGTGACCATGGTCGCCGGCACCTACGATCCGGGCAGCGGGCTGCTCCGCTTCGCCAACGCCGGACACGAACCTCCGCTGCTGCGCGGCCAGGACCACTGCTACTCGACTTTCCCCGCCGAGGCGCCCCCGCTCGGCATCCTCCCGGACATGGAGTTCTGGACCCAGGAGATCAACTTGGAGGGCGGCGAGTTCTACATCTTCAGCGACGGCCTCATGGAGTTTCACTATCAGGAACACGAGGAGCTCGGCATCGGCGGCCTGATCCAGATGATCGAGGGCCTTTCGGATTTGCCCATCAGCGAACGCCTGGAGGCCCTGTTGTCGGAGCTCGACCGCGAAGGCTGGGAGGTCCGCGACGACCTGACCGTGCTGGTCATCGACGATTCCAGGGGCGCCCGGTCATGACCGGCGCATGGTCCGTCACCAAACTCACCCAGGAGCCCACCGGGGGGCCCATCGAGCCGCTGCTCGAGCTGCGGTTCCCGGCGCAGGCGGACCGCCTGAAGCTGGTCCGCGGCAGCATCCGCGCGGCCGCGCGCATGTGCGGCTTCAACGACACGGCCGCCCAGAACATCGTGCTCGCGGTCGACGAGGCCTGCCAGAACATCATCGTGCACGGCTACCAGGGCCGCGAGGATGGCGAGATCGTTCTGCGCCTCGCACGCCGGCGGGACGGCATCCAGGTAAGCCTGGTGGACTCCGCGCCGCTGGTCGATCCGGCAACGATCACCCCGCGCGCGCTCACCGATATCCGGCCCGGACGGCTCGGCTCCTACTTCATCCGGGAAATCATGGATTCGGCCGACTACCGACCCCGGCCCGACGGCGCGGGAAATCTATTGGAAATGTTCAAACGATTGGATGGCACGCCATGGCAAGCAACCTGAGCGAAGCCCGGAACCAGGACGTGGTACGTTTAGCCGGCAGCGTCGACTTGGAGCACTCTCCGGATATCCGCCGGACGCTGCTCGACGCGGTCGCGGAACGGGTCGACATTTTCGTCGACCTCTCGGAAGTCACCTACATCGACAGCTCGGGCATCGCCTGCCTGGTCGAAGCCCTCCAGATCGCGCGCAACCACGGCGCCAACCTCGGTCTGTTCGCGGTCAGCCGCCAGGCGATGCGGGTCCTGGAGCTGGCGCGCCTCGACATGGTGTTCTCGATCCACGACGACCTGGCCAGCGCGCTTCAGGCGAAACCCTGAACAGCGGCATGAAGCGGAAACATACGGCATGTTGAGACTCCTCGAACGAACCGGCCGGGGCGCGGTCCAAGGCCTGGACGAGGCCGGATACGCCGGCAGCTTGCTCGGCGAGTGCGTGTTTTGGACCTTCTTCGGGCGGCGTTGGCGTCAGCCCGTGCGCCTGGCCTCGGTGCTGGAACAGATGAAACTCGGCGGCATCGACGCCCTGCCGATCACGACCATGCTGGCGGCGGCGATCGGGATCATGCTGGCGGTGCAGAGCCTCTACACGCTGAAGATCTTCGGCGCCGAATCCTTCGTCCACGTCGGTATCACGCTGGCGATCACCCGGGAGTTCTCGCCCCTGATCATCGGCATTCTCATGGCCGGCCGATCGGGCTCGGCGCTGGCCGCCAAGATCAGCACCATGACCATCAATCAGGAGATCGACGCGCTGCGCGCGATCGGCATCAACCCGGTGCGCTACCTGGTGGCGCCCTCGTTGATCGCGATGCTGGTGATGCTGCCGGCCCTGACCATGTGGTGCAACATCGTGGCCATGACCGCCGCCGGCCTCTACGTTTCCGCGGACACCGGCATTTCCCTGGCCGCCTACGCCATCAACTCGATCGACGTGCTCACGCCCACCGATCTGCTGCATGGCCTGGGCAAGAGCGCCCTGTTCTCGATCCTGATCGTCATCATCGGGGCGGTGAACGGTTCGCGGGTGCGGGGCGGCTCGGAAGGCGTCGGGCTGGTGACCACCCGGGCGGTGGTGCATGCCAGCTCCGCCATCATCATCACCGATATGTTCTTCGGCTTCATCATGGCCCAGTAAGATGAGCGCAACCGAACTTCAAGACAGACTGGCCGAGAACGTCGGCTCGATCGTCGGCAAGCCGGTGATCGAGGTACGCAACCTCGATGCCCACTATGGTGAAACCCAAATCCTCCATGGCATCGACCTCGCGGTGCCGGCGGGCGAGATCATGGTCATCATGGGCGGCAGCGGTTCGGGCAAGACGACCTTGCTGCGCCATCTCATCGGGATCGAGAGACCGACCGCCGGGACGCTCGAGCTGCTCGGCCAGGAGCTGGAACGCCTCGGCGCGATCGAAACCTTGAAGCTGCGGCGCCAGATCGGCGTGGCGTTCCAGGGCGGCGCCATGTTCAGCTCGCTCACGGTCATGGAGAACATCAAGCTGCCGCTGCGCGAGCACACGCGCCTCGACGAGACCACCATGGACATCATGGCCCGCATGAAACTCGAGGTGGTCAACCTCTCCGGCTTCGGCGAGCTGATGCCGGCCGAACTCTCCGGCGGCATGCTCAAGCGCGCCGCGGTCGCCCGCGCCATCATCATGGATCCCAAGCTGCTGTTCTTCGACGAGCCCTCGGCCGGTCTGGACCCGGTGGTGTCGGCGGCGCTCGACGAGCTGATCTTGCGCCTGCGCGACGCCATGCAGATGACCATCGTGGTGGTCACCCACGAGGTCGAGAGCGCGCTCGCCATCGCCGACCGGATCACGATTCTGGATTCGGGGCGGGTCATCGAGATCGACACCCCCGAGGCGATCCGCAACAGCCGGAACCCGCGGGTCCATAACCTGCTCAACCGGAAATCCCAAAAAGAAGAGCTCGACCCGGATGAATACCTGCGCCGGCTCACCGGTACCCGGACCGGCTGAGAACCACGACCGACAATCGAGTTTTGCGAGATTTGCGAGATTTGGATGAACCGCCATGTATAAACAGAGAGTCAACTACGTCATCATCGGCGTTTTCGTCACCGCCATGGTGATCGCGATCGCCGCCTCGATCGCGCTGCTCACCGGACGCACCGGCCCCTCGGAGCGCTACTTCGTCGTGCTCGACAACGTCTCCGACGTGAAGTACGGCACCCAGGTGCGCTACGAGGGCTATCCGATCGGGCAGGTCGAGGGCATCACTCCGATAATCGACGGCCCGGGCATGAAGTTTCGGCTCGACGTCTCGGTCCGGCAGGGCTGGCGGATCCCCAGCGATTCCGTCGCGCGGATCGGCAATTCCAACTTCCTGGCCGCCAAGACTCTCGACATCGAAAGCGGCCGGAGCCCGGTCGCGATCGAGGTCGGCCAGCAGATCGCCGCCGAGGCCGCCGTCGACGTGTTCGCCACCCTCACCGAAACCGCGACCGAGTTCGCCGCGCTGGGCCGCGAGCGCATTGCCCCGCTGCTCGCGACCCTGCAGTCCCTGGCCGAAACCATCGAGGGCGACGCGCCGCGCATCTCCCGCGAGCTGATCGCCTTCGCCGAGGGGCTGAACCAGACCCTGATGCCGGTCCAGGAGATCCTGTCCGACCAGAACCTGCTCGCCGTCAGCAATATCCTGACCAATGTCGATGAAGCCGCGGCAACCATGAACGGCATCGGCCGCGATCTGTCCAAGACCATGGTCAAGGTCGACAACCTGGCCGCCAACCTCGACCGGCTGATCGAGAACAACAAGGACGACGTCGACCAATCGTTAAAGGATGTCCGCTACACTCTTTCGGCGATCGCCTCGTCGGTCGACGGCATCGTGCACAACCTGGATGGGACCGCGCGCAACATGAACGAGTTCAGCCGCCTGATCCGGCAAAACCCCGGGCTGCTGCTCGACGGCACCCCACGCCAGGCGGTGTCGCCGGCGCGGGCCGGGACCACGCGGCAGGGAGACCAGGGATGACCCGCCCAAGCCTGATCGTGCTGGCCCTGGCCGGCCTGGCCGGCCTGACCGGCCTGACCGGGTGCATGGGTTCGGCGCCGCCGATCCCGCGCGACCACTACTACCGGGTCATGGTGGCCCCGCCGAGCCGCGCCGCCGCATCCCAGACGGCCTCCATCGAGGGCGCGACGTTCCTGGAACGCCCCCTGGGGCGGCCCCTGGGGCGGCCCCTGGGACGGCCCCTGGGACGGCCCCTGGGACGGGCGGGTTCAGGCGCGGACGGTGTCGCCTTCCCCGGCGTGCTTTCGGTCGCGCCACTCGAGGCCGAGGGCCTGCTGCGCGAACGGCCGCTGCTGTACAGCGCCACCGGCAGCGCCACCGAGATGCAGCAGCACGACTACCACTACTGGATGGACCCGCCCACGCGCATGCTGCAGTTTCAGTTGGTCGACTACCTGCGCGCCAGCGGCCTGGCCCGGTCGGTGGTCACCCCGGACCTGCGCATCGAGGTCGACTACGAGGTGAGCGGCCGTATCAAGCGCTTCGAGCGCCTGCTCGGCGGCGGCCCGACGCGGGTGGTGGTGGAGCTGGAGCTGGCGCTGGTGGCGCGCGCCGACAACCAGTTGATCGTGATCGGGACCTACGCCGCCGAGGCGATTGCCGGCGACGACGGGGTCGAGTCCTCGGTGTTGGCGCTCAACCGGGCGCTGGGACAGGTGTTCGAGCGCTTCCTGGCCGACGCCACCTCGCGGCTCAGGGATCGGGTATCAGGGATCAGTGGCGCGCTTGTGACCCCTGATCCCTGATCCCTGATCCCTGATCCCTGATCCCTGATCCCTGGATCACAGCACCTCGGGCCAGGGGAAGCTTTCCAGGTAGGTGCGCAGGCGGCCGGCGCGGGGGAAGCGTTCGAGGATCAGGTCGCGGCGCAGGCCCCGGCAGATGCCCTTGATGACGGCCGGCTGGCGCGCGTACCAGCGGCGCCCGCCCACGGTCCAGTACAGCAGCCGCACCAGATCGACGATGTCGTCCTGGCGGCGCCGGCCGGAATAGCGGCCCAGGTTGTAGAAGTCCACGCATTTCACGTCGAAGAAGATGCCGCGCTGGCGCAGCAGCACGTTATGTTCGTGCAAATCGCCGTGGTACTCCTTGCGGGCGTGCATCTGCTCGAGCCCGCACACGATCGGGTAGATCAGGTGCAGCGCCTCGAAGGGCCGCAGCCGCCGGCCCGCGTGGGCGGCCACGAAGTCGGCCAGGATCACGCCATCGACGTATTCGCTGATCAGGCAGGTGACGCGCCGGCCGTCGAGCACCAGGGTCTCGGCGTGGTGATACTGGATCACGATCGGGCAGTCGCGCAGCCGGTCCAGCTTGCGGGCGTAGAGCCGGGCCGCGGTATCGCGCGGGTTCTCGTGGGGATAGAACAGCTTGGCGGCGCGGCGCACCTGGGTGCGCGTCTCCCGGACCCGGTAGACCTCGCCCTCGAGGCCGCCGCCCAGGTAGGCCTCGACCACGTACTTGCCGGCGAGGACCTGGCCGGGGCGCAGATCGAAGCGCCCGGTCCGTGCCGCGGGAGAGATCATCGATGGTTGCCTCGTTGGAATGCGCCGTCCCCGTCGCTCGCCCGACTATGTCGCCCAGGGGGGCGCCCGGTCCAGTGCCGAATCGGCGCCGGCGCGGCTTTTTTTCCTTGCCACGCCCCCCGGCGCCGCCCGCGCGCCCGCCACCGCAGCCCGCCACCGCGCGCCCCCCTGGCGTCCCCAACCGGCTTGAGGCCCCCTCTATCGGTGAACCGATGACGCGAAATTGACTCGCCAAGTAGGACTTCAAGCTGTCATATTCATAATTACCTATATCGATTGCCGCTCCTGGGTCCCGGGCCTTGGAAACTGGGCCGACTCGGTTTAAAGGGGTGCCGCCGTTCGGGCGGGCCCGGGCCGGGTTCCGAGCGGCGGCGAAACGGCGGACCGTGGTGGCGCAAGCAGCGCGAAAGCGCGGGTTCCGTGATTAGTCGATTATGGGGGGGAAACGACATGACGACCACGGCTCTATCCGAGGATAGGCCGGCCGCGAGCCATGGCCGGCCGGAACCCACCGAAGGCCCCGCCGGAAGCGTGGTCCCGCTCGCGGAGATGGCGGTGAACGCCCGCGCGGCGAGCCGCTTTCTGAAGGCGCTGTCCAACCACAACCGCTTGCTGCTGCTGTGCCTGCTGAGCGAGGGCGAGAAGACGGTGAGCGAGCTCGAGGCGGCGCTCGGCCTGCGCCAGCCGGCGATCTCCCAGCAGCTCGCGCGGCTGCGCGCCGAGGGCCTGATCGCCGGGCGCCGCGACGGCAAGTCGATCCACTACCGCCTCGCCAGCGAGGAGGCGCGCCGGTTCATGCTGCTGCTCTACGAGCTGTTCTGCCCCGCGCAAGGCCAGGCGGCGCAAGGCCAGGCGGCACGGCCCCTCGAGGTCGCGGCGGAATAGCTTTCAGGGATCAGAGGTCAGGTATCAGGGATCAGACGGCAGCGTTACCTGATCCCTGATCCCTGATCCCTGATCCCTGCCTTCTGACTTCTGACTTCTAAGCCTGTCACAACTTTGTCGCAACCGCGCCGGAGTCGCGACTCGACTCCGCGCCCAGCCCGGCCCTAAACTGTTTCTTGGATACGGGCGGGCTGGCGCCGTGCGCGTGGCGCTGGGGTTCCCGCGTTTGGAGTGGCCGTAAGCGGGCAGGTAAGCCGCGCGGCCCGGGGGGCGCATAAGGCCCCTCACTAACCTTACGCCAGGTAGCGGGCGCGCAAGGACAAATGGGGAGATCAGTTATGAAGAAGTTAGGTTTGCTACTCGCCGCGGCGGCCATGGTGGCCTTCGCGGGGAGCGCGATGGCGGCGCCTGCCGCGCAGGCGACCTGGGCGATGGGAGACCTGATCGCTCTCGGTTCGGCCGAAGCCGACGCCGATGTAGGCACTCCAGCCGACTCCGACGACACGGGTTGGGTGACGGTACTGAAAACCTTCATCAAGACCCCGAATAAGAAGGAACTCGCCTTCGACATGGCGCTCCAGTGCGGCCTGGTTACTCAAACCGAGGTCAAAAGCAAGGGCGGCAACAAGGGCACCTCCAACGCCGAGGGCACGATCCGTGTCAGGATCAAGGTGACGGATGACGAGGGCGCAGAACGGTTCGCATTACCCAACGAGGGGGATAGTTCCGATTTGGGCGTCACCTACTGCAACCGGTTCCAGCAGCTTGAAGGCACTTTCGCGGGCCTCGACTGCACGGCCGACTTAACTACCGGCGCAGTAACTTGTGAGAATCCGGAAAGCATGAACCTGATTCTCGAAACGTTGACCGCCAACGCCTTCAACGTCCTCCTGATCGACGTCGGGTCCGGCACCAACAAGATCGAGGTTCAGGCGCGCGCGCGGGCGAGCGCCAACGTCTTCACCGACGGCTCGGAAGACGAGGATTTCGGTACTGCACACGCCGAGGCTTTCGTCGGCCTGGGCTCACTGGATGTCCGGATTATCCGGCTGGTCAAGGACGCGGACACCACCACGCTTCAGTAACTCGGTAACTCACGCTTTATGCGCGATGTCCCGGCCCCTCGTGGGCCGGGACTTTTCTTTTGGGCGGGTCAGATGACAGATGCC
>JACZVL010000266.1 GCA_022572685.1 Pseudomonadota bacterium
CCTGATGCTCGGCGCCCAGCCGGACTGGGCGCGCCTTGACGCCGAGAAGGGCGAGGCGTGCTTCGACGACTATCCGGAAGAATCCCTCGACGACTGGCACCGCCGCCACGGCCTGCTCGACGAGGGGTAGCGGCGCGACGCCGGGCGGGACGCCAGGCGGAGCTGGTTCATTCGGTGCCGACCGGCCCCCCGGGATACCTGGCGATCCGACCTTCGGTCCGGCGGCCGCGTCAATTCCGGGTCAGGAAGTTGGATATGCCGGGGCCACCGGCCGCGGCCCGGTCCGGCCCGGGCAACGCGGCTAATTTTGATATAGGTCAATGTTGGCGGGGGCGGTCCTCGCCACAGTGATCCCGGGCGTTGACGGCCACGACCGGGAACCGGCATGACATGATGGGCGCATATCTCGTCAGACCACTGGCACTGGACCAGATTCCGCAAGCCTTTCCGCTTGTCTCCATGCTCGACACGGCGCTGACCATGGAGCAGTGGCAGGACTACGCGGGCGCGATGATCCCGCCGGCCGGCGACCGGAACGGCCGCCAGACGGACGCCCTCATGACGGGTGGGCCGGTGGCGGGTGGGCCGGAGGTCCTGGCTGGCGCCTACGAGGGCCACCACATGCTTTCGGTTCAGAGCGGGCAGGGGCACATCTACGGCGTTTCCGCCTATTGGCTGAAGCCCGATCTGCGCCGGGAGCGGGTCATGGAGATCGAAAACTTCGCGGTCGTCGACGTGACCGGCACGCGGCGCGCGGCCCGGGTCCTGCTCGACGGCCTGGAAGCCCTGGCCCGGGAGCGGAATTGCAGCTGCATCGTCATCGGCCTGCTCAATCCGATGATCCGGCGGCGCCTGCGCGACGAGCAGGAGGCCACCGTCGATTTGTTCAAGGCGACCGGTTTCCACGGCGACTACATGCGCCTGCGCAAGTGCTTCGAGGCGCCGGCCTGATACCAAGGGTCGTTACCAAGGACCTTTGGTACCAGTCGTAGCCAGCGAACTCGGCGGTGGCGGCGATGCGCAGACGTTCGCCCATGACCAGGATCTTCGTGCCCCCGCGCTCCCCGGCCGCCGCGGCCCCTAGCGCGCCGCGATGACGCCGACCTCGACGGTGAACTTGGTGAACGCGAGTTTGGCTTCGACGCAGGCCCGGGCCGGCTGGTTGCCCGGCGCTACCCAGGCGTCCCAGACCTCGTTGATGGCATCGAAGTCGCGCATGTCGGCGAGCCAGATGGTGACCGAGAGGATCTTGCTTTTGTCGCTGCCGGCCTCGCCGAGGAACCCGTCGATGCGCTCCAGAATATTCTTCATCTGCGCGCCCGACGGCTCGCCGGCGGCGTCCTGGGCGACCTGGCCGGCCAGATAGACGGTATCGCCGTGGATCACGATCTGGCTCATCCGCTGGTTGGTATGCTTACGCTCGAGTGTCATGCTGTCTGTGCCCCCTGGTGGTATGTCTCGACGGCCGCGCCGCCCTAAACCGTTTGAATCACGCCAGCGCATAAGACCGCGCGCGCGCGCCGAAGTCCAGGTCATGGACTCGTTACTTGAGGTATCGCACCGGCGCTGCGCTTCGCCTAACGCCAAGTACCAGCCGGTTGGGGGCGCCGCTTTACCTTTGATTTACCCCAGGTTGCGTAGGGCCGAGCGACCCGGCCACACAGGGGGAAGGGGGAATAGCGGTGAATCCGCGAATCCGCGTACAATGGATTTCGACCGGGATGAAATTCACGTCTGGCGGAAAAGGAAATCCGTTCCCCGATGGAGGGCCGCAAGGCGTCACCGGCAATGTTCGAAGCGAATCAGTAGTCTTCCAAGGTGAAACACGAAGGAAAAGCCATGACTGTGACGAAGACCCAGCTTGCCGACGCCTACGCCGCGGCCCTGACCAAGAAACTCGGCGACGAGTGGGATCGAAAATTCAGCCGCAGGGACGCGAGCAAGCTCCTCGATCTCCTGTGGCCGGTGGTCTCCGAACTCGCTCTCAAGGACGCCAAGAAGACGAAGCCGGGCAGCGTGCCGCTCGGCCATCTCGGCCGCCTCAAGCTGCGCTACAAGCCGGCCACCAAGTCCCGCAAGGGCACCAACCCCTTTACCGGCGAGCCGGCCACCTTCAAGGCCAAACCCGCGACCCTGCAACCGCGCTTCACCGCCGGCAAGGCGTTCAAGGACGAGGCCAACAAGTACTTCAAGAAAAAAATGAAGTAAGGCGCCTCGAAGGCCGGCAACGGCGCGACAACCAGCCGGCGACGGTCGCCGATCCAACCCCGGCTCCGGCCGGAGTTGTTTCTTTGCGCAAAACGCTGTGGTGGGAGATCGCTGTGGAAGCGACTACGTTCCGGTTGTCTCTCTGGCCTTTCGTTTTTGCTCGCGGTGCAAAATGTAGAGTCCGCCGGCGGCGATAATCGAGGCGCCGACCAGAGTCCAAAGATCCGGCAGATCGCCGAAGAATATGAAGCCGTAGAGAATTGCCCAGATAATGCTGGCATAGGAGAAGGGCGCCACCACGGTGGCGGGCGCGGCTTGAAAGGCCTTGATCAGCGTGAAATGCCCCAGGCAGCCAAAGGCACCCAGGGCGGCGAAAAGCGGCCAGTCGCCAGCCGCGATGGG
>JACZVL010000093.1 GCA_022572685.1 Pseudomonadota bacterium
TCTTTCGCTTGCCGTGCTGTCTTGGGTATGATCCCGGGTCACCTCCAGCAGAAGGAAATCCCCGTGCCCGACCCCGTTCGCATCGTGGTGCCCGGCGACGATCCGGTGCAGATCGCCGGCTCGCCGAATCTCGAGCGGCTCGCGCCCTACGGCGAGGTGGCGCTCCACGACCGCCGGCCCGAGACTTTCGAGGACAAGATCGCGCGCGCCCGGGACGCGGAGGTTCTCATCAACTCGCGCGGCGTGGTGAGCTGGCGCGAAGCCGAGCTGCGCGCCCTGCCCAAGCTCAGGATGATCGCCACCTGCTCGATCGGCACCGACATGATCGACCTCGCGGTCGCCAAGGAGCTGGGCATCGTGGTCTCGAACCAGCCCGGGCGTACCGCGCCGGCGGTGGCCGAGCACATGTTCGGCCTGATGTTCGCGGTCGCCAAGCGCGCCGCCTTCCAGACCGCCGAGCTCAAGGCCGGGCGCTGGACCCGCAAGCTCAACGTCACGCTCCAGGGCAAGACCCTGGGCATCGTCGGCACCGGCGCCATCGGCGCCGAGATGGCGCGCCTGGGCCGGGCGCTCGGCATGACCGTGATCGCCTGGACCTTCAACCCCTCCGCCGCGCGGGCGACGCGCCTGGGCTTGCGCTACGTGGCCCTCGACGCGCTGCTGCGCGAGGCCGACGTGGTCAGCCTGAACGTGAAATTGACCGACGACACCCGGGGCCTGATCGGGGCCCGGGAGCTCGGGCTCATGAAGGACGAGGCGATCCTGCTCAACGGCGCGCGTGGGGACGTGCTGGATCTCGACGCGCTCTGCGCCGCGCTCGACGCCGGGCGCTTCACCGGGGCCGGGCTCGACGTCTTCGCCGAGGAGCCGCTGCCCGCCGACGCGCCGATCCTGGCCTGCGAGCAGGTGGTGCTGACCCCTCACGCCGCGGATTCCACGCCCGAGGCGGTGGAACTGCTTAACGAGGGCGCGGTCGACAACGTGATCGCCTTCCTCGAGGGCCGGCCCCAGAACAACGTCGCGGTCTGAGGCCGCACCCCCCCGACCGGAGAGACCGACAAGGAGGGTCCCGATGCTGACCGAGGCGCAGGTGGCGCAGTACCACGAAGCGGGCTACGTGGTGCCCGAATTCCGGCTGTCCGAGGACACGCTCGCGGAGATCAAGGCGGCCCACGACCGGCTGCTGGCGCGCAACCCCGAATACCGGGACTTCTGCCCGGCGCTGCTGGAGCACGACCTCTGGTTCCTGAATATCGCCCGCGACCCGGAGATCCTCGACATGGTCGGCCAGGTCCTGGGTCCGGACTTCGCGTTATGGAACTCCAGCTTCTTCGCCAAGCCGGCGCGCAACGGCCTGCGCACGCCCTGGCATCAAGACGGCGAGTACTGGCCGATCCGGCCGCTCGCGACCTGCACGGTGTGGATCGCGGTCGATGCCGCGAGCCCGGAGAACGGCTGCCTGCGGCTGATCCCCGGGTCGCACAAGGCCCGGGAGCTGCTGGCCCATGAGACCAACCCGAGCCCCGAGGTGACCCTCAGCCAGGAGCTCCCGGCCACCGCCTTCGACGAGAGCCGGGCCGTCGACCTGGTGCTCGAGGCCGGGCAGGTCTCGCTCCACGACGTGTTTCTGGTGCACGGCTCCGAGGCCAATACCTCGGCCCGGCCGCGCCGTGGCATGACGCTCCGATTCATGCCCACGACCTCGGTCTTCGACCGCGAGCTGGCGGACGATCTCTACCGCCGCATCGGCACCGCGAACCACCGCCGCCGCACCCTGTTCCTGATGCGCGGCCGCGACCGCTCCGGCCGCAACGACTTCGCCATGCGCCACTGATTCCTGGTATCATGGCTGCGGCCCGGATTCGCGCAAACCCCGCAAAGGACCATTAACCTTTTCCTTGGTATAAGGTTTCGTGACTCTGGCGCCGTTGGCGCCCCCTAGGGACGGATCGAGGCATGGACGAGGCGAGTCGGAAATTTGTCGACGGCGAGCGGCGCCTGACCATGTTCCTGGTCGGCTACTGGCAGGAGGCGCGCGAAGGCCGCCGCTGCCCGCTCGCCAGCGACTTCACCGCGCTGGTGCCCGCCGAGCTCCTGGCCGACTGTTTCACCTACGAGCCCGCCGCCGAGCCCGCCGCGGCGGGCGAGGGCGGCCGGCTTCGCGACATCGGCGCCGCGCTGGCGCGGGCCTCCGGAATTTCGGTGACGGAAATGGCGCTGGCCGATGCGCCGCCCAATTCGCTGCTCGGAGTGGTGGGTAAATTCCTGGGTCACGCGCTTCGGGACGGCACGCCGGTGCTCGAAGACGGCGCGTTCGAGGACCAGAGCGGCGTCAAGCAGATCTATCGGGCGACGCTGCTGCCGCTGGAGAACGAAGCCGGCGAGGTTGCCCTGGTGATCGGCGGCGCACGCTGCAAGGCGGGCTGAACGAACGCCCGGCCGGTCGGTCCGTCGGCCCCGGCCCTGCCTACCTCAGGCTCAGGATATAGGCGATGGCGTTGTCGGTCCCGGTCTGGCTCAGGGTCGGGTCGGACATGGTCTCGTGGGGCGAACGGAGGAACACGCCCAGGCTGACCGCCGACGGGCCGATGACCATCCGGCTGAGAGGCGAGACGACATAAGGGGAGACGCAGGAATAATGAAGTAAAGATAGTGTAGATACTTTTATGATCGACAATTATCTTCAAATATCCATAGTACATCTCAGAACTATTGAATTATTTTGTAGGATAATAGTGCTATGACAGGTTTCATTTATATATTTATTAATTATTTTCGAATAAACGATTAGGAGCGACAGTGTCTCCCCGGGGAGAAATGCGTTCATGCGGCAGCAGTTCCAGACCTTCTGCGAAATCGACGACGGCGCCACGGTGATCGAGTATGCCATCCTCGCCTCGCTGGTCGCCGTCGGCGCCTTCGCGGCGATCGTCAACCTGGGCGACGTGCTCGAGGCGCTGTTCGGCGTGGTCGTGAGCGGCGTCACCAACGCGATCTAGGTCACGGCGGGGGCGCGGTAGCGCTCACCGTGATGGCCCCGGCGATGGCCCCGGCGCGGGCCGCTGCGCCCAACCGCCGCAACCGGGCTTGAATTTCTGGACCCGGTTGGCGTCCAAGACCTCGCCTACGAAAACCTCCGAGCGGCTGGATACCGCGAGATCGTGCGGCCAGACCAGGCTGCCCGGCTCGGTGCCGTAGCCGCTCCAGCGCGCCAGCACCTCGCCCTCCGGGGTCAGGGCGAGCAGGCCGCTGCGCGGTGTCGCGGCATTCTGGTCGCCGCCGTCGAGCGCGTAGAGGGTGCCGTCCGGGCCCAGGTCGACGGCCCAGGGCCGGCCGATCTCGGGCCCCGCGATCTGGCGCAGGAAGCGCCCGGCGCCGTCGAAGACCTGGATGCGGGCGTTGCCGCGGTCGGCGACGTAGAGCTGGCCGCGCGCGTCGATGGCGATGCCGTGGGGGAGGTTGAATTGGCCAGGCGCGGCGCCGCGTCCGCCCCACGCCATCAGATAGGCGCCCTCGGGCGAGAACTTGACCACCCGGGCGTTGCCGTAGCCGTCGGTGACGTAGATCGCACCGTCGGCCGCGACCGCGACATCGGTCGGGCCGTCGAAGTGGGTCCGATCGTCGCCGGCCCGGCCCGCCTCGCCGAGGGTCAGCAACAGGGCGCCGTCCCGGGAGAACTTGAACACTTGGTGCAGGCCGACATCGGTGACCCAGATGTTGTCGTCACCGTCCAGGGTCAGGCCGTGGGGGATGCGGAAGCGGCCGGCGCCGAAGCTGGCGAGCAGCTCGCCGGTCGCCGGGTCGAGCGCCAGGATCGTGTCCTGGGCGATGGTCTCGCGTGCCGTCTCGCGTGCCGTTTCGCGCTCCGTCTCGTGCTCCGGGCCCTCGGCGAACAGGCCCGCCCACAGGGCCCGGACCCGCGCCACCAGCGAGGGCGCCGCGACCCAGCTTCGTTCGCCGCGGTGGAAGACGTAGACCACGTCGTGCGAGTCGATGCCCAGGCCGGCGGCCTGGCCGAGCTCGAGATCCTCGGGCAGATTGGGCCAGTCCGCGGCCAGGCAGTAGGCCGGTTTCGGCGCCCCGGGGGGGTCGCTGCGGGGTTCGGCGGCGGCCTGGGGGAGCGCCCAGGCGGCGGCCAGGATCAGCGCCGGCCAGCGCCGCAACCCATTGCTCCGGCCGGACATGGCTAGCCCTCCTGGCCTTCCAGCCGCCGCGGTCGTTCTGAACGGGCGGCGGGCGCCGGCCGCCCCCTCAGAACCGCCGCGGCCTTGACGAAAGGCAGGCTGTAGAGCCGCCACAGGCTGTCGTATTCCTCGTGCTCCCGGCCGCTCAGGCCGAACCGGATCTCCTCGCGTGCGCGCGGCACATAGAGGGTGCCGGCGATCCAGTCCCAGAGCGAGAACATCAGGCCGAAGTTCTTGTCGATGTGGCGCGGCTCCGAACCATGGTGGATCTGGTGCTGGGCCGGGCTCGACAGGACATGGCCGAGGTGCCAGCCGTAGGACAGCCAGATGTGGGAATGGCGCAGGTTGGCGCTCAGGTTGAAGGCCAGCAGGACGCCGACGTTGACCGCCGTCATCTCGGCGATGCCGCCCGGATAGGCGAAGCCGAAGCCGCCCTTGACCAGCCCGGTCAGCAGTCCCATGAACAGGCCGAGCGGGATGCGGTCGACCGGGTGAAAGCGGTAGTTGGTGAGCGGGTTCAGCACCGCGGCCGAGTGGTGGACCTTGTGGAACTCCCAGAGCAGCGGCACCTTGTGGGTTAGATAGTGGCCGATGAAGAAACCGAGGTCGGCGGCCAGGATGATCGCGATCATGTAGGCGAGCTCGGCGCCCGGGGTCGCGGTCAGGCCCGGCCCCTCCCCGGGCCCCCCCACGGACCAGAGGGCCCGGAACGCGGCTTCGAAGACCTCGGCGAAGCCGAAGAACGAGCCGATCAACACGGTCACGAAAGCGACCTCCACGAAGACCCCGTTGAACAGGTAGAACTTGAGGTCGAGCAGGGTGGAGCGGTGCCGGTAGACGGACTTGGGCAGCCAGAACCGCAGAAACCGCTTGATCGTGAATTCTTCTCCCGCGGGTCTCCGGCGCAGATAGAGGACGAAGGCGATCGCCAGGAAGCCGAACAGGTAATACCAGTACAGCCGATGGATCGGCATCACCATGAAGGGGTAGGTCGAAAGATCGGCCAGCCGGCCCGCGAAGGCCGCGACCTCGCCCTGGATCCTGTCCAGGTAGGCGGTCAGCGCCGCCGCCATCGCCGCCGTGAGGTTCTCGATCATCGCCGCCGCCTAATCAAACTGGGGATCCCACTCTCCGCACCAGTCGTCCGAGGCGACTCGCGGCCAGAAGGCGTTCCAGCGGGGCTCGGCGCGGTTCGGTCCGCCGGCGCCGGATTCGGTTTCGGGCGTGAGCGGCCGGGGCGCGTAGCGCTTGCACAGCCCGATCTGGGCCTTCTGGTCCTGGGTGGCCGGGTCGATGCGGTCCAGAAACTCTTCCAGCGCCTGCCAGCAGGCGCAATTCCGGCAGCCCTTCATCCCTGACTCCCCCTCTTGGACTATTTCGTTTGAGCGGTCTGGCCCGGGCTACGGGACGATGCCGGTCGCGCCGCGCGTGTCGGCCAGTTCCATCGGCGTGCCGCGCAGATCGGCGCCGGTCAGGTTGCAGTCGACGAACTTGGCATCGGTGACGCGCGCTTCGCGCAGGTCGGCGTTGCACAGGCTGGACCCGGTCAGGTCGACGCCTTCCAGATTGGCGCCGCTTAGATCGACGCCGTCGAGGCGGACCTCGCGAAGGCTGGCGTTGACCCGTTGACTGAGCGTGCCGATCAGGAGCATGGGACCGAGATTGGCGCAACGCAGCGAGGCGCCGGTCAGATTGGCGCAGTCGAGCCGGACCCCGCGCATGTCGGCGTCGCTGAAGTCCGTGTCCAGGCCGAGCACGCTGGCCAGGTTCGCCATGGTGAAACGGGCGGCGCGGAGCTTGGCGAAGGAGAGATTGGTGAGCGACAGCACCGCGGCCTGCAGGTCCACGCCCGAGAGGTCGGCTTTCTGCAGGTCGACGCAGGACAGGTCCGCCTGGTGACCCTTGCGGCCGAGGCTGTCGATCCAGCGCTTGTGGTCGGTGATGATTTCCTGAATGGTCTTGTCGAGGCTCTCCAGGTTGCGCGGCATCCGCACGTTTTTGGTGTTGGCGTACCTCAGGTCATCGGCCATGAAGTGGGCGGCGGTCAGGTCGGCGCCTTCGAGATTGGTGTTGTGGAGGATCGCGCCGCTCAGGTTGGCGCCCTGGAACACGCAGCCGCTCATGTCGGCATCGGTCAGATCGGCGCCGGCGAAGATCGCGCCGCGGACGTCGGAATCGGCGAAATTGGCCGCCACCAGCTTGGCATTCTTGAAATTGGCGTTGCTCAGGTTGGTGCGCGGCCCGATGATGCGCCCCATCATCGCACCGGACAAATTGGCGCCGGAGAGGTTGACGTCGCTGATCTCCGCCGCGCCGTCGCGCATCGGCGTCAGGTTTCCGTCCTTGGTCCGGAACAGAATGAAGCCGTTTCGAAGATCCGCTTCTTGCAGGTTGGCGCACTCCAGGTTGGCGCCGGTCAGGGCGACCCCGCGCAGGTCGGCGCGGGTCAGGTCGCATTCGCGCATGTTGGCGTGGTTGAGGTCGGCGCCGAACAGATTGGCGCGGGCCAGGCAGGTGCGGACGAACACGGCGTTGCTCAGATCGGCCGCCACCATCTCCGCGCTGGCCAGGTTGTGGCCGCTGAAATCCAGATGGCGCCCGTCCTTGAAGTTCAGAAACAGGCGCAGGCCGCCGGGGATGGCGCGCAGATAGGCATCGTGCGCCTCGATCGCTTCCTCGAGCCAGACCTGGTTGACACGCTCGGGCTTGGGTAGGGCGCTCGCCGACATCGAGCCCTCGGTTCTAGAGGCGCCTCGGCCGGACATGGCAAGGGCATCCGGCCTCGGTCGAGACCTCCGGTATAAGCGGAATGTTTCAAGATTTCGTTAGGTTTGGCCGGCGCCCACCCGTTGGGAGGGGGGTAACTATCTGAATTCGCGTGTTTTTCAGGCTGCCGTCAGGCAATCCTCGGGAAGCAGTCCCGCGAAGATCGAGGAGATCCGTGCGGGCAGATCCCGGAACCGCAGGCCCAGGCGATCGTGGCTGCGCCAGGCGATTTCGACACCGAGATTGACGGTCCCGGCCAGCCTCAGGGTGATATCGGAGTCCGGCGCCAAGGGCTCCGGGAACTGTATCTGGGCGCCGTTGGCCGAGATGTCGACGACCAATCCCCTGGTCGCGCGCTGGCCCGAGACCAGGTCTCCAGCCATCAGCACGTGGGTTCGCTTATAGCGCCGCCTTTCGCGGCGGTCCTGGTCGCTGCCGGAGCCGTTCCGCATGGTTCTGTCCTCGATTTATCATCACTCGCATTACCCAACAGTTTGCACGACAGTCGTTGCCAAGCCGTTAGCACTTGCGATTAACTTTTCGCAACGTTTCGGTAACCATGTTTTTTCGGTTTTAGAGCACCAGGCAGATGCACTTGAGCAGCCGTTCCAGCTCGCGTTTGGGAAGTTGCAGCTCGACCCCCATGGTGTCCTCATCGCGCCAGACGCAGACCCCGCACAGGGTGCCCGCGGAGGGGTGCTCCAATGCGACCACGTTTCCTTTCGGAATGTCGCGCTCGAAGCGGAGCCGGACGCCGTCCATGGAGACATCGAGAATCCGGCAGGTATAGAGCCGCCCGCCGGATGTCGCGGTGATCGGCTGCTGCTCTTCCAACAGATAGCGCTTGGATTTACGCCGGTCTTCGTCTCCGGCGACCAAGCGGTCTGGTTGTCCCTCGCTCATGTCTCGTTCCCGCGCCAAGGCTGCGCCCGGTTGCAAAGCGGCTATCTTGACCGAGATATTGTTAATGAATTCTTTACGCCGGATTCGCGTCCGCGTCCAAGGGCGGCGCCAGGGGCCATGCGAATCGGGGCGATATGCGCTATTAGATGCGTCGGAAGGGTCACCGGGGCGAAAGATCGAGGGGGCATGGGATACCTGTTGCTGTTTGTGCAAGGCCTCGGGGTCGGTCTGGCGATCGCGGTGCCGGTCGGTCCGGTCGGCGTCCTGTGCATCAGCCGCACCCTGCGCCACGGCCTATGGATCGGGCTGGCCTCGGGCCTGGGCGCGGCGGTGGCCGATGGGGTCTATGGGGGGATCGCCGGCTTCGGCGTTTCCTGGGTGGCCGAGTTCCTGATCGCCTATCAGGACACGCTGCGGCTTCTGGGCGGCGCGTTCCTGCTGGTTCTCGGTCTGCGCATCCTGGCCCGCGGGCCGGCCCACGAAGCCGGGCAGCCGGCCTGGAGCGAACCGCGCCCCGCGCTCGCTTTCGCCTCCTGCTTTTTTCTGACCCTGACCAACCCGATGACCATCCTGGCTTTCGTGGCGGTCTTCGCCGGGTTCGGCCTGGTCGAGGCGACCACCCGCATCGGCACCGGCGTGGTCCTGGTGCTCGGCGTGTTCCTCGGTTCGGCGTTCTGGTGGCTGGCGCTCAGCGGCCTGGTGGCCCTCCTGCGTGGGCGTATGACCCCGTACATCCTGGTCTGGGTCAACCGGGTCTCCGGCGCCATCCTGACCGGCTTCGGCGGCGGCATGCTGCTGGTGTTCCTGCTCTAGCGGGCGAAGGTTCTACACCCCGCTGCGGACCCGGCGGACCGCGTCTTGCCAGCCGGCGTAGCGCGCCGCGCGGGTCTCGGCGTCGAGGCGCGGCTCGAAGCGGCCGGCGCTCCGCCAGGTCCGGGCGAAGCCCTCCAGCCCCTCGAAGAAGCCGTTCCCGAGGCCCGCCAGGCAGGCCGCGCCGAGCGCCGTGGTCTCGGTCACCACCGGGCGCTCGACGGCTGTGTCCAGGGTATCGGCCAGGGTCTGCAGCAGCCAGTCGTTGGCGACCATGCCGCCGTCGACCCGCAGCGTGTCCAGCTTCCCGGCGCCGTCGGCCACCATCGCGTCGAGCAGGTCGCGGGTCTGGTAGCAGACCGCCTCGAGCGCGGCGCGGGCCAGCTCCGCCGGGCCGCTGGCGCGGGTCAGGCCGAAGATCGCGCCGCGCGCGTGCGGGTCCCAGTAGGGCGCCCCCAGGCCGGTGAAGGCGGGCACCATGTAGACCGCCTGGCCCGGGTCGGCGGCCCGTGCCAGGGCCTCGGTCTCGGCCGCGCTGGCGATGATCTTGAGCTCGTCGCGCAGCCACTGCACCGCGGCGCCGGCGATGAAGATGCTGCCCTCGAGCGCGTAGCTGACCTCGCCGCCGAGCCGGTAGGCGATGGTGGTGAGCAGCCGGTTTTTCGAGGACACCGGCTCGGACCCGGTGTTCATCAGCGCGAAGCAGCCGGTGCCGTAGGTCGACTTCACCATGCCGGCCTCGAAGCAGGCCTGGCCGATGGCGGCGGCCTGCTGGTCGCCGGCGATGCCGCCGATTTCGACGGTTGCGCCGAGCAGCCCGGCCGCGGTGGCGCCGAACGCGGCGTCGCTGTCGCGCACCTCGGGCAGGATCGCCTCGGGGATATCGAAGATCTCCAGCAGCTCCGGGTCCCAGGCCTGGCGATGGATGTCGAAGATCATGGTGCGCGAGGCGTTGGTGGCGTCGGTCGCGTGCACCTGGCCGCCGGTCAGGCGCCACAGCAGGAAGCAGTCGATGGTGCCGAAGGCGAGCTTGCCGGCCTCGGCCCGGGCCCGCGCGCCGGCCAGGTTGTCGAGCAGCCAGGCGATCTTGGTGGCGGAGAAGTAGGCGTCGATCACCAGCCCGGTCTTGGCCTGGATGGTGGCCTCCAGGCCGTCGGCCTTGAGCCGGTCGCAGAGCGGCGCCGTGCGCCGGTCCTGCCAGACGATGGCGTTGTGGATCGGCGCGCCGGTCTCGCGGTCCCAGATGACCGTGGTTTCGCGCTGGTTGGCGATGCCGATCCCGGCCAAATCGCCGGCCTCGAGGCCGGCCTCGGCGAGCGCGCCCTGGACGACGGCCAGGGTGTCGCGCCAGATGTCCTCGGCGTCGTGCTCGACCCAGCCCGATTGCGGGTAGTGCTGGGGGAATTCCCGCTGCGCCTGGCCGAGCGGCCGGCCGCTCCGGTCGAACACCATGGCGCGGCTGCTGGTGGTGCCCTGGTCGATCGCCAGAATCGCGCGCGGCGTGGTCATCCCGATGCCTCTCCTGACCCATTGTTCTTGATTGGAACCGGATCATGGTGCGGGCGGTGGCGGCAAAGATCAAGGCGGGCGCGGGCCCCGCGGCGCCGGTTCCCTGTCGGGTTAGGACCCGGGTGCGCTGTCGCCGATAGCCGGTACTGTGCTGAAGTCCGTCAGAGGTATCGCCCTGACCGACCCGATGGCGAGTGCGGCGGCATCGGCTTCCACCGGTTTATCGTTTTCATCGACGAACAGATAGCCGAGATAGTCCGGCGGGGCCACTTCCTCGCAATATCTTCGCGCCGCGTCCAGCGCCCGCAATTCGGGCTCGACCTGGTTTGGCAACTGGTTGCGCCGGTCATGGAAGATATCCATGTCGTCGGAGAGGCGTGGCCAACGCTGGTTCAGGGCCATGCCGCCGGCGACGAAATTGTGCTCGTCCCGAAATGGGCGAAGCACTTCCGCGACCCTGTGCTGTAGGCGTGTGAGTGGCATTATCTGGCCAAATCGCGGATCTGCCGGCCGAGCCTGAATGCTTCCGCATTGCCACGGTGCATCAGCGCGGCGGCCACCACCATGGCGGTCGGGAAGTCCGCATATTTCGGCTTGACGTCGATATTGTCGAGGCAGGTCGCACGATACTTTCGATACGCCTTGGCGATCAATCTGCGCACTTCCACCAGACGCTCCGATTGCGAGCCCTCGCGTAGCCGCGCGGCGTAAGCCTTCACGGCATCGGCCTGCTCCCTCGGGACCAAGACCTCGACGCGCATAAGGCCCGCCTGGTGCCGTCGTTCCCGCAGCAGCCTGACCCGTTCCCGAACCGGCGTTACCTCGGCCATGCGTTCGCGCTCCTATCGTCTCGATAGGCACGGTAACACAGGTTACCGGAAACATTAAGCGAAATAGTTCCGGAAATAATTGGACAATTATTACCGGAAACGTTACCTCGAATTGCCGAGTGCGCCCAAGTCGCCGGGACAGCCACGAATATTTCAAGAGGGCACTTGAATGTGGCGCCCGCGTTCTTAAATTAGAATCATTCCAACTTATAGAGCACCCCACTAAAATAGCGTGGATTTTGCGGACACCCGCCCTTTCCGCCACGCCCTGGAGGAGACCGAGATGATCGGCAAGAAGCTACCCGACGTGACCTTCAAGACCCGCCTGCGCGACGACAGTCTCGGCGGGCCGAACCCCTACCGCTGGGCCGAGACCACCACGGCCGATTATTTCGCCGGCAAGCGCGTGGTGCTGTTCTCGCTGCCCGGCGCCTTCACGCCGACCTGCTCGACCTACCAGTTGCCCGAGTTCGAGAAGCTGCACCCGGCCTTCGCCGAGCGCGGCATCGACGAGATCTACTGCGTCTCGGTCAACGACGCCTTCGTCATGAACGCCTGGGGCCGGCAGCAGGGCCTGGAGCACGTCAAGCTGATCCCGGACGGCTCGGGCGACTTCACGCGCCGGATGGGCATGCTGGTGTGCAAGGACGATCTCGGTTTCGGCCTGCGCTCCTGGCGCTACGCCGCGATCGTGAACGACGGCGTGGTCGAGGCCTGGTTCGAGGAGCCGGGAATCTCCGACAACTGCGCGACCGACCCCTACGGCGAGTCCGCGCCCCAGAACATCCTGGACAAGCTGGCGGTCCCCGCGGCGGTTTAACGGGGCGCAAATTCCAGCGCCGCGGCGCCGACGAACTTCTGGATGCGCTTGAGCTCGGCCTGGAGTTTGTCCTCGCGGCCCCGGGTCATCGCGATCTCGGGCTCGAGCCACAGGCCGGTCACCTTGAGGACGCCCCCATCGCGGCACCCGTTCCGGCTGTCGTGGGTCATGTCGATGCGGCCGATGAAGCGCTCGCCCTCGAGCAGGGGAAAGACGTAGTAGCCGTATTGCCGCTGGGCCGCCGGCACGAAGACCTCGATGCGGTAGCGGAAGCCGAAGATCCGCTCCAGGCGCGCGCGGTCCCGGACCACCGGATCGAAGGGG
>JACZVL010000094.1 GCA_022572685.1 Pseudomonadota bacterium
CGGCCACCCATGGGATTATGAGGCTTGGGGTTGGTTCGGCCGGCCAAGCCAACCCCGAACCTGTGGCCGGGCGGGGGTGCGGGCCGGTGCGCGTTCTGCGTCAGCGGAACCTGCCATAGTTCGGCTACGCCGAACGGGGAGAGAGTCCATGTCGATGGTTCATGTTGTCGCGATCATTACCGCCAAACCGGGCCTGCGCGATGAGATCCTGGAGGCGTTCCGGGCCAACGTGCCCAAGGTCCACGCCGAGGACGGCTGCATCGACTATGGCGCGACCATCGATACCGAGGGCGTCGGCAGCCTGCAGACCCGGTTCGGCGACGACACCTTCGTGGTGGTCGAGAAGTGGGAGAGCCTGGCCGCGCTGAAGGCCCATGCCGCCGCGCCGCACATGGCGGCCTATGGGGCCAAGACCAAGGACCTGATCGCCAGCCGGGTGATTCACGTCCTGTCGCCGGCCTGAGCCGCAGCAGTCGGCTGGGGCACGTCCTGTCGCCGGCCTGAGCCACAGCAGCCGCTTGTCGCATCCCTTCGCCGGACGAATCAGGCGCCGGACGAATCAGGCCTCGAGCGCCTGGAGCACGCGGTCCGGCGTGAACGGCATGTGATAGAGCCGCTTTCCGGTGAGCGCGTGAAACGCGTTCGCGACCGCCGCGGCGACGAAGGGATTGCCGATCTCGCCGATTCCGGTCGGCTTGGTATCGCGCTCGACGAACTCGACGTGGAGTTCCTCCGGCGCTTCCGACATCCTCAGCACCTCATAGTCGTGAAAGTTCGACTGTTCGACGATGCCGTTCTGGATGGTGATGCGTTCCTTGAGCACGCTGGAGAGCCCGTAGATGATGCCGCTTTCGACGTTGTGCCGCGCCATTTCAGGCTGAACGATGGTACCGCCGTCGATCGCGGCCCAGACCTTGTGCACGCGGATCTTGCCGCTCCGTCGATCGAGCGATATCTCGACGACACCCGCCCCGAGCGAGCCGGAGCGCTCCGTCACCGAAAGGCCGAGCGCCCGCCCCTCGGGCCGTTTGGCGTGCCAGTCCGACATCCTCTCGACGGCATCGAACACGCGCCTGGCCTTGGCGGTCAACGCCATTCGTTGGCGGCGGAACTCTAGCGGATCGATGCCTTGCTCGGCCGCCATTTCGTCCACCAGTCCCTCGATGGCGAAGATGTTGAAGGGATGCGCCACCGCCCGCCAGTGTTTGAGGCGGATACCGTGCGAGATGCCGCGTTGCTCGATGTGCTGGTTGGCAATGCCGTAATACAAATCGATCTTGATTCCCGAATAGGTCAGGCGCCCGCCGTCGCCGACCACGCAATGACGCCAGCCCGCGATTCTGCCGTTTTTGTCCAGCGCCGCCTCCAGGCACTGAAGCGTCTGCGGGCGGAACATGCCGTAGGCGATGTCCTCCTCGCGGGTCCAGATCATCTTCACCGGGCGTTTGATCGCGCGCGCGATCAGCGCCGCCTCGATGGTGTAGTCGGTAATCGAGCGCCGGCCGAACCCGCCGCCCATGTATTGCTGGTGGTGGATCACTTGGTCCGGCGTGAAGCCGAGCGCTTTTGCGATCATCTGGCGCGAGCGGCCCGGCGCCTGCGTGCCCTCCCAGATTTCCACGCGGTCGCCGCCATCGTTGAAGCGGGCAACGCCGTTCAGCGGCTCCATCTGGGCGTGATAGCCGTAGTCGCTCCGGAAGTCCGCCTTGTAGGTCTTGGCGGCGGTGGCGAAGGCGGCGTCCACGTCGCCGGTCTCCTTGATGGTCTTGGACGCCGCGCCTTGGTCCTCGGCGATCGCCGCGTAGGTCCGGTCCAGCGCCTCTTGCGAATCATAGCCTTCCGCGGCCGCACCCTTGGCCCAGTCGACTTCGAGCGCATCGCGCGCGGCTAGGACGTGCTCGAAGGTGTCGGCGACGATGGCGACGCCCCGGTCGAGCGCGACCGTGCCGATGACGCCGGGCAAGGCCGCTATCTCGGCCTCGTTCCAACTCTTCGGTTCGGCCAGCTGGACCGGCGAATGCACGGTCGAGGCATAGACCATGCCGGGAAGCTGAACGTCGATGGAGAACTGCGCGCGGCCATTCACCTTGTCCGGGATGTCGTGGCGTGGAACCGGCTTGCCGATCAGGCGGAACTGAGCCTTCTTCTTCAGTTCTCTCTTCGCGACATCGGGCATTTTCGCCGGTACCTCCGCAAAGGCGGCGATCTCGCCGTAGCTCATGCGCCGGTTCGAAGCCGCGTGAACGACGACGCTGGGCTCGGTCGTGAGCTCGACCGGGTCGACGCCCCATTCCCTTGCCGCCGCTTGCAGAAGGACCTTGCGAACCTGGGCGCCGACGATGCGCATCTGGTGGTAGTACGATCGAACCGCCAGGCTGCCGTAAATGCCCATGCTCTTGCGTCCGCCCCGGGTATAGCCGTAGGTCTCGGGATCGGCCGGGGCCATCTCCAATGTGACCTTGTCCCAATCGGCGTCCAATTCCTCGGCGAGCGCCACCGGCACGCCGGTCATCGAGCCCTGACCCATCTCGGCCGCGGGCGTGATGATGGTGATCGAGTCGTCGGGCGTGATGCGCACCCAGGCCCCGACCTCGCGCCCGGCCGCCTTGGCCTGGGCCACCGATATCAGTGACAGGCCCTTGGCGCCGTAAGCGACGACGAAGGTGAGCCCGGCCGTGCCACCGAGAAAACCACGGCGGGATATCCCCGGCCCGCTTCCTTGTGGGCCAGCGCCTTGTGGGCCCGCGCCTTGATGAGTGCCGCGTTCGAGATCTGTCATGGCCTAGACCTCCCTTGAAGCGCGCTGGATCGCGGCGACGATCCGGGTATAGGTGCCGCAGCGGCAGATATTCCCGTTCATGTGGGCGACGATCTGGTCGCGCGACGGTTTCGGGTTCCGCTTCAGAAGCTCCGCCGCCTTCATGATCTGGCCCGACTGGCAGTAGCCGCATTGCGGCACCTGTTCGGATATCCAAGCCCTTTGCAACGGATGGCTCGAGTCCGGCGACAACCCTTCGATGGTCGTCACCCTTGCCCCGTCGACTTCGTACAGCGCGGTCTGACAGGAGCGGACAGCCTTTCCGTTGACATGCACGGTGCAGGCCCCACAGAGCCCGGCGCCGCAACCGTATTTGGTCCCCGTGAGCTTCAGATGCTCCCGGATGGCCCAGAGTAGCGGCGTATCCGGTTCGGCGTTCACCGACACCCGCTTGCCATTGATGTTGAACGCAACCATGGATTCCGATCTCCTCACCTGTCGACAGATATTGGATCGCGGTTACATGTCTTGGAACTGCGCGGCATTGCGATCGCGCGCCTTGGCTGGCCACTGTGGTTCAAATCGTCTCGCCGCGCAATCTCGGCGTCGGATCGGCTAATGGTCGACGCCAGCGAACTGGACGGGAGAAACCCGCGGTGGCAATCTCCGGGGCGGTGACCCACCGAGGGAGGCTCGCATGGGACGCTTTGTGACCGTGGCGCCGCTCCTGCTCGCGGGCATGATTTCTCAAGCCGAGGCGCAGATCGACACGGCGGTCGATCTCGAACTCGCGCTCGCGGTCGACGTATCGCGCAGCATCGACGCGCGCGAAGCCCGGCTTCAACGGCAGGGCTATATCGCGGCCTTCCGCGACCCCTTCGTGATCCATGCCATCCGCGCCGGCATGCTGGGCCGGATCGCGGTGACCTATTTCGAATGGGCGGGCATGGACCGTCCGCAAATCGTGGCCGGCTGGACCGTTATCGACGATAGCGCCAGCGCGTTCGCCTTCGCCGAGGAACTGGACCGGATGGCGCCCCACACCGCCCGCCGCACCTCGATCAGCCGCGCCCTCGAATTCGCGCTGCCGCTGTTCGACGGCAACGGCTTCGAAGGCACGCGCCGGGTGGTCGACGTCTCGGGCGACGGCCCGAACAACTGGGGCGCCCTGGTGACGACCGCAAGGAACCGGGCGGTTGCCGCGGGCGTCACGATCAACGGACTGCCGATCCTGGACGACGGCGGCGGCATGTTTTCCAACTTCAACATCCCGGACCTGGATCATTACTACCGGGACTGCGTGATCGGCGGGCCGGGTGCCTTCGTGGTCGTCGCGGCGGACTTCACCGACTTCGCGCGGGCGGTCCGCCGCAAGCTGATCCTCGAAATTGCCGGGGACAGGCCGCGCAAGGCCCAGGGCTTCGTGCAAGCAAGGGCCATCGGGGTGGCACGGGCCAGCCCACCTTGCGACATCGGCGAGCAGCTGATGCGCGATCTTTTCGAGGACTTCTGATCCCGATCGCAGCGCGCGGGGGGGGAGGTGCCGGCAGGCGCCGATGAATGCCGTTGCGGGGGGCACCCTTAGCGTGGTTCATGAACGGCTTTGTCGCTGGCGAGAGGGCTAGTGTGAGGGACCTGCTGCGCGACCCGGTTTTTACCCGTGTCTGGCTGATCGGCATCTTCAGCGGAGTCGCCCGCTGGCTCGAGATGCTGGTGTTCGGCATCTTCGCCTTCGAGCTCACCGGCTCGCCGTTCCTGGTCGCGCTCCTGCTCATCCTGCGGCTGCTGCCGCTGGTCGTCTTCGGATCGATCGTCGGCACCCTGGCCGACCGGCTGCCGCCGCGGCTGCTCCTGCTGGTGGGCCTGTCGGTGGCCCTGCTGGTCTCGGCGACGCTGGTGCTCCTGTTCGTCCTGGAGGCCGTCCGGTACTGGCACATCGCGCTTGCGACCCTGGTCACGGGGGCGGTCTGGACCACCGACCTGCCGGTCCGGCGGCGCATGCTGGGGGACGCCGCGGGGGGTGACCGCATCGCCCTCGCCATGAGCTTCGACAGCGCCACCAGCAATGCGGCCCGGATGCTGGGGCCGCTCATGGGCGGCGTTCTCTACCAGTCTCTGGGAGCCAGTGGGGCCTTCGCCCTGAGCGTCGGCCTCTATGCCTTGGGTGTGGCCATGGCCCTCGGCATCCCGGCCGCGGTCTCCTCCGGTGCCCGCATTGGCGCCCGGGGCAACGGGGCCACCAAGATCCTGGGCGATCTCCGCGAGGCCTTCGCTTTCGCCGCGCGCGATCACGACATCTCCCGAATCCTGCTGGTCACGGTGGTCTTCAACGTCTGGGGCTTCCCCTTCGTCTCGATGATACCGGTCATCGGCGGCGGCGAGTTGAGCTTGAGCGCCGGCTGGATCGGCGGCTTGGCGGCGCTCGAGGGCGGCGGCGCCTTTCTCGGCGCCCTGGCGATCGCGGTGAGGGTGCGGGCCATGAACTTTCGCGGCCTCTATTACTACGGCGTCCTGGCCTATCTGCTGCTGGTCTTCCTCGCCGGATGGATGATCGAGGCCGTTCCCATGGCGGCGGTCCTGTTCTGCATCGGCCTGGCGGGGGCCTGTTTCACCACCATGCAAGCCACCCTGATCTACAGCGTCGCGCCGCCGGAGATGCGCGGGCGCCTGTTCGGCCTGATGGCGATCTGCATCGGCACGGGATTGATCGGCTTTCTCAACGTCGGCCTCATGGGCGAATGGTTCGGCGGTTCCGCCGCGATCCGCATCGTCGCCGCCGAGGGGCTGATCCCGCTGCTGCTGGTCGGGATCGGCTGGCGCCAGCTCCGGCGGCGTGCCGGCGCCCGCGGCCGCTAGCGCGGGCCGCATTTGCGTGGCCGCGAGAGGCCGCTAAGATCGCCGGCGTTTCCACCCCCGACGTCCCGACGATCGGACCACCCATGGCTCCCGACGACCTCACGACGAAATCGACCATCGAACCGTCCCCGGGGCGCCGGGAGGACGATCGATTTCTGACCGGCACCGGCTGCTTCCTCGACGACCTGGCCATCGAGGGCCTGGCCCACGGGGTGGTGCTGCGTTCGCCTCACGCCCATGCGGAGATCGTGCGCGTCGACAGCGCCGCGGCCGCCGCCCTGCCCGGCGTGCTCGCGGTCATCACCGACGCCGAGTGGCGGGCCGAGGGACTGGGCAACATGCCGACCCGGACCCAGGCCAAGAACTCCGACGGCAGCCCGGTGCCGGTGCCGCCCCAGTCGGTGCTGGCCCGAGGCCGGGTCCGCTACGTCGGCGAGGCGGTCGCCTTCGTGGTCGCCGAGAGCCCGGTCGCGGCCGAGGCTGGCGCCGAGGCGATCGAGGTCGACTATGCGCCAATGGCCAGCGTCTCCGACGGCAAGGCGGCGCTCGAGCCCGGCGCGCCGCGGGTCTGGGAACACCTGGCGGGCAACCTCTGCGTCGACTTCGAGGCCGGCGACGCGGCCGCCGTCGAAGCCGCCTTCGCCCAGGCCGCCCGGGTGGTCGGCCTCGATCTGGTCAACAACCGGGTCAACGCGGCGCCGCTGGAGACCCGCGGCGCCATCGGCCAGTACGATGCCGCAAGCGGCCAGTTCACCCTGACCAGCTCGTCCCAGCAGGTCCACGCCAACCGGGACCAGCTCGCCGAGAAGATCTTCGGCATCCCGCGCGACCAATTGCGCCACCTGGCCCACGATGTCGGCGGCGGCTTCGGCATGAAGAACGCGCTCTATCCCGAGTATGCCATGGTGCTGATGGCGGCGCGGCGCCTGGGCCGGCCGGTCAAGTGGATCTGCGGGCGCAGCGAGAGCTTCCTCTCCGACACGCAAGGCCGGGATCAGGTAAGCCGGGTCGAGCTGGCGCTCGACCGCGACGGCCGCTTTCTCGCGCTCCGGGTCGACTCGATCGCCAACATCGGCGCCTACCTGGCCTCGATCGGCCCCTTCACCCCGACCGCCGGCACCCTGCGCACCCAGGGCGGCGCCTACCGCATGCCGGCGCTTCATTTCCGTTCGCGCGCGGTGTTCACCAACACCGTCCCCACCGACGTCTACCGCGGCGCCGGGCGGCCCGAGGCCTGTTACCAGATCGAACGCGTCGTCGATGCGGCCGCGCGCGAGCTCGGCATCGACCCGGTGACCTTACGCCGGCGCAACCTGATCCGCGCCCAGGACATGCCCCACCGCACCGAGGTCGGCATCGAGATCGACGGCGGCGACTTCGAGGCGGTGCTCGACCGGACCCTGGCGCTGGCCGACTGGGACGGTTTCGCCGCGCGCGCCGCCGAGGCCCGGACGCGGGGCCGGCGCCGCGGCCGTGGCCTCGCCTACTATCTCGGGCTGACCGGCGGCAAGCGCTTCGAATGCGTCGATGTGCGGGTCGAGGACGACGGCGGGCTGACGCTTGCGCTCGGCTCCGAATCCGCCGGCACCAGCCACGAGACCGTGATGCCGCAGATCCTGGCGAGCCACCTCGGCATTTCCGCCCAGCGCATCGTCCATCGCCAGGCCGACACCGCGCTCACCCCCAAGGGCGGCGGCCACGGCGGCTCGCGCGGCCTCGAGGTCGCGGGTAGCGCGGTGGCGCTCGCCGCCGAACGCATGGTCGAGAAGGGCGAAGCCATCGCCTCGCATCTGCTGGAGGCGGCGGCCGCCGATCTGGTCTTCGCAAGCGGCCGCTTCACCGTCACCGGCACCGACCGCAGAGTCACCATGGCGGAGGTGATCGCCGCCTCGGTCGACGCGTCCCAGGTGCCGGAGGCGCTGCTGCACAGCCTCGACGTTGCGCTGGAGCACGAGCAGGAACGCCTGAGCTACCCCAACGGCTGCCACATCGCCGAGGTCGAGGTCGACCCGGAGACCGGCGCGGTGGCGGTCGTCGACTACACCGTGGTCCACGATCTCGGCAACATCCTGCACCGGGCGGTGGTCGACGGCCAGGTCATGGGCGCCACCGCCCAGGGCATCGGCCAGGCGCTCTCGGAGGGCATCGTCTTCGACCGCGACAGCGGGCAGTTGCTCAACGGCTCGCTGATGGACTACGCCCTGCCGCGCGCCGCCCAGCTACCGGGCTTCCGCACCGGCTATTTCGAGGACGCGCCCTGCGCCAACAATCCACTCGGCGTCAAGGGGGTCGGCGAGGCCGGCTGCGGCGGCGCGCCGCCGGTCATCGTGAGTGCGGTGGTCGACGCGCTCGCCGAATTCGGGGTCATCCACATCGACATGCCGCTGGCGCCCGAGCGGGTCTGGCGCGCGATCCGGGACGCGCGGGGATCGGCGGGCGGCTGACCCGGTGCGATCATGATTAACGGCGATTTAACCATATTCGCCTAGCCTGGAACTCCCCGCAATAACCTTCAGGAGGACCCGCAAGGTGGCCACACCCGGAACCTCTTCCAAGGGATCCCCGAGCATCGCGGAATGGCTGCCGCTTCTGGGCTCGATCGTCCAGGCCTTGAGCGGCATGGCCGAGGACGACCGGACCGCGGCGCAAACCCCGGCGGCCGCGACCGACGGCGAAACCCGCCCGGGTACGACAGAGCGCTAAAACCACCGGTCGAAAGGCGTCAGGATTCCAGCTCGGAGTCCCAATACAAGAAGTCGCGCCAGCTTTCGTGCAGGAAATTGGGTGGAAAGGCGCGGCCGTTTTCCTGCAACTGGTAGGTGGTCGGCCGCACCACCGGACGTAGCGGATGCATGCGGCATTCCGCCGGTGTGCGGTTGCCCTTCAACAGGTTGCAGCTCTGGCAGGCGGTGACCACGTTGGTCCACAGCGTGCGCCCGCCGCGCGAGCGCGGCACCAGATGATCGAAGGTCAGCTCCTCCGAGGCGAAGCCGCCGCCGCAGTACTGGCATTGGAAGCCGTCGCGCAGAAACACGTTGAAGCGGGTGAAGGCCGGGCGCCGGTCGAGGCGCACGTAGTTCCTGAGCGCGATCACGCTGGGCAGGCGCATCACGATCGAGGGCGAGCGCACCGCGTGGTCGTATTCCGAGACGATGTTGACCCGGTCGAGAAACACGGCCTTGACCGAATCCTGCCACGACCAGAGCGACAAGGGGAGATAGCTGAGCGGCCGGAAATCCGCGTTCAGCACCAGCGCGGGAAAGCTTGCCGTCGCCGTGTTCACAACCCTTGCGCCTCTCTCGCCCGTGGTTCCGCCGAGGCCGCCGGAATCGCCGCCGGTGGCCATTCAGCGATGAATACCAAGGACCTTTGATACGCGACCGGGGCCTCGCGCACAAGGTTCAGGCGGCTGTTCGGGCTGGCTGTTCGGGCTGGATGTTCGGGCTGGCGGCCCGGGCCGGGTTCGGGATCAGCGGCGCGCGGCCACCCGGCGCCTGGCCGCGAACTCGGCCACGTCCATCACCGCTTCGATGGCCACCTCGATGTCCTCGTCGTCGGTGAAGTAGCCGGGCGAGAACCGCACCGCGCCCTGGTGCCCCATGGTTCCCGCGTCCTCGTGAACCAGCGGCGCGCAGTGCAGGCCGGCGCGGACGCAGACGCAGTGATCGCCGTCGACCATGGCGCCGACCTGATCGGCGGCGAGTCCCGCGATGTTCATGGCCAGCGTCGCGACTCGCGGCTGGCCGGCGCGCGGGCCGTAGACGATGACGTTGTCGATGGCCTCGAAAGCGCCACGCAGCCGCTCGACGTGGTCGCGCTCGCGCGCGGCGATGTGATCGAGCGCGGCACGGCAAGCGGCGCCGTGCGACAGACCCTCTTCGGCGCCGCCCAGCCGCTCGCGCCCGAGCGCGGCGAACCAGGCTTGGGCGGCGTTGAGGCCGGCGATCCCGGGAAGCGATACCGTGCCCGCCTCGAGATGAAAGGGATAGGCGTCGGGTTGGAACGGCGAGATCGAATCGACGCCGGTGCCGCCGACCCGGGCGGGCCGCAGCGCGATGCCGTCGCGGACGATCATGCCGCCGATGCCCATCGGGCCGAACAGGCCCTTGTGGCCGGTAAAGGCGAGGATGTCGATGCCCCAGCGGTCCATGTCGATGGCGACCACGCCCGCGGTCTGGCAGGTATCGACGATGAAGGCGGCGTCCGTCTCGGCCACGATCCGGCCGATCGCCGCGATATCCTGAACCGACCCGAGCACGTTGGAGCCATGATTGACGACCACCGCCCGGGTCCGGGGCCCGATCGCCTCGCGGATGTCCTCGGGATCGATGTAGCCGTAACCGTCCGGGCGGACCCGCGTCACCGAGACGCCCCCGTCCCGCTCCAGGTGGTTGGCCGGGCGCAAGACCGAATTGTGCTCGAGCCGGGTGATGACCAGATGGTCGCCGGGCTCGATCAGGCCGAACAGCGCCGTGTTCAGGGAGTCGGTGGCGTTCTGGGTGAACACCACGCGGTCGGGGTCGCCGCCAAAGCCGAAGAACTCGGCGAGCAGCCGCCGCGTCTGCCCGATCATCGCCTCGGCTTCGACCGCGAGCGCATGGCCGGCGCGGCCCGGATTGACGCCGAACTCGCGGAAAAACCGGTCCATGAAGCGGTAGACCGGCTCCGGCTTCGGCCAGCTGGTCGCGGCATTGTCGAAATAGAAGTTGTCCTTCATGACCGGTCTTTCATGCCAGGGAACCCGGTTACCCGACGCGGGTTAATTTATGGTTGTCCGATCGGCGCCGTGCGGCTCTTGGGCCTGGACGGCAGTAAGAATTTACCCCAAGATTCCGGGAATGGCGTTCCAAACATGGGCGAGAAAGCGGAATAGATAGAATATTATTCTACAAAGAAGCCAATTTAAGAGGATATTATTCTTTCCGCCCTGGACCCGCGCCGGGGGCATGGCTGTGGCATGGCGCGCCTATTCCAGGACCCCGGGCCAGTTCTTGTCGGCCTTGGCGATGTTGCCGGGGATATCCCGGACCCAGGTGCTCTGCACCGACTTGGAGTAGTTGAGGTAGAGCTTGCCGTCGACGATGCGCCAGACCTCGGGCTCGGTCGAGGCGGTGGTGCCCTGGGACACCGCCCAGGCGCAGTAGCCGCCGTATTGGGGCGCGAATTTTTCGGGATCGGCCGCAAACGCGGCACGGTTTTCCGCGTTGGCGAAGCGCCAGGTGGCGCCGTTCCACTCGAACTCGACCGCCTTGCGGCCCTCGACCGGCCGGCCCTCGACGAAATAGGCGACCGGATCGTAGCCGCTGACCGCGAGGCTGCTGAAGACCCCGGTGTAGACCGGCTCCTTGGCGGCCGCGGGGGCCGCGAACGATTGCAGCAGCAGGAATGTGAACAGCAGTGCGGCGATTCTCAAGGGTTGTCGCGTCATGGCGTGGGATACTCCGTTACCCGGGAAGACTAACCCACTTCCGGCCCCGCTTCATCCGGATAAAGGCTCTGCTTGAGCATGGCCGCGCCCAGTCGCAGGCCGGCCTCGTCGATGCCGTGGCCCAGGCCCGGGCGCGCCTCGACGCGGACCACGAAGCCCTCGGCGCGCAGGGCCTGCTCGGCCGCCGCCATGGAGGGGAACGGCACGAGCTCGTCGGCGTCGCCGTGCACCAGCAGCACCGGCGGCCGGCTCCGGACCTCCTCGGCCAGCAGCTCCGGGCCGACCAGCGCGCCGGAATAGCCGATCACCGCCGCGCAGGGGCGCGCCCGCCGGACCGCGGTGTGGAGCGCCATCATGGTGCCCTGGGAGAAGCCGAGGAGTACGAGCCGGTCGTCGGGCAGTCCGGCGCGTTCGAGCTCGGCGTCGATGAAGGCGTCGAGGTGGCTGGCGGCCGCGCGCACGCCGGCCAGGACCGCCGCCGGGTCGCGGTCCTGGAAGCTGAACCACTGCCGCCCGGTGGACGCCCCCGGGGGCCCCATGTCGCAGGGGAAGGGCGCGTTCGGCGACACGAAGGCAGCCTCCGGCAGCGCCTGGGCGAACCGGGGCGCGAGCGAGATCAGGTCGTGGCCGTCGGCGCCCAGGCCGTGCAGCAGGATGACCAGCTCCCTCGGCCGCCCGTCCGCGGCTTGCGCCGGGCCGACGCGCGGGCCGTCGAGATCGAGTGCGGCGTTCATGCGAGTGGTTTCTCCAGCCCTTGGTTTTCTTGCGTCGTTCGCGCCCCGCCCTTGGGCAGCCCCGGATGGTGGTAGAGGTGCCACAGGAAGCGCGCGGCGGCGCTGCGGTGCGGCCGCCAGGGCGCGGCGAGGGCGACCATCTCGGCGCGGCCCGGGCGCGCTTCCAGGCCCTTGAGCCGCTGCACCGCGACCCGCACCGCCAAATCGTCGGCCGGCCAGACGTCCGGGCGGCGCAACGCGAACAGCAGGTAGATCTCGGCGCTCCACACCCCGATGCCCTTGGCCCGCACCAGATGTTCGATCGCGGCCTGGTCGTCGAGGCCCACGAGCCCGTCGAGATCGATCCGGCC
>JACZVL010000095.1 GCA_022572685.1 Pseudomonadota bacterium
GACGAGAAGAGCCAGATTCAGGCCCTCGACCGCACCCAGGGCGGCCTGCCCATGAAGAAGGGCCGGGCCGGCACCATGACCCACGATTACAAGCGCAACGGCAACACCACGCTGTTCGCGGCCCTCAGCCGCTCGCCCGCAGCGGACCGATGCTCAACCGGCTGGCCCAGGGACAGGCGCTGGCCGTGCTCGAAGGCACGGCGATCCTCTACAAACTCGCGACCCTGGCCGAGCCGGGCACCATCGAGGGCGCGATCGCGGAACTTCTGAGCGCCGAGCGCAAGGTAGCGCTCAAAGAAGTGATGAAGGCCTTCATCCAGGACTGGGGCATCGCCCTCGACGTCGAGATCTAGAAAGCGCCGGGCAACAACTACGTTTTGGCTGCCCACTTCACGCCGCGCAACCTCTGGCTCCATACCGGCCGCACCCTGTCCAGCGTGCCGAACAACACCCAGTTCCGCGCCCGCGCCAAGGCTTTCTACGAGGCCGTGACGACCGACCTCAAGGCACGCTGCGTCGATACCTTCGGCATAAAGGACCCGGCCGACGTGAAGATCCAGAACGGCCTCAAGGACGACCTCGCCTGCGTGGTGCGGACTGAGTTGGAAGGCGTGGAGGCACTAACGCAAGTCCTCTTGGCGGAAGGCCGGAAGCGCGGTCTCAAGCTCGCGGTGCGGTTCTTCGAACACTACTTGGGAGCGAGCGGAAGCCCTATCGAAATCGGCCGGGACGAAGCCTTGGAGTTCGACCTGATCCGCAACGCTGTTCAGGAAAACAACGAACGATTCAAGGAGCGGAACTTTATCTCCCCCGAACAAAGTACGCCCGGATATCTCGCTGTCGAGGAAATCGCCAAGAACGCGGCGGCCCGGTTTACCCATTTCGAGGATCACTGGGAGGTGGACATTAACTACACCTCACCTTCAGGCCTCCTCCGATACGCCGATGCTGCCCGAACCGACCCAGTGGGTACAGCGTCGGCTTTCTTCGGCACCGGCGCCAGCAGCTTAACTTCGACCGGCGATTTCCTCTTGCGGCGCCAGGGCGACCAAGTTCTGGTAACAGGTACGATCACGCACCGTTGGACAGACCCCGGATTCAATTTTAATCCCGGGCAGGAATTTCACAAGGAATCTCAAATCCTCGAGCGGCACGGAAAGGCGAGACCGTTTCAGTGGAGTGCGGAATGGCGTGACGAAGTCGAAGGCCTCCTGCAAATCGAGAACGCCTTCGGCTCCGATGCGACTCGCCGTTGGATCAGCTTCGAAACGCGCTCAGGTCCTTAAGGTCCTCAGTTAATCGAGTCGCGGAGATCTACTGGAAGCGAGACACCAAGATAAAAATCATAGAAGGCGCCCGCCGCCCAAAGAGCACAAACAAACAATAGCCAGTGGAACAAAATCTTCTCCGTCGGTCGTGCTGTTTGGCGGCGAAAAACCGTCCAGACGACGAGCCCGAAGACCGATGGCGTATCAAGGTGCTTGACAGCCCAGACGATGGGAAACTGCTCGTGAATGCGCGCGACCATCGCTAGCGTCTCAGCGCCGTAGAACACTCCGTCGAGGTAAAAGCGAAAGGGTTGGTAGGCGATGAGCAGGCACAGGGCGCCAATCGAACGTTTGGGTAGACCAAGACGGCCTACGCCCGGTAGCGACCAGGCAAGAAAAAGAGGGACGAGGGGTAACGAGAACAGTAACAGCCACAGCCCAAACACGAGCACCATTGCGGGACCAGCGGGCGTTGGAACTATCAAGGAGACCAAGAAAAGGTCCACCAAACCAGTTCGCACCTGGGGAATCAGTAGGAGGGCGACTCCAAATACTAAGGATCGGATGAGCAGCGGCCGCTGTTCCGCGGCAAATACGTGGCGCAGTTGTTCGGCAATCATCTCGTGTCGCGCGTCCAAATTATCGATCTGGGGCGCCCGGCGAACGCCCATGTTTCACAATCTCGACGTGAAATGTGGAGAAAGCAAGACGCCGACAGCAGCAATCTCACCTCGACCGGCGATTTCCTATTACGGCGCCAAGGGTATCAGGTGTTGGTAACAGGTACGATCACGCACGTCTGGAACGACGTAGACGGGTACAACTTTAACACTGGCGCTTTGTTTCGTCCGGAATCGCAAGTTCTTGTGCGGCACAAAAAGGCGAAGTCCTTCAGATGGGAGGTCAAGTGGGAAGAGGGAATCTCGGGAGAACTTCAAATCGAGAACGCCTTCACCCCCAGCGCCACCCGCCGTTGGCTACGCTTCGAGACAAACCCCATTATCATGTAACCTCATTCGGGCGTCGGAAATATGTGAAACCCGAAATTCGAATCGAATGGCGCAACGATGGCCCAAAGGGCGCAGACGAACAGGGCCCAATGGAACCAGAGCTTTCCATGGGCCCGCACCGACCGATGCCCAAGAACGGCCCAGATGACCAATCCCAGCAGCAGGAGTGTGTCCAGGTGCTTGAACATCCAGACAACCGGATATCGCTCGTGAAGGTTCTCGGCTTTCGCGCGAATCGCCGCGTTATGGAAGACCCCCTCAAGATAGTACCGGATGGGGTGGGTTGCGACGAGTAGGCACAGCAAACCGATCGAGCGTCTAGGCAAACCAACGCGGATCGCGCCCGGAAGGGACCAGGCGAGAAAGAGCGGGACTAGCGGCAGTGAAGCCACCGTCCCACCCAATAGTAACCATAGTCCGACGGGTTCCGGCACTTGCGACGGAAAGGTAGATAGAATCAGCACGGCATCGATCCACCCCGTACGGATCATGGGAATCGGGACGAGCGCGAGCGCGAGGGCCAGGTGGCCCAGGAGAAGCGGCCGCCGCTCTTTGGCGAAGATCGGACACAGGCGTTGTTGAATCATCTCGCGTTGCTCGGCTGAGGCATTACTCTCTCGACGCCCATCGAGGCGGTGAACTCACAGCTTTACCGTGCATTGTGGGGAAAGCAAGGCACCACCACGCGCCCGGCGGCGGGGGCCTCTCCGCCATTCCGAGCAACGAGCAGTTCCGCGCCAAGGCCAAGGCGCTCTACGAGATCGTCGCTGCCGACCTCAAGGCGCGCTGCGTTGAAGCTTTCGGTATCACCGACCCGGTGGACGTGAAAATTCAGAACGGCTTGAAGGACGACCTTGCCTGCGTCGTGCGTACGGACCTGGAAGGCGTCGAGGCCTTGGCCCAATTCTATTTGGCGGATTTTCGGAAGCAAGGCTTCACACTGGCGGTGCGATTCCTGGAGAATTATCTGAAAGCCAATGGCGACCCTATCGAGTTGAGCCGGGAGGAGGCCCTGGCATTCGACGAAGTCCGGGACGCGATTGCGATAAACATCGAACGGTTCTGGCAAGACAACTTGATCGAGCCGAAATCGAACAATCCGGGGATCAACGATATCATTGAGGCCATTACCAAGAACCCGGAGGTCAAGAATCAATCGTTCGACGACCACTGGGTAAAGGCGATCCCGTCGAGGGCGGTCTGGAACAAGATCAAGTCGATGTTCGGTATCGACGTGGACCCGCAATCCGGTTCGATCGGGTTCGGGGTCGGAGGCAGCAATTTGACATCGAGCGGCAGATTCGAGTTGCAGCGGAAAGGTGATCGAATCCTTGTCGAGGGAAATATCACGCACGTTTGGTCTGACAAGGGTTACGAATTCGATCCGGACGACCCCTTCCACGAGGAGTCCCGGGTTCTCGAGCGGTACAAGAAGGCGAAACCGTTCAAATGGAAGGCCGAATGGCAAGAAGTGCTTACCGGCGAGCTACTGATCGTCGGCTCCAACAGCGCCAACCCGACACGCCGCGGGATGGGTTTTGAGGTAGGATCGCTTGGTGACGAAACTTATCCGTAAAAAAAGGGACCGCGGATCGACCGACGCGCGGGCGGTCGCGGCCAATCGCGAAGGAGAGGCCTCACCTGAGCCGACGCCGGCCGGCCGTGTCGCGCCAGCATCCGGATACGGAAACGCCGCTGTGACCCGCTGCGGGGCAACCCCTGTTTCCCGGTCGGCCCCATGAGACATTTCGGCGGCTAAAATCCAAAAGTACGAGATATAAGAATCTCATAAAATATTGAATCATACGGGTTTCCGGCGACCCAAAGGGCGCAAACGAACAGGCCCCCATGAAACAGGACCTTCCAAAAAGGCGGTAGCGTGTGGCGCCGAAGCAGGACCGTGGCGGCGAGCCCGATCAGCAACGGCGTATCACGATGCCGGATGGACCAGATGAGCGGCGACTGTCGGCCTAACATCTCGCCATAGGAACCGCTCTTGAAATAGTACTGAAACGGATTGTAAGCGACCAAGAGGCACAGCACGACGATCGAACGCAGCGGCAAGCCGGGACGACCAACACCCGGCAAGGACCAGGCGAGGAAGATCGAGGTAAGCGGCAAGCCGAACATCGTGAATCAATAAGCCTCGTTCCTTGTAATCCTGACTCAACCCGGCGGGGGCGACTCAAATAGGTCATAAAAAAACGCAGACGGCACCGCGAAAAGTATCGGCAACGGCGCCAGGGCGAGTCCAGCGGCGATGCACCAGACGCGCAGCGCCGTTCGGCTTTCGAAATTCACCCGGCTGTGAGGTTTCGCTTCCATCCGATCTTCCCGCCCCAATCCCGTTCCTCGGCGACGGCCGAACCCGCCGCCATCGCAATCTCCACGAGCATTGTGGGGAAAGCAAGGCGCGGGCGCCCGCCCGGTGGCGGCAAGGGCAGTGGAGTGGGCGATGGGGGCGGCTACAGGGTGAACTTCTCGACGATCCAGCCGGCCGCCCTGGCGAGCCCGCCAAAGCTCAGCCAGACCCGGACCCGGCCACCGGAGGCCGCAATCACCGACCTCACCGTCTGCCACCAGTACCAGCGCGCCGCGACGCGTGGCCCGTATTTCGGCAGGATGACTCTGCGATACTCCTCCTCCAGATCGCCAATCATGCACTCGCGGTCCCGCTTCGGCAGGCCAAAGTGCAACAGCATTTCGGCGCGGTTGGAAAGGGCGGCCTCCTCCGAATACCCTTCCCTTACGGAATTTTCTCTGCGCCCCTTCCGATGATAGACTTTAAGCTGAGCTTTCACCGTAGGGCTACCTGATTTCGGCTCTTGTCCGATTCTTGATTGACTGTTGATACTGTCGATGACCTCTTGATTGTTCGCAAGAAGCCTTCTTATCTCATCTTTCATGGATTCATCCGAGCAGCTCAATTGATCGCTTAAGCGGTGCCGAATTTGGTTCAGGGCTGCTCGCAACTCCTCGCTATCGTCGCTGCGAATCATGTGCCGATCCTTGCCCAACTGAAAGCTTAGCTGGTTTGGGTCCGATCTGCTGCACGGCCGCTGATCTGTGAAAAAAAGCTTGTTTTTCGTACGAGACATCGCCGATCACCCCGCGCTCGGGGCGGGGACCAGGCCCTCCCACATCCGGTCCATGGTTTCCCGCGACTTGCGAAGCGCCCGCTCGCCGGGGGCCTCGATCTTGTAGAACCGCTTGGCCCGGCCGCCGCGCTCGGGGGTCGGCGCACCGCGGGCGGACGACACGAAGCCCTTCCGTTCCAGCCGCTCCAGCGTCGTGTAGATCGCCCCGAGGGAGACGTCCCGGCCGGTCCGTTCAGCGATCTCCGCCCGGATGCGCGCGCCATAGGCGTTGCTGCCGAGCCGGATCAGGGCAAGCAGCGCGACCTGCTCGAATTCGCCCAGACTGTCACTCTTGCCCATGCCCGCCACTCCATATATTCGACAATGTAGGAAAAATAGGCGCGGAGCCGCGGCGTTTCAAGCCCCATCTTGAAAATACCGATCGCGGCAGTGGGAAAGGGGGGCAAAAAAGGGGACTGTCACAGTACCGTCCGCTTTCCTGCGATTCGGCAACTACGCGTAGATGCGGATTTTCCCTTCTTCTCGGGAAGACGGTTTTTTCTTGATGCGAATTTCCACGTCGCGGCCGAGGGCGGTCAGAAAATGCATCAGCTTTTCGGCCGAAAACCCGCCCAGCCGATAGTTCATGAGTGCAGAGACTTTTGGCTGTGGAATGCCCAGGCGCCGGGCGACTCCGGCCTGCCGCAGCCCACTCTCGCGGACGATGCGCACGATTTCAACAGCCAGGCGCATCTTGGTGGAGAGCTCCTCGGCGTCTTCGATGCCCAGGTCCGCAAGAACATTCTTCGAACCCCTCGTGATCCCAGTCCTCGTGATCCCGGTCATTCTTTCGCGCGCCTTTTCCGCTGCCTTTGTTGGTAGTCCGTTTGGGCGCGTTTCAACCGCCCTTCGATCAAATCTATGTCGTGGCGCGGGGTCTTTATGCCCTTCTTGGACTTCTTCTGGAAGCAATGAAGCACATAGAGTCGATCCTCGAACCTGACGGTATATACGGTCCGGTAGGTGGCGCCTCGGTGGTTTTCAACGATCTCGATAACGCCCGAGCCGAGCCCCTTGAGCGATTTGACCGATGGGTGTCTGCCGCCGAACTGTGCGATGCTGAGCGCCTGGCCGATTTCTCGGATAACAGGCTTTGGAAACCCCAAGAGATCTCTCTTCGATGGGCCAACCCAGTCGACCTGTATAGGGTCACTGCTAGGATATCGCGCCATCACTTAAATATACCGGAATTGGTATAAGATCAAGGACAAATCATATCGCCCCTAAACAACTTCAGGTAGATTACAATTTGTAGAGTTCTCCCCCCTCACAGCGCTTCGTTGAAGTCGTCGATGAGGGCGGTGATGCGGCCCGAGTCGGACTGGTCCATGATGATCTGGGCGCGCTGGGTGGCGGCCTGGATATCGAGGTGCAGGATGCGGCTCTTGACCCGCGGCAGGGCGTTGGCGGTCATCGAGAGCTCGCGCACGCCGAGGCCCAGCAGCAGCGGCGTGAGGCGCGGGTCGCCGGCGATCTCGCCGCACACCGAGACCGGAATCCGGGCCCGCAGCGCTGCCTCGATGGTGAACTGCACCAGCCGCAAGACCGCCGGGTGCAGCGGGTTGTAGAGGTGGGCGACCTGCTCCTCGCCGCGGTCGATGGCCAGGGTGTACATGGTCAGATCGTTGGAGCCGATGGCGAAGAAGTCCGAGACGGTGGCCAGCGAGTCCGCCGAGAGCGCGGCGCCGGGCACCTCGATCATCACCCCCAAGGGCGGCAGCGGGTCGGCGATCTTGACGCCGCGCCGCTTGAGCCGGCGCGCCACCTTGAGCAGCGCCTTGCGCACCTCGACCACCTCCGAGACCGTCGAGATCATCGGCAGCAGGATGCGCAACGGGCCGTGGACGGCGGCGCGCAGCATGGCGGCCAACTGGGTCTCGAGCAGCTTGGGCCGCTTGAGCGAGAGCCGGATCGCGCGCAGGCCCAGCGCCGGGTTGAGCCCCTCCGTCGCCGGGCCGAGCGAGGAGGCGAGCTTCTCGCCGCCGACGTCCAGCGTGCGCACCGTGACCGGGCGCCCGGCCATGCCGAGCACCAGCCCGCGCAGGGCGGCGTACTGCTCCTCCTCGCCGGGCAGGTCGTCGCGGTTCATGTAGAGGAACTCGGTGCGCAGCAACCCGATGCCCTCGGCCCCGGCGGCCAGCGCCTGGGCCAGCTCGCGCGGCAGCTCCAGGTTGGCCTGGAGGTCGATTGCGGTGCCGTCGCGGGTCACCGCCGGGACCTTGCGCAGGCGCGCCAGCACCCGGACCTCGCGCGCCAGCTGCTGGCGCCGGCGCCGGTAGTCGGCCAGGCAGCGCGCGGTCGGGTTGACGATGACCCGGCCGTTGGAGCCGTCGACCACCACGGTATCGCCGCTTTGCACGCCGCCGGTCAACCCGGTCACGCCGAGCACCGCCGGCAGGCCGAGCGAGCGCGCCATGATCGCGGTGTGGCCCTCGACGCCGCCGAGCACGCTGGCGAAGCCGCGGATCTGCCGCGGGTCCATCAGCGCGGTGTCGGCCGGGGTGATCTCCTCGGCGATGATCACGCTGTCGGGCTCGAGCCGGCTGAACGAGGCATAGCCGGCCTCGGTCAGGTTGCGCACCACGCGCAGGCCGACCTCGCGCACCTCCTGGCCGCGCGCGCGCAGGTAGGGATCGTCCATGGCCGCGAAGTTCTCGGCGATCGCGCCGATCTCGGCCATGACCGCGAACTCGGCGTTGCGGCGGCCGCCTTCGATGCGCCGCTCGATGCCGCCGATCAGGCTCGCGCTCTTGAGCATCTGCAGGTGCGCCTCGAACAGGTAGCCGAGCTCCTCGGCGGCGGCGCCGTGGTAGCGCTCCGCCTTGGCGGCCAGCTTGCCGACCTGGCGCCGGGACTTGGCGACCGCGCCGCGGAAGCGCGCGATCTCGTCGGGAACGCGGCGTGCCGGCACCTGGTACTCGATCAGCTGGATATCGCCGCTCTCGCGCAGGTGCACCTTGCCGATGCCCACGCCGGGCGAGACGCCGAGCCCCTCGAACACCCGCTGGGCGTCCTTGCCCTCGGGCTTGGCGCGTGCCGTGGCCGGCGCCTTCTTGGACGCCGTCTTGGACTGGGCCTTGGCGGCGCCCGGCCGCTTGGCCTTGCGCTCAGTCTTCATCGAACTTCTTCTCGACCAACTCGCGAAGCGCGCCGATCGCCGCTTCGGCCGCCGGCCCGCGCGCGCGCAGCTCCAGCTCGCAACCCGGCGCCGCCGCCAGCATCATCAGGCCCAGAATCGAGGAGCCGGGAACCTCGGTGCCGTTCTTGACCACCGTGATCTCGGCCTCGAAGGCGCTGGCCAGCTTGACGAACTTGGCCGCGGCGCGGGCGTGCAGGCCGCGCTCGTTGACGATGGTGACCACGGTCTGGGCGAAGGCTTCGATCATTGCGCCTCGTCGGCCAGCAGCTGGGAGGCGACGCTGATGTATTTGCGCCCGGCCCGCTGCGCCTCGATGATGACCGTGGCCAGCGGTTTCTCGCCGCGCAGGCTGGCCAGCTTGATCAGCATGGGCAGGTTGACGCCCGCGACCACCTCGACCCGGCCCTGGTCGAGCACCGAGATCGCGAGATTCGACGGCGTGCCGCCGAACATGTCGGTCAGCAGCACCACGCCCTGGCCGCCGTCGACCGCGGCGACGCTCTCGACGATCTCGCGGCGGCGCTGCTCCATGTCGTCGTCCGGCCCGATGCAGATCGCGGCCATGTTCCGTTGCGGCCCGACCACGTGCTCGAGCGCGGCGATGAATTCCTGGGCGAGGCGCCCGTGGGTGACCAGCACCACTCCGATCATGGGACCGTCCCTATTTTCGGCGACCCGCGGTTCTAACGCGAAATCCCCGGCAAATCACGCCCGTTGTGGGGCGTAGCGGGGCCGGGGGTGGCGCCGGGACCGAGCTCCCGGTGCGCCAGCTCGACCGGCCGCCCGAGCCCGGCGAGCCAGGCCGCCAGGCGCTCGGCGACCGCCACCGAGCGGTGCCGGCCACCGGTGCAGCCGAGCGCGATGGTCAGGTAGCTCTTGCCCTCGCGCTCGTAGTGCGGCAGCAGCGGCGCCAACATCCCGGTCAGGCCCTCGAAAAAGGCGGCATGGGCCGGATCGTCGGCGACATAGTCGGCGACCCTGGGATCGCGCCCGTCGAGCGGCCGCAAGTCCGGCTGGTAGTGGGGGTTGGCGAGAAAGCGCGTGTCGAACACCAGGTCGGCCTCGCGCGGCAACCCGCCGCGATAGGAGAACGAGGTCACGAAGATCTTCATCCCGGGCCCGTCGCCAAGCCCCAGATGTCCCGACAGCAGGCGGCGCAGCTCGGCGCCGTTGAGGTTGGTGGTGTCGACGGTCAGATCGGCGCGCTCCCGCAACGGGGCGATCAGGCGGCGCTCGGCGCGGCGGTCCTTTCGCGCAATTCGATCATCGCCACAACGCCGTTCTTCTTGATCTATCTGCTGGCCCGCCGCGACGACGGTGCGAGCAGGCGACCGATCCTCGCGGCGGCCGGCTTTGGCATTCCTTTGCTGATCGCGTGCGGCATGAACCTGGGCTACAACCATGCGCGCTTCGGCAGTCCGTGGGAGAGTGGGCAGGGGATCCAGGTTCTAACCGGCGGCGCGGAAGGTTTCCAGGAGGACTTTCGCCAACACGGTGCGCTCAGCCTTCACTATCTGCCGCGCAACCTGAAGCACTACTTCGGGCAGTTCGCACTCAAGCGAGCGCCCTACACGGGAGAACTGCTTTTCGATCGTCATGGCAACAGCATGTTCATGGCGACGCCGGCGCTGCTGTACTTGTTCGCTAGCTTCCGCCGACGAAAGGACGTGGCGACCTGGGCGTTGTGGGCCGGCGTCGCAGGCGTGCTGTCGCTGCTGCTCACGTTTCACGCGACAGGAACGAACCAATTCGGTAACCGCTACTTGCTCGATTGCCTGCCATTGATGATTCCATTAGTCGCGATCGGCATGCGCGGCCGGCTGACCGTGGTGTCCGGGGCGCTCATCGCGGTGAGTCTGGGGATCAACGCCTGGGGCACGCAGCGGTATTTCAAGTACTTCGTTGAGCGCGTTCCCAGTCCGGCGGAGTTGCACTTTGCGGCCGGAGTGTACGCCGAGTCACAGGAACGGATGCCGCAAGCCGTCGCGGAATTCCGCACCGCGATTCGGCTTTGGCCGCGGTTCGCGCAGGCACATAACAACCTGGGGGCGATCTCGGCCGGTCGAGGTGAAGCCGCGACGGCCGTCGGGCATTTCGCGCAGGCGGTCGAGATTGATCCTGATTTTGTGGAGGCGCGCTACAATCTGGCCAACGCGCTGTCGGAGTCGGGTCGCCCGGCTGAAGCCGCCGCGGCTTTTCGCGAGGTACTGCGAATTTCGCCGAGCCTGGTCGAAGCCCACAACGGCCTCGGGGCGGTGCTGATCGAGCTGAATCAAACCGGTCCGGCGATCGAGCACTTCGTGCTGGCGCTGCGGCAGCGAGGAGGCTATCAGAGCGCGATCAACAATCTGGCCCGCACGCTCGCGGCCTACGGAGTCACCGCCGACGTGATTCGTTACTTCGGCCGAGATGCAGCGCTCGACCCAGCGTATGCACGGGCGTACGTTCTGATGGGCGACCAACAACAGGCGAGTGGCGACGCCGACGCGGCGATCGCTGCTTATCGTCGTGCTTTGGAAATTGAATCAGACAACGCGGACGCGCTCGAGCAACTGCAGAAGCTGGGTGTGCGGGTGAGACCCTGAGCCGCGGCGCGCTCGCCTCGTCGCCGCCGCCGCGCCACCCGTTCCGCGGCGGTAATGGCGCCTCGTCTCTCCTCCTCCATCGCTCCCGCAGTTCCGGCCGCTTGATTCCTCGATCCCTTGCCCGCGTTCGGTCTGCTTTCTACCGCTTGGACTCGCCCCACATCGCGTCGCGGAGGGTCTTGCCGATGATTTCGAGCGGGTGCGAGCGGTCGGCGTCGGTGAGTGCGGTGATCTGTGGCGTCGCGGCGGCGCGGTCGGTGAGGAACTCGCGGGTGAATTGGCCGGAGCGGATTTCGGCGAGGATCTTGCGCATGGCGTCGCGCGACTGTTCGTTGATGATGCGCGGGCCGCGGGTGACGTCGCCGAAACGGGCGGTGGTCGAGATGCGGTCGCGCATGAATGCGATGCCGCCGTCGTAGAGCAGGTCGGTGATGAGCTTGACCTCGTGGCAACACTCGAAGTAGGCCGCTTCGGGCGGGTAGCCGGCTTCGACCAGCGTCTCGAAGCCGGCCTTGATCAAAGCGGTCAATCCGCCGCAGAGAACGGCTTGCTCGCCGAAGAGGTCGGTCTCGGTCTCAATCGCGAAGGTTGTCTCCGCGACGCCGGCCCGCCCGCAGCCGAGGCCCGCCGCCCAGGCTAGAGCGGTTTGGCGGGCGCGGGTGGTCGGGTCTTGCGCGACGGCGATGAAGGCGAAGACGCCGCGGCCGGCCTGGTACTCTCGGCGCACGCCGCGGCCCTGTGCCTTGGGGGCGACGAGGATGACGTCGAGGTCGGGGGGCGGGTCGATGAGCTTGTAGTGGATGTTGAAGCCGTGGATGAAGCCGAGGGTTTGCGCGGCGCGCAGGTGCGGCAGGATCTCGTCGCGATAGACGTCGGGGGCGGCGTCATCGGGCAGGGCC
>JACZVL010000096.1 GCA_022572685.1 Pseudomonadota bacterium
GGAGGCGGCCTGGTCGATCCGGCCGCGCCTGGCCGGCACCCGACCCGGCGACGGCCGGCCCGTGGTACTGATCGCCGAGGCGGATGGCGTGGCCGCGCTGGTTGCGCGCGATCTGCGCGACGCGGGGGTCGCGGAGTTGCGCCGGCTTACCGGCGGGCCCGGCGACTGGACGGCGGCCGGGCTCGAGGTCGTGGCGACCCCGGACGACCCCCGCGACGCGGACTGCATCGACTTCCTGTTCTTCACCCACGACCGGCACCAGGGCAACGCCGAGGCGGCGCGGCACTACCTGGCCTGGGAGATCGCCCTGGTCGACCGCCTGGACGACCAGGAACGCGGCGTCTTCCAAATCGGGGCGGGAGTTACTTCGCCTTGATGTTGGAGCGCTGGAGGTTGTCGAGGTTCTGGCCCTCGATGCGGATCAGTTTGGTCGGTTGCTCGCGCCGGGGCGAATGCACTGCCCCGACGTCGTAGAGCCGCGCCTGGCCGGGTTCCAGCGAATAGGTTTCCACCGGCTCGACCCGCGCCGGCTGGTCGCCTTCGCCGGCTTCGACGATGCGCCAGTCGGTCATCTCGGTGTGCCCGCGCGCCTGGCCGTAGATCGCCCAGGTGGCGCCGTGGTCGTGGGGCTGGCTGTGGGCGGCGTCGCCGTAGACGTGGCCGCAGATGCAGAAGCCCAGCTCCGGGTCCTCGTACAGCAGCTCGCGCGGCGCGGCGCCGGGCGCGCGGTCGCGCAGGTGGGTGTCGACGAAGGCGTCGTCGCGAAGCGCCTTCTCGACCAAGCGGCAGGAGGCCTCCCGCCCCGCCGTCCCGGGCTCGGCCGCAAGCGCCGCCCGGATATCGGCGGCCAGTTGTTCGAGTTGGTAAGCCATCGTCCCCACCCCTCCCCGAAGCGCCCGGACGCGGCGCCGGGTAGCGAGACTAGCGATTTCGGATTGGAAGGCAATCGGCGCCCCTCGGGGAGAGGCGCCGAGGCTATGCCAAGGACGCTACCGCGGGTGCGGCACGTAGCGCAGATAGGGCAGCGGCGCCCTCCAGCCGTCGGGGTATTTCTTCTTGGCGTCTTCGTCGGAAATGGCCGGCACGATGACCACGTCCTCGCCCTGTTTCCAGTTCACCGGCGTTGCGACCTTTTCCTTGGCCGTGAGCTGACAGGAATCCAACAGGCGAAGGATTTCGTCGAAGTTGCGGCCGGTGCTCATGGGGTAGGTGAGCATCGCCTTGATCTTCTTGTCGGGGCCGATCAGGAACACCGAGCGCGCGGTCGCGTTGTCGACCGCGGTCCGACCTTCCGAGGTGTCGCCCGCATCGCCCGGCAGCATGTCGTAAAGCTTCACCACCTCGAGCCCGGGGTCGCCGATCAGGGGATAGTTCAAGGCGTGCCCCTGGGACTTCTCGATGTCCTTCGACCATCTCTCGTGTTCTTTCACCCCGTCCACGCTGATGCCGATGATCTTGCAGTTGCGCTTGTCGAACTCCGGCTTGAGCCCCGCCATGTAGCCGAGCTCGGTGGTGCAGATCGGCGTGAAATCCTTCGGATGCGAGAACAGAATCGCCCATCCGTCGCCGATCCAGTCGTGAAAATGGATCGTGCCTTCGGTGGATTCGGCGGTGAAATCCGGCGCTTCGTGATTGATCCGCAGTGTCATGACTCGCTCCCTTGGCTTGGTCCAGCGGGGAAAAGATGCCGCTTCTACCCAGCTAGAATATTTCGAGAGGCGGCCCGCCGTCAATCACCACAGCGCAAGGTCATTCGATGTCGATGGCGAAGTTAGCCCTGGCGCGGATATCGCCCGGCTGGCCTGTCGCGGCAGCGAGATTGGCGTCCCCTAGGGGAGGGGAAACATGGGGGAACTCAACAGCCTGAAACTCAACGAATCTGCGGGTTATAGCCAGATAAGAGCACACACTTTGAGCACACACTTGGGTAAAGCAAACCCCTCGATTGATGCCGCAGGCTGGCGATGGCGATGGTTCTCCGCGACAGCATCGCGACCGAGAGCGTCGGCCTGTTTTATCTCGATCCGCCGTTCAACTCGAATCCCACCTACAGCGTCGGCTTACTGGGAGGAAAGCGGTCGTGATCGGATGCGTGGCCGAACCGACGAATGAAACCATTTTGGGTCATTCCGACGCCGATGTATAGGAGCCGTCCATTACATCTTGAGTTGCATTATATACCATTTTCAATTGCAGCCTGTCCGCGCCGCAGTGCCGAGGCGATCACCATCCAGAATCCGAGCCAAGAAGTATGCCGGTTTCAACATCCAGTTTTGCAACTGTGACCAACTGCCAAAAGTGCTATCGTGGAAGTGAGTAAGGCTAAAATAGAGAGTCTAAACACCTATCTCTGTTGAAACGCACGGAGCAGGCGTATTATGTCGAAATCGCCGATCACATTTCTCACGTTCCTTTGGCGAGCTTTGCTAAGTACACCCAAAAGTAGAGTGTGTGTATTCGTTATTGGAGCGCCAAGAAGTGGAACTACCCTGCTGAAGACGCTAATTGTTTCGCACTCTAAATATGGAAGTTGTGATTATGAAGGAACTGGTATTTTTGCTATACGCGATTTAAGAGAATATCGACTGAAAGAGCTGAATGATGACGAAATCGCCGATTTGCTAAGCAGGTACACATCACTGATTTCTTTCTATGACGCATTAACGAACAGTATCCTTAGCAAGAAAGGCGGAGTGATATTTGTAGACAAATTGTCAATGAATTGGTTGTGTCTGCAGTATGTAGCGAGGTTACTACCGCAAAGCAAATTCGTGAACATCGTGAGAGATGGCCGGGATGTATTCTGTTCCGCGAGGAAGCATCCCAATATACCACAGGCGACAACAGCGGCTCATTTCGCAAGATATTGGAGGAGATGCGTGCATTTGCCCAGGGCGACTATACCAAGTCCCCGTTTGCTGACTGTTCAATATGAGCAACTAGTGGCGTTTCCAGCAGAGCAGGTTGCAAGAGTCATGAAGTTCTTAGGCAAAGAATTCGAGAATGATCAAATAAAAGTGAAAATATACTCTGCCACAACCGGACTTATGCATACAGATCAGCATCGAAACTTGGGTGAGCCAATATCAACGAGAAGTGTGGGGCGATGGCGTGATGAGTTGAGTGAACAAGAACAAGCGGCCTTTTTTAGAATTGCGGGTGTTGACTTACGTTCGTTTGGATATTTGGACTGAGTGCACTGGATACTTGGGTGTCTAGGCGCCATGCCCGTTGACGCTGGGGGCAATTCTCAGCGCGAAATCCCGAATTATAGTCAACATGTAGCATGCCTGCTTGGGGTCACAAGCCGACGAAGATTGGCCTTTTGCACCACGTCGGCTCTTGGGGGTAGAGCTGACGAAATCGGACATTGGGCTTGAGCGTCGTCAGGTGAATCTGAACAACTGGGCCAGTTCGCCAAGCCCACGGCCCCGATGAAAAAGGAGGCCGTCAGTGCTGGCGTACTTGATACAGAATTCGGGAAGTTCGCCCGCCTCCAGATACTCACTATCGAAGACCTGTTCGCGGGCAAGAAACCTGCGATGCCGCCAGAAGACCCCGCCGCCCTCAAAAGGGCCGCACGTGAGGGAGACAAGACACGGCAAGGAAAGCTGATCTGGCCAAACTCACCTCACTGCTTGAGCGGTAGGATGTGCGCGGGCCGGCCGTGACTTTAGGCGACCACTCCCGTGACTTTGGCGTCCCCTAGGGGAGTCGAACCCCTGTTTCCGGCGTGAGAGGCCAGCGTCCTAGGCCACTAGACGAAGGGGACGTGGGGCGCAGGCGCCCGAGCGGCCGTGGAAGGCCCTTGATGTAGCGAATGGGACCGGACCTGACAAGGGGCATACGCGAGGGCGCCCGGCCCGCGCCTCAGCTAAGCTCGCGGGCGGCGGCCAGGAAGGCTTCGACGTGGGCCGGGTCGGTGTTGAAGGCGGTGACCAGGCGCGCCTCGCAATTGGATTCGGGCCCCCAGCGGTAGAACTGGAAGCCGCGGTCGAACAGGCCCTGGATCACCGGCTCGGGCAGGACCACGAAAATCTCGTTGGCCTCGACCGGGTGGCTGAGCTCGGCGCCCGGCAGCGCCGCCAGCCCTTCGGCCAGGGCCGCGGCCATGGCGTTGGCGTGGCGCGCGTGTCTAAGCCAGAGGTCGTCGGCCAGGTAGGCCTCGAGCTGGGCCGAGAGGAAGCGCATCTTGGAGAACAGGTGGCCGCCGCGCTTGCGCCGGTAGCCCAGCTCCTCGGCCCGCCCGGGGTCGAACAGCACCACCAGCTCGCCGGCGAAGACGCCGTTCTTGGTGGCGCCCAGGGAGAGCGCGTCGACCCCGGCCTTCCAGGTCGCCTCCGCCGGGCTGCAGCCGAGGAACGCAATCGCGTTGGCGAAGCGCGCGCCGTCCAGGTGCAGGCCCAGGCCGTGGGCCTTGGCGAGCTCGGAGATGGCGCGGGTCTCCGCCGGCGTGTAGACCGTGCCGGCCTCGCTGGCGTTGGTCAGGCTGACCGCGGCCGGCTGCACCGCGTGCACCACGCCGGCGTCCACGATCGCCGCCTCCAGCACCTCGGGCGTCATCTTGCCGTGGTCGCCGGGCAGCGCGATCAGCTTGGCGCCGCCGGTGTAGAACTCCGGCGCGCCGCATTCGTCGACGTTGATGTGGGAGTCCCGGTGGCAGTAGATCGCGCCATAGGGCGGGGTCATGACGCTGAGGCAGAGCACGTTGGCCGCGGTGCCGGTGGCGACCGGGAGCACCGCCGCCTCGGTCTCGAAGATCTCCTGGACCCGGGCCTGGAGGCGGCGGGTCCAGTCGTCCTCCCCGTAGGGCATGGCCCAGCCGTGGTTGGCGGCCTCGAGCGCGCGCAGGATCTCGGGCGCGGCGCCGCTTGCATTGTCGGAGCAGAAGTTCACCATGGCACGGCCTTGTGAAAGGGTGGGCTCTTTTGGGGTTCGAGACATCAAGGTTGCGGCGCGATCGTGATACGGCCGAGTTCGGCGCCGCTCGCGGGATCGAGCAGGATCACCTGCTGGCAGTCGGGCCGGCCCGAAGGACCCTCGGCGCGCAGCACCAGCCGGCCCTCGTCGAGGCGCGCTTCGGCCAGGACGCAACCGGCCGGCAGCGTCACCGAGGCCGCGCCGAAGCCGCCCGGGGTGCCGGGGGGGGTGCCGGCGGGGGGGCCGGGGGGGGTGCCGGGACCGGCGATCTCGGAAACCTGGCCCGCCACGCCGTAGACGAGCAGGCCGAGACCGGTGAGGATGAGCAGGCCCATGACGATGACCAGAGCCTTGACCGATTGCATGGTGACCAGGATCCAAACTGCGGCGACCGCCGTAAACCCAAAGGTATAAGGCCTCGGAAAGACGCGACATGACGGCGGCGGAACCAGCCAAAACCTACCAGATCGCGGTCGACAAGGCCGAGGCCGGCCTGCGCCTCGACCGCCTGCTGGCCGCGCGCCTGCCGGAACTCTCCCGCAGCCGCCTCAAGAAACTGATCGAGGCGGAGCGGCTGAGCGCCGGCGGGCAGACGATAGTCGAGCCCTCATACCGGGTCAAACCCGGCCAGCGCCTGATCCTCGCGGTGCCCGCCGCCGCCCCGGCCCGGCCCCAGGCCCAGGCGATCCCGCTCGAGGTCCTCTACGAGGATGCCGACCTGATCGTGATCGACAAGCCGCCCGGGCTGGTGGTGCACCCGGCGCCGGGCAACCCGGACCGGACCCTGGTCAACGCGCTGCTCGCCCACTGCGGCGAGGCCCTGACCGGGATCGGCGGCGAGCGCCGGCCCGGCATCGTGCACCGCCTCGACAAGGACACCAGCGGGGTCATGGTGGCGGCCAAGACCCAGGCCGCCCACGCGGGCCTGGTGGCGAGCTTCGCCGCCCGCGAGATCGAGCGCGCCTACCTGGCCGTGGTCTGGGGCGTGCCCGAGCCGCGCAACGGCGAGATCGCCGGCAACATCGGGCGCAACCCGCGCAACCGCAAGAAGATGGCGGTGGTCGAGCGCGGCGGCCGGCCGGCCCAGACCCGCTACCGGGTGATCCAGGCCCTGGCGTGCAGGGGGGCGTGCGGGGGCGCGCGCGGCCAGGCCGCCCTTGTCGAATGCCGCCTGCTGAGCGGCCGCACCCACCAGATCCGGGTCCACATGGCCGCCGAGGGCCACCCGCTGCTCGGCGATCCGCTCTATGGCCGGGCCGGGGCGACCCGCGCCAGTCGCCTGCCCGAGGCCGCGCAAGCCGCGCTCAAAGCCCTGGGCCGGCAGGCGTTGCACGCCCGGACCCTGGGTTTCCGGCACCCGGTGAACGGCGAGGCGCTCCGCTTCGAGAGCGCAATACCCCTCGATATTAAGAGGTTGATCGATTCCCTGGAATAGATATAAGATAGGGGGAAACCTGACTGAATTAGTCGTCTTTCCTTGATGTCGCCTTATTCCGATGTTAAGCAGGCTTGCATACAAGAATTCGTCGGCCGGCGGTTTTTCGCGGACGGCGCCGTTGTGGCGGCCCCGCTCGCGCGGCGACAGGCAAGAGTTGAGCAAGGTTTGAGCAAGGTTTGAGCAAGAGTTGAGCAAGAGTTGAAAGGTACGAAGCATGGCACAACCCGGACTCCCGGTCCTGGTGCCGGAGGGCAATCTGTCCCGATACCTCCAGGACATCCGCAAGTTCCCGATGCTGGGGGTGGACGAGGAGTACATGCTGGCCAAGCGCTGGCGCGAGGATGACGATCTCGATGCGGCGCACAAGCTGGTGACCTCGCACCTGCGCCTGGTCGCCAAGATCGCCATGGGCTATCGCGGCTACGGCCTGCCGGTCTCGGAGCTGATCTCCGAGGGCAACGTCGGCATGATGCAGGCGGTCAAGCGCTTCGACCCCGAGCGCGGCTTCCGGCTCGCGACCTACGCCATGTGGTGGATCCGCGCGGCGATTCAGGAATACGTCCTGCACTCCTGGTCGCTGGTCAAGATGGGCACCACGGCGGCCCAGAAGAAGCTGTTCTTCAACCTGCGCAAGCTCAAGGGCCAGATGCAGGCGATCGACGAAGGCGACCTGGCGCCGGAGCAGGTGGCCCACATCTCCGACATGCTCAACGTGCCCGAGGTCGACGTGGTCAACATGAACCGGCGGCTCGCCGCGCCCGACCACTCGCTCAACGCACCGCTCAGGATCGACGGCGACGGCGAGTGGCAGGACTGGCTGGTCGACGAGACCGAAAGCCAGGAAACCACGTTCGCCAGGACCGAAGAGTTCGAGAAGCGCCGCAAGCTTCTGACCGCGGCCATGACCACGCTCAACGAGCGCGAGCGTCACATCCTGCAGGAGCGCCGGCTGAAGGACGACCCGACGACCCTGGAGCAGCTCTCGCAGCAGTACGGCATCAGCCGCGAGCGGGTGCGCCAGATCGAGGTGCGCGCCTTCGAGAAGCTGCAGAAGGCGATTCGCAACGCCGCCATCGAAGAGCGCCTGGCCATCAACTGATCCGGTCTACCTCCATAAAACAGCGCAGATTCACGCGGTTGACGGGATCGCCGACGGCGATTCCGATCGACCCCGATCTGCCCCGGAAATGGCCACAACGCTGTTCCCAGGGCGCGCCGATCGGGTAGGATGGGCGCCAGGCTTCGGCCTGTCCGGACTCGTAAAGAACCCGAGCGTACGACATGCTGGACGCGAGCGAACCAGGCGCCGCCGCTGCCCCGCGGGACCGCGCGGCCATGTCCCGCTTCTGGTGGCTGTGGCTGCCGGTCGCGGTCCTGCTGGCGCTGTTCGCCTGGCCCCAGGCGTTTCCGGCCAGCTACCGCGCCTGGGTCGGTGGCGAACGGGGCGCCTTGGAACTGCTGCACGTGCTGATCCCCCTGGCCAGCCTGGTGCTGGCCGGACGCATGCTGGTCCTGGCCCAGGTTCGGCGCCAGCCGCTGCTGTGGGCGTGGCTGGCCTTGGCGGCCTTGGGGTCGCTCTACATCGCCGGCGAGGAAGCGAGCTGGGGACAGCACTATTTCGGCTGGGCAACGCCCGAGGGCTGGCAGGGGCTCAACGATCAGAACGAGACCAACCTGCACAACACCAGCTCCTGGCTCGACCAGAAGCCGCGCGCGCTCTTGGAGTTGGGCGTGATCGTGGGCGGCATCGCGATCCCCTTGGCGGCGCTGCGCTGGCCGGCCATCCGGCGCGCGCGCCTGGCGATCATCCTGCCGCCGTTCCTGTGCCTGCCGAGCGCGGTGATCGCGGAGGCCGTGCGCATGTCCGAGCGCGCGCTGAGCGCCCTCGCCCCGGGAACCACGCTGTTCGAACGCGCCAGCGAGGTGCAGGAGCTCTATTTCTACCTGTTCATCCTGCTGTACTTGATCGTGCTGCGCCGGCGGCTGCGCAACGAGGTGCAATCTTGAAAAAGCTATTCGTCACCGCGCTGGTCCTGGGGGGGCTCTACCTGGGCTTCGTCTGGTTGACCGAGACCGAGCTGTTTTCGACCGATATCCGGTTCAAATTCGGCAGCGAATACGGCGCGCTCCTCGGCGGCCGGCGCTAGAGCAGATCGGGGTTGATTCGAATCGCCGGCGGCGATCCGATCCACCGCGTGAATCTGCTCGACACTATTGATGCCGGCCGGATCGATGCCGAGGATCGCCTACCTGTCCCGCGCCTCGGTGATCTCGCCGCGAACCTCCTCGCCCCAGCCCTCGACCAGGACCTGCTGCTTGCGCCGGTGATTGAGCAGGCGTGCCTGCGAGGTGATGCCGTAGTAATGCCCCAGGATCGGCGGCAATCCCAGATAGATCACCCATCCGATCGCGGCGGCGCCGTAAGCCATCAGCCAGTGGAGGGGGTTGCTGGAAATATCCAAGGCGGCGTTATAGCTCTGACCCTGCGACCAGAGCTCCGCCAACGCGGGCAGGGTGCCGCAGGCATTCAGCAGGCCGACCGTGATCGCAAGGTACTTCTCGTGGGTCTTGTCGACCACGTAGGCGACGATGGTGGGCAACATGTTGACCACGAGCACGATGCAACTCGGCAACAGCACCGCGACCACCGGCAGCATGAGCAGGCCGGTGACGACCAGCTTGCCGGTTCCACCGCCCTTCGCCTTCTCTTGCCGCGCCTGTCCGGCCATGGTCGATTCCCTAGGTAATGTAGATCAGGCTCAAGGCGACGATCGTCATGGCCGAGACCGTGGCCGAGATCAGCGTCGCGGCCTGCTGGCTCCTGAACCGGATATTCTCGGCCGAGGTCAGCCCGCCGCTCTCGAGCCAGGCAACGGTGTGCGCGTGGCTAACGTACTCTTGCTTGGCGCGTTCGAAGCCTTTGGTGTCCTGGTTCCGCGCATCGAGGCTGTCGAGAAGGAACAATATCTCGAGAAAACTGCCCTTGCTGCTGGCGGCTTCGATTTCCTGGGCGAGCCGCTCGCGATAGGCGCAGTTGTGGTAGGAATCGATGATTGGCTGGACCGACGAGGCGATGTGCTTGCACAGCGCCGGATACTTCCGTTTCGCATCGCCCGCCCTTTGCACCTCGGCCAAGAGGTGCAGGACACCCAGACGGAAGGTACCGACGTCGTCGGGTTTATCGAGACTGCGCAGAATTCGGTCGGGTAGGGAACGAACTCGCGCGGCGCAGAAAGCCACGATATGCCGGTCGACCACCTCGTTGGCGATGCCGCCCTGCTCGGCGGCCCGTTCCAGGGCGGGCAGCAGGTCCTGGATTTGGTAGACATAATAATTCTGGACCAGCGGGCTTTGGCACGGCCAGGCTTGGTTCGTCTGGTAGAGCGCGCGCTCGATGCCGGCGCCGATGGTTGGCCGGTCCAGAAAGAAATTGATCATGTCGAATTGCTTCATCAACACGACCTGATCGGAGCGCGTGCCCGACTGCGACTGCAGATAGATCTGGGGCAGCTTGGCCGTCACCATGTCGATGAAGGTTTGCCGAAACTGCTGGTCGTGGAAGTCGATCGCGAAGGCATCGGTCAACCCGTCGATCTTCGCGGACAGGTCCTTGTAGCGGAGCGGCAGGGACGGCTCCAGGACGATCAAGGTCTTGGCCGTCAGCCGCTCCTCGCTGTCGGCCATGGCCGAGGCGGACTCCATGACCTCTTCGATATCTTGAGCGGTTTCCTCATCCGATAGCGCGCGCTTCAGCCACCTTTCCAGTTCTCCACTGTTGATGAGCTGGCCCGCCTCTTGCCAATTTTCGCCCATGGCGTTGTGCAGCGACAGCTTGGTCCAGCATTCCTGGCCACCGACGGTCAGGGACCGGGACGCGCGGGTCGGCAGCATCGGCTGCTTGGGGCTCAGCTTGCGGCCGCCGAGCCACTGCTCGATATCGGCGACGTCCCAGCGTTCCTTGGGGTCGTCGCTGAGCAGCCCGCGCAGTGGCTCCATCATGCCCAACGAGACCCGCGCATCGCCGAGCAGGGCGGAATAGCTGCCCAGCAGGATCTTGGCTCGGATCATCTCCTCGTCGCTCTTACCCGCGATCGCCACCCCGCCGGTCAGCAGGAACGCCAGCACGGTTCCGAGCGAGTAGAGGTCGTCGGCGGGCGAGCCCAGGCCGCGCGCCGAAGGCTTGGCCATGGCGCTTTCGATCGTCTCGTAGGCCGCCGGCTGCGAAATGGCCGGCGGCGCGCTCACGCATTCGCCCAGCACCACCGCCTGGCGGCTCCCGTCGGCGTAGAACAGGTTGTCCATGCGGATCGCGCGGTGGGGGATGTAGCGGTTGCTCAGTTCCTTGAGCGCCGGCATCAAGGATTGGATGACGTTTCGGACCACGGCGTCTTCGTGCATGGGCTCGAGCGTGGCGTCCGGCGACGGACAAACGCGCTCGCCAAAATTCAACTCGAACGGGATGACGAAGCGGCGGCCGCCGGATTCCGGCCAGTCGACAGCACCCCCATCGGCTGGGTTGACCAGGGGCAGGCTGTCCATGCGCGAAATCGCCGCGATGAAGTCGATGCGCGGCAGCAGGTCGAGACGGCAGACGAGTGCGAACATCTCGCGGCCGGCTTCGCGCAGGTCGGTTGCGGCGACAGCCTGCGCCATCGGCGAGTCCAGATGTGGGAGGGGCTTATCGGGATGAATCTGGTATCGGTCCCCGAGCACCGCGCCCGTTCCCGTCCCCGGCCCCGTCCCCGGCCCCGTCCCCTGGCCCGTCCCCTGGCCTTGCTGTGCGAGATCGCTCATGCCGCTCCCGGTCAACACGCTGGGCCGCCGCGGCGGTCCCGAGGGTCCGCGCGCCGGTTAATCCCCAGTTAAACCGAAGATCGCAAAGAGACGGTTAACGCGTGGTATCCGGGGGAGCGCCTGACGGTTTCTCAGCCGGCGAAGGGATCGCGGACCAGGATCGTGTCCTCGCGCTCGGGACTGGTGGAGAGCAGCGCCACCGGCACCTCGATCAGTTCCTCGACGCGCCGGATGTACTTGACCGCGGTGGCCGGCAGATCGGCCCAGGAGCGCGCGCCCCGGGTGCTCTGACTCCAGCCCTCCAGGGTCTGATACAGCGGCTCCGCCTTGGCCTGGAGCGTGGGCAGCGCCGGCAGGTGGTCGTAGGTCTCGCCGTCGATCCGGTAGCCGGTGCAGACCTTGAGTTCCGGCAGGCCGTCGAGGACGTCCAGCTTGGTCAGCGCGATGCCGTCGATGCCGCCGACCTTGGCGGCCTGGCGCACCAGCACGGCGTCGAACCAGCCGCAGCGGCGCCGGCGCCCGGTCACGGTGCCGAACTCGTGGCCGCGCTCGCCCAGCAAGCGCCCGGTGTCGTCGTCGAGCTCGGTCGGAAACGGCCCCTGGCCGACCCGGGTGGTATAGGCCTTGGTGATGCCGAGCACGTAGTCCACGCCCCTGACCCCGATCCCGGCCCCGGCGGCGGCCTGCCCGGCCAGGGTGTTCGACGAGGTGACGAAGGGGTAGGTGCCGTGATCGACGTCCAGCATGGCGCCCTGGGCGCCTTCGAACAGGATCCGCTTGCCCTGGCGGCGCGCCTCGTCGAGGCGGCGCC